>JAFPTK010000010.1 GCA_017400305.1 Lachnospiraceae bacterium | reverse complement strand
GATCGTAACATTAGTCTTCGGATGCTCCAGAAGACCTCGATTCACCATGGACTGGAGCACCCGGTTCAGGTCGAGCTGAATGCTGCCGATCTGCTCTTCCGGTCCCTCCGCGGAGATACTGATGATCATTCTGTCATCGACAATTTCCTGGATCCCGTCGAAACTCGGTCCTTTAACGATATACGGGTTCATCTCTTTGACCTTGGGGAGCTCTTCTTCCAGGAGCTTCCGGATTTCATCAATAGATACCGTGACAGGCAGGTTGAGCTTGACCGAGCAGACGGAGGTCTGCTTGCTGTAATTGATGACGCTCCCGATCTCATGATTGCTGATGATCTTGACTTCATTGGAGCCGCCCGTAACCTTCGTGGAGCGGACGCCGATCTCTTTCACTTTTCCCTTAAAATCTCCGATCCGGACGATATCACCGACATAGTAGTTCCTCTCAAAGACAATGCTCAGGCCGGCCAGGATGTCCGCCACAATATCTTTGGCGCCAAGCGATATGGCCAGCGACAGAAGGCCGATCGAGGCCAGGAGCGTTGTCGTGTCGACGCCCAGAAAACTGAGCGAGACACAGACTGCACCGATAAACATCGCGTAATTGAGGAAGCTCCGCACCAGTTTAAATATAGTCTCTCCCTTTGTATCTGTGAGACTCACCAGTATCAGAGTGATCATTTTCAGAGTCAGATAAGCCAGGTACTCGATGCAGAATGTAACGACTACCGCGATTCCGGAGAAGAGGTTGATGCCTTTGGTCCAGTTGCCTCGTATGACAAAGGACAGGACCGAGTGCCTTGCCAGCGGTGAATTGCTGTATGAGACCAGGATCAGGGCCACCAGGAGGATCCCGATCAGGATCTGCATGACCGCTTTCGCCTTGTTCTCCGGCATCATAGCCGTCCATTTGTCGGCCAGAGACTCCATGTAGGGCGCTTTCTCCCTGATCTTGTCCCGGTACTCCTCTGACGTCTTTAATACCTGCGGCGCATAGCGCTCATAGTTCTCGTCGTTGTACTCGGCGAACCCGAATTTGGCTGTGATCACATGGGCGATCATAAAGAGGCCGCCGGAAACAAGCGTCAGAAGAAGGCCGATCCTGGACATATCGGTGCTGTCTCTCAGGTAGAAGTACATGTTATCTCCCACCTTGCCCACAATGCCGAAGTACCACTCATCATCCAGAAAGAAGAAGTTCATGTAGCGGTCCCTGAGCATCTTCTCATCCATTCCGAGCGCTCCGATATCGGCTCCGATATAGGCGTCCCTGCTGCTGAGCACGATCTTTTTCGTCTGCGGATCGATCTCCATGATCACGCGGTCTTTGGGCTGGAGCCTTCGGTAAACCTGCTGTTTGACCTGGTCTTCGATCGTCCCCTGCGCCGAGGTACCGGCTGAGGGAGCCATGGCCAGCAAAAGGGCGCCGTAAGTGTCCTCCTTGCCCGGTATGTCATAGCGGACCCCGACAAAGGAATACCTCTCCCCTGTGATCATATCTTTTTCCGCTTCGTGTACGATAACGGGAACTCCCTTGAGAAGCCTTTGGAAGTCACTGAAGCTGTCCGACTTATCCGTCGGCAGCGTAAATCCTTTGTAATCCCTGCTGCACGCGATCTCCGCCCCGTTTTCATCGTACAGGATCATATAATCGGCGGAAATCGCTTTCGAGATCTCTGCCATCTTATCTTTCGCGAGAAGAGAAGTGTCCCCGGAGAGCATGTCCGAGACCGTTTCTCCCAGGCGGGTATATTTCTCCGTGCCCATCGCGCTGAGCTCGTTTTCGATCCTTCCGCCGTCCTTGAGCTGTGTCTCAAGCATATTGAGCACATTCGTGCCGATCCTGCTCTCCTGGTACATATACTGCACCATGACCGTTATAAAGCCGAACAGGGTCACCACGAGCGCAGCCATGATCGTAAGCCTCGTCGTGCGCCGCTTCACCACTGCGGGCGCATATCTCTCCCTTTTCTTTTCGGTGAGTTTCTCCCTTCTGACAAGCCACTGCACGCTGAAACACCAGGTGACCAGGCCGGCCAGCATCACAGCGGCAAACAGGATCTGGCCGATGATATCTCCGATCACCGCCATCTTCTC
>JAFPTK010000132.1 GCA_017400305.1 Lachnospiraceae bacterium | reverse complement strand
GGTGTATTCCTGCTGACCGGCGGTCCCGGCACCGGTAAGACGACCACGCTGAGCGCGATCCTGAGCATCCTGACCCGCAAGCACAAGAGCTATCTCCTGGCCGCTCCGACAGGGCGCGCTGCCAAACGGATGACAGAGACCACCGGCGTGGAGGCACGGACCATCCACCGGCTTTTGGAGGTGCAGACCGCCGGTTCCGGGCAAAGCGGGGACGGCACCGGTGAAACGGAATTTAAGCGGGTCCGTTTCCAGCGGAACGAGGATATGCCGTTGGAAGCGGATGCCGTGATCATCGACGAGATGAGCATGGTGGACATGCATCTTTTCTACGCCCTCCTCAAGGCCTGCGTGCCCGGCATGCATCTCATCCTGATCGGCGACGCGGCGCAGCTTCCGTCCGTCGGTCCCGGCCAGGTCCTCCACGACCTGATCGAGAGCGGCCGCTTCCCGGTGGTCCGGCTGACACAGATCTTCCGTCAGGCCGCGGAATCGGATATCGTGATGAACGCACACCGGATCCATGCCGGGGAGATGCCGGTCATGGACAATCAGAGCCGCGACTTCTTCTTCCTTGCCAGGGATCAGGCCCAGGTCATCGTCCATCATATGCTCACACTCATCCGGGAGAAGCTGCCGTCCTATGTCAACGCCCCCTCCTCAGAGATCCAGATCCTGGTCCCGATGAAGCGGGGGCCTTTGGGCGCCGAAACCCTGAACACCATCCTGCAGCGGGAACTAAATCCGCCGGAGAAGGGCAAGGCCGAATGGCAGCACGGTGACCGGATCTGGCGTGTGGGTGACAAGGTCATGCAGACGAAGAACGACTACAACGCCGTCTGGGAGATCCGCGGCTATCACGGGATCGTCATCGAGCAGGGGGAGGGGATCTTCAACGGCGACCTCGGCACGATCACAGAGATCCGTCCGGCCTCCGAGGAGATCACGGTGCGGTTTGACGAGGGAAAGACCGTGCGGATCCCCTTTTCCGAGACGGACAATCTGGATCTCGCCTATGCCATGACGATCCACAAATCCCAGGGAAGCGAGTACCCGGCGGTTCTGCTGCCCCTGCTGGGAGGTCCCCGGATGCTGTTAAACCGCAACCTCCTCTACACCGCCGTGACCAGAGCCAAATCCTGCGTCGTCATCCTGGGCAGCCGGGATACGGTCGCGGAGATGGTGGAAAACGGCAACGAAATGAAACGCAACACCGGTCTCATCAAGAGGATCCATGAATATCCGTAAACTGATCGATCAATTCCTCGACCTTCTGTATCCCCGCCGCTGTCCGCAATGTGACAGGATCCTGCCGAAGGGACAGCGGATCTGCGAATCCTGCTATCAGGAGATCCGCTTCGAACACGATCCGCGCTGCATGAAGTGCGGCCGGAGTCTCAAGGGCGGCGCATACGGCACGGAGCAGGTCCTCTGCGCAGACTGCGAGGCTCATCCGCATATCTACGATCACGGCTACCCCCTGGCGGAGTACCACAGCGTCGCACATGCCCTCTTCCGGATGAAATACGCCGGAAGACGACAGAACGCGGAATTTTTCGGTGACGAGATCGTGCGCCGTCTGGGAAGGGAGCTTCTCTCGCTCCGGGCGGACATGCTCGTCCCCGTTCCCCTGCACCCCGCAAGGCGCAGAAAGCGCGGTTACAACCAGGCTGCGGATGTCGCCCGGGTCATTTCCCGGCGCCTTAACATCCCCGTGCGGGAAGACCTCATCGAAAGAGTCAAAAACACAGCCCCGATTAAGCAGTCCGACGAACGGCAAAAGAGACGGAATAATCTCAAAAATGCTTTTCAATTGAAGGGGAATGATGTAAAATGTAAACGGATTATCATCGTTGATGATATTTATACCTCTGGTTCAACGATCGATGCGGTCGCGGAAGAATTTCGAAAAGCGGGGGCTTCCGGGATCTTTTTTGTGACAGTTGCGGCCGGTCATCTGGGAACTGCAATGCGATGAGTTTCATAAGGAGGAAGAAATGCAGATCAAGAATTGCGAGAAGTGCGGGAAGATGTTTCAGTGGGTCGCAGGGGATGTCATCTGCGAGAACTGCAAGAAAGCGGCGGAAGAAGCTTTTCAGAATGTGAAAAAGTACCTCGAAGAGCATCCGTCGGCCACGATGAACGAGCTCTCCAAGGAATGTGATGTCAAGCTGACCAAGATCCAGCAGTGGGTCCGCGAGGAGCGGCTGGTCTTTGCCAAGGGATCACCGGTAGAGCTGACTTGCGAGAACTGCGGCGAGCCGATCTCCACCGGACGTTATTGCAATAAGTGCAAGGCTCAGCTTGCCTCCGGTCTCGGCAACCTCATCCAGAAGCCCGGCGCGCCGGCTCCGGAGCGCAAGAGGATCAATACCGGGCACGCAGCGATGCAGTTCCTCAAGAAATAAGAGATGCTCGCTGAGAAAAAAGTCATTCTCATGACCCGCATGGCAATGTTCAAGAAGCGGGAAGGACAGAAAGACGATGCGGCCGGCCGCTATTTCCCGATCGATTACATCACGCATCACATCATCGGATCGATCGTATGCGCGACGGTCGTATTCGCTGTTGTCTGCGCACTTTATATTCTGAGCCATTTTGACCTGCTCATGCAGGATATCTACAGCACGGATATCATGGGTCTCATCCGGGATGCCGTGAAGTATTACGTCATCGGGACGGTCGTGTACTGCGTCTTCTCGGCGACGATCTATGCCGTGCGCTATCACAACATGCAGCGGCGTGTCCGCAAATATGCTCAGGGACTGCGCAGGCTCCAGGAGATGAATGCGAGGGCCGCCGGCCCGGAAGGCAGTTAGTGACGTTATGACAGCTTTGGTCGAGATCAAACAGCTCATCAAGGGCTTTTATATCCGCTATGAGATGTGGATCACCCCCCTGTGGAAGTTCCTGCTCTCCTTTATCGCGATCGCATCGATCAACGGGCGGGTGGGCTATCTCGCGGCCCTCAAGCCGCTCCCGATCGTGCTGATGTGCGCCCTTCTCTGCTCCTTCATGCCGGTCAACTTCATGGTATTCGTCATGGCGGCGTTTATCCTGGGGCATTTCTACGCGGTTTCCATCGAGACACTGGCCGTCACGCTGGTGCTCTTCCTCCTGATGTTCTTACTCTATTTCCGATTCGGGCCCAACGATACCGTGGTCCTCGTCATGACACCGCTCTTCTTTGTCATGAAGATCCCGTATCTCATGCCGCTCGCTCTCGGCCTGTTGGGCAGTCCTCTGTCGATCGCCGCCATGAGCTGCGGCGTCATCGTCTACTATCTGCTCAATTTCGTGCAGATGAACGCCACGACAATGGGCGCAAGCTCCGTGACCAGCGGAGAGGATCAGGAGATCATCGTACAGCTGCGCAATTTCCTGACCGGATTTCTGACCAACCGCGCCATGTGGATCGTCATCCTGGCCTTTGCCGCGGTCCTGATCATCGTATGGCTCCTGCGGCGCCTCCCGGTGGATCACGCCTGGAAGATCGCGATCCTGGGCGGTGCGGTGGTCAATCTGATCGCCCTCATGGCCGGTGATTTCCTGTATGATATCCAGCTGTCGTTTGTGAGCGTGGTATTCGGGACGCTCTTTTCGGCACTGCTGTGCTTTGT
>JAFPTK010000002.1 GCA_017400305.1 Lachnospiraceae bacterium | reverse complement strand
TGTCGTAGAACCAGATGCGGCCGGAGGGATCCACTTCCATCCGTCTCGCCTGTGTTTCTCCGACAGAAAGCCCCTGCGCTCTGCGGCGTCTGGCATCATCCACCACCTCATCGTAGCGGTTGGGATCCGGTTTCTCCAGGAACTCCCGCAGCTCGCGCTCCTCCTGCTCCTGGCGGTTTAATGCCTCTAACGCATCCGCCAGCTCCTGCTCCTCCCTCTCCCGCTGCTGTCTCGCCTCGTATTCCTCGCGGCGCTTGCGGTCAGCATCGGTCTCCTCCTGCTCCACGATATCGATCCGATCGGCATCAATACCGTTTCCGGCGAGCATGACCTCTGTCTCCGCAGGGGTGAGCTGCCTGGCCAGTTTCCGGTCGATGTCATAGAGCGCGTAGGAAAACTCCGGTTCTCCGTCATTTAAATCCTTGGTATCGATGAACTTCTTCTCTACCCCCTCTCTGACGAGCTCGCGCATCTCCGTCAGAAGCGCCTTTCTGGTCTCGTTGTCCCTCACCGGCGTAGATTCGATCTTCCCCCAGAGCCTCTGCATCCTGCCGAGATATTCCTGCTCCCCCGGTCTGTATTTGGGTTTGCTCAAAAGTCTGGGATCGGTAGTCGTAAAATCGTAATTCGCATGGTTATAGATGGATTCCATCGCATATTTGTAGCTTGAGAGCGCGTTCAGATCCTCGATGGGCCAGCCGGCCTTCAGCCCCGCGATCCTCGCCTCGGTATCGGCAAATGACATCCGGATACCCCGCGCAGCATGGCGGTTAAACTGCTGCGCCCCATTCCCCGCACCCGAGAGCTCCTTGATACGCGCTCCCTCGACGGGATCCGTGTGTGTGGCGACCCGATTGAGATAGTGCAGTGCGCGAATCTCCTCCTCCAAGAGCGCCTGTCGGAAGTTCCTCTCCTCCTGTGCGGTGATCGTCCCGTTGTCCGCCTTCTTAAAATAATCGGTATGGATCCCCACGATCTTATCCATGGATACGACCAGCCGGTTGATCGGGAAATGGGCATCGCCCCAGGCAAACTTCTTTCTTGCCTCCTCGCTAACACCGCCGTTCATGTAAGCGCCAAACTCCTTATACCAGGCGCCGGGATTCAACCGGTTTATGACCTTCAGGGAGGTCCATCCCTCCTGCACGCGTTTTGCCGGATTGAAGATCATCGCATCAGCGAATTCCTTAAGCGGCTCGTCCCCCGGTCCCATGTGCCGGGCAAAGGCTTTTTCCATCGCATCGGTCGCGTTCTTGTAATCGACGAGGAGGGGCCCATAATCCAACCCATCGGGAATCGCCCAGAGCATCACCTTATCGTTCGTAATGAGGGAGGGCAATTCATAGCTCCCATTGTCAGTATCCCGGATTTCGTCCTTTTCCAGGGACGGATGATCCTCCAGCACTTGAGCATCTCCCGGTATCAACGCGATCCCCATTTGCAGAAGATCCGTGTCGTCACCGCAGAGCGGCACATCCATGCGCTTTTGAACCTCTTCGTCATAGGTCGTCCGGTAG
>JAFPTK010000131.1 GCA_017400305.1 Lachnospiraceae bacterium | reverse complement strand
TACTGATCCGTTTTTGGAATAAGTTTTCCGTCATCGTCGGCGGAGATACGGTCGGTGATTACGAGGTGACGCTCTCGGAGATCTGGGAGGAATTATCCGCTGTGATCCATATTCCGGCAGAAGACGGGATGCGGGCGGAGATCGAAGTGGAGGAGCGCCTTTGTAAGGCAATCTCCGAAATGCAGATCGTATGGAACAGGCTCCTTGCGCAGAAGAAGCGCCTGGTCATCCTCACGGATATGTATCTGCCACAGGAGGTATTGGAACAGATCCTTGCGCATAACGGGTATGCCGGATATGAGAGGCTGATGGTTTCGAATACCTATCGCAAGAGCAAAGCGGATGGCTCTCTCTATGAGGAATTGAAAGCGGCTTACCCCGGATCGCGGATCATCCACGTAGGAGATGATCCGGTCAGTGACGTACGGAACGCAAAGAGGCACGGAATCACAGCAATCCGGATATAATTTGCAAGAGAAGATACGCATCTTTACCTTGGGAGCAATCCTCTTTGCGTTGGTTCTTTACCGGATACCTGTCTGGATGGATAGGATACCTTTGTGAAACTGCTTGATATGCCGGAAATACCTCACGATTTGATATAAGGATAAAAAATATGTTGGACCAATTCATAAACAAGGAGATGCGTTCCCGATGATCAGAATCACTCGAAACAAAAGAATTCTTACGACATGTCTTGCGGCGATCGCCATTCTGACGCTTGCGGCAGGCTGCAGTTCCTCGAAAGGGCCGCAGGATGGTGGCAGTACTTCCTCTGATCAGGCGGAAGTTGTTGGAGAGGAGCAAGAGTCATCGGAGCAATCCGCAGATGAGGAGGCTGAGGCGGCGGATGACGCCGCCTTGACTGCATGGCACGAGAAGATCGCGGCCGCTTCCACGCAGGCGGACTGGCAGGCACTCATCGATGAAGCGATGCCGGGTTTTGACTGCTGGGGAGACAGTATCACGGAGGGGTTTCTCGGGGATGGCGTGACCTATCCGGCGACTCTGGCGGGGCTCATGGAAGAGCGACTCTTTGATCCGATCCGCGAGAGCTCCGGTTTTTCCGGACTGACCGCGCCTCCGGTCCGCAATATGGGGGTGTGCACGGAGACGACAGCGGAGATCACGGGCCGTCGCGGTGCGGTTCCCTTTTCGGTGATGGAAGCCTTTGAGATCCCGGCGGATCAGACACCGGTCGATTTCTGGTTCTGGTCCTCGGATCACGGACAGGTGACTAAGCCGCTTCGACACGGCGATGGCACCTACGGAGGAAACGGGATCAATCCTGTGACGATCGCCGGGGTGGGGGGAGAATTGCTCCGGTATTACGATGAGGAAATGGACAGCTCCCGCTATCAGTTCAAACGGGCGAAGGCCGGGGATCCGGTCTCGGTCAATCCCGGTGAATATGTCTTAACGGATGCCTCGGGAAAATACGGGGAAGATTTCGCCGTGGTGCTCATGGGGGCAAACGGCGGTTATGAGGATCCGGCCAATCTGGTCGATCACTTCGGGCGGATGGCCGGGATGCAGAAAAATGAGCATTATCTGCTGCTGGGCATGGGGCACCGGCCGGAGGACAACGGGAGACTCTCCCAAGAGGAGACGGAATCCCTTGCGGAGACATTTGGGGAGCATTTCATCAGTCTGCAGGAATGGATGGCAGAGAACGGGATCGAATACGCCAACCGATATATTGACGCTGGGATCACACCGACCGCAGAAGATGAGAAGCGGATGGAGCAGGGGATCACGCCGGCGAGTCTCTTAAATGAAGATGACCTGCACTATACCCCGGTCGGCTATCAGGTCATCGCTTATCTCGTATACGACGAGATGGACGCCAGAGGGTATTTTGATGATCTGAAGGCATTAGCCGGGAAAAAATGATCCCTGCGGAAACGGTGTCATCGTATCACGCAGGGAGAAAAGCCGACAGTCAGTGATGAATTGAGGAGATAACGCGAAAATCATGATCGGTCGGATTCCTGCCACACCGGTCCAAAGGCACCGGAGTAGGAGACCGGCTCCTTTCCGTTTGCCAGATGGGAGGTATCCCCCAATACCTGGATCCGGAAGATCGCGTTGTCGTGATAGCGGCGCTCCTCATTGAGGACGGTGACGGCGGTCGGTGCGGTGTAGATCCCGTGCCACAGCGGGACCGGTGAGATACCAAGGAGATGGCCGACGAGCAGCAGTTCAGCGCCGAGGTGACAGAAGAAGAGCAGGGTCTCGTCCTCGTCGGTCGGATGATAATCATGGTTGAAATTCGGGCGGTCTGCGGCCGGTATGATGAGTCTTTCCGCCGAAGTCCCCTGATCCGGAGCGGAGGATCCCGCATCTGCGGTTCCTGTGGCGGCATTTCCGGGAGTGATGGGCTCGCTCACCGTATAATACGCATCATTTCCGTGTCTCACATACCCGTAGGAAGCAAGCAGATCATCCAGTCCCCGGTAGGCGAGGGGCGCGTTTTCCGCGATCTCGGGATTGTTCTGATAGAGCGGCGCTTCATACCAGTGATCCTTATCATAAAAGATCGGTTCGTTCGTATAGTATTCCGGCGGAAGATCCCAC
>JAFPTK010000009.1 GCA_017400305.1 Lachnospiraceae bacterium | reverse complement strand
GATGAAACGGCGGATGCGCTGGGAGATCAGCTGACGAAGACGCCGGATGTCGATCCGCTCATCGCGGATGCGCTCCAGAGGATCGCCGATACGGATCTCACGGTACACGGTGTGAGCGATACGGCCAAAACGGCAGGGAACGATCTCTACAGCACCATCGACCAGATCGTCGCGCTCTCGGATTCGCTCAATGTAAGCCTCAAGGATGCCACCTCCGGAACCGTGGGGAATCTCAAATCCATCAACGACCAGATGGCGAATATCGAAGATCTCATGCAGGAAGCTCTGGAGGAACAGCTCAACCGGAGTCTGGATCCGGCGGATTACACCTCGGATATCTCCGAGGAGAAGCTCACGGAGGCGGTCCGCGGCAGAGCGACCGGCTGTGTCAATGCCGGGCAGGTCGAGGCGGACGGAGATGTCGGCGGGATCGCCGGCCTGATGGGCGTTGATATGGAATTCGACCCGGAGCGGGAGGTGTCGACCCTCACCAATCGCACAACGAATGCGCAGATGCTGGAGACGGACATCATCGACGGCTGTACGAACGACGGAACGGTGATCTGCCGGGGGAATTACACCGGCGGGATCGTGGGACGGATGCAGCTGGGACTTGTCTATCGGTGCCAGAGCCTCGGATGGATCGATGCCGGAGGGGAATATGCCGGCGGGATCGCCGGGTTTTCCGGTGCAACGATCCGAAGCTGCCTGGTCAAGACCGGGGTCCGGGCTTCCGGCTATGCCGGCGGGGTGGCCGGAGAGGGCAGTGTCCTTGCGGACAACCGCGCCATGGTCTTTTTCCGTGATGTGAAGCAGCATGTCGGAGCCATCGCAGGATTCGATCAGAACATCTCTTCCGATACGCTCTCCGGCAATCTCTATTGCGGCGGTGACATCCATGCCATCGGAGATGTGGACTACGAGGGGCTTGCGGAGGCGGCGGATTATGACACGATCCTTCAGGACGACCGCGGGGTCTTCCATTCCCTTCGCCTGACCTTCCTGTCGGAGGATGAGGTGGTGGAGGTGCGCTCCCTCCGACACGGAGAGAGCCTCGCGGAAGCGGATGTCCCGTCGGTCCCGCAGAAGGACGGCTTTGTCGGCACCTGGACGAGGACGGACTTCGCGGACATCACGACGGAGGACCGCATCGAGGCGGAGTATACGAGAGTGGTCACCCTGATCGCAGGGGATCTGACCAGAGAGGACGGGAAAAAGGCCATCCTCGCCGATGGCTTGTTCGCTCCGGGGGACGGGATCACCATCACGGATCATCGGCAGGAGGACGGGGAGGAGATCCTCGTCATCAGGCTTCCCGAGGATTGGACGGAGACGGGACCCCAGATCCATCGCTTCCGGTACCTGCCGGATCCTGCCATGCGGGATCCCGTGATCCATGTGATGACGGAGCGCGGACCGGTGAAGCCGGAGACGGAGACGGTGGGACAGTACCTTGTCTTCGAGGCATCCGGACGGGAGATCAGTCTCGTGATCCGGGATGATCCGTCATTTCTGCACAGGCTGGAGGCTTACGCGGTCTGGATCGGTCTGGGGGCGGTCCTCATCCTGGCGGTCGTGGTGCTGCTGATCCTGATCATCAACCGCAGATTCCCGAAGCCGAAAAAGCACAGAAAACATACCGATGCGGTCAGAGATACCGATGAAGCCGGGGAAAGCGAAAGAGACGGAGAAGCGGACGAAGACGCAGGATCCGGAGAGGTCAGTCGGATGAGCGCTGCGGATCCCGGGGAGACGAAGGAGAAGGACGCAGATCCAGAATCTTCCGGGGAAGGGTGATCCGCTGATAGATCTCCGCATACTCCGAGGGCCCCACATCCTCTAAGTAATTCAGCTCGTAATTCTTGCGAAAGCCGTTCTGACGAAGGGTATCCACCGCTTTGTTGTAGGCGATGGCAGCCTCCTTTTCCGTATCGAAGTGACCGATCACGAAGTTGCCCCGCACATGGATCACCGCCTTGTAGCGCTGAAATCCCCGCTCCGCATAGCTTAATACCCCGCGATAACGATTGATGATCACGATGTTGGCATAGCGCAGGTCGTGGTCATCGCCGTTGCGGAAGAGATAGTCCCTGCCGGCGACCGCGAAGCTGCGGATGCCGAAGCGGCTCATGATCCCGATCTGCGAGCCGTAATCCGCCACAAAGAGGCGGCTTCCGCGGCGCATGATGCGGTGGGAGGAGTAGTAGAAGAGATCATCCAGATCGAACCGGTACACATCATCCCGATCCAGATAGTAGAGGAAATCCCGGTTGCCCAACAGGATCGGAGCCCCGAAATAGATCCCGTTATCCCGGAGGTTGATGAGACTGACCGCCTTGAGGAACGGCAGGGGAGAGTCCTGCCGCAGATCATCCACCCGGACACCCGGATCCGTTAGCAGCCGTCCGGCCTCCGCATAAGCCTGATGCGCGGCCTCTTCGGACGGAAAGCTCCCCAGGGAGATATGCTTTCCCTTTCTCGATAAGGACGCCCGGTAGCTGATGGTACCGTCGGCCTTTCTTACGATATAAACACCGGGTTTTAAGTCTGTCATTTTGCCAAGATCATTCGTTTGTGGTATAATATCACGGATTTTCGTTTAGTTTATCACATTAGCGCAATAAGTTGCAAACCCCGCCTGCGGAAGCGGCCGCTCTTACGGCTCCCGGACGGGCGGGATTCAGGAAGGAGAGAGCGCATGGAAAACCTGTATCAGAGCACCAGAGGGGATCAGGAGAGGATACCGGCATCCCGGGCGATCTTAAACGGGATCGCAAAGGACGGCGGTCTGTATGTCCCGCTGACTCTGCCGAAGTTTGATCGTCCGGTGCGGGAGTACGCCGGCCGGAGCTATCGGGAGAATGCGTTTGACATATTGAGACTCTTTCTCACGGATTATACCGATGAGGAGCTTCATCGCTGTGTCGATGCCGCTTACGACGGGAAGTTCGACACGGCAGAGATCGCTCCGTTAACCGAGGCGGCAGGTGCCCACTATCTGGAACTCTGGCACGGTCCGACCATCGCATTTAAGGACATGGCACTGTCCCTCCTGCCGCATCTGATGACGACGGCAGCCGAGAAGAACGGTGTGACCGAGGAGACGGTGATCCTCACCGCGACCAGCGGAGATACCGGAAAAGCGGCTCTGGCCGGCTTTGCCGATGTGAAGGGGACGAGGATCATGGTGTTCTACCCCAAGCATGGGGTGAGTCCGATCCAGGAGCGGCAGATGGTCACGCAGACCGGGGATAATACCTGTGTCGTCGGGATCGAGGGCAATTTTGACGATGCGCAGACCGGGGTCAAGCGGATCTTTACGGATGCGGCGATGAACCGGGAACTCGCCGATGCGGGATTCCGCTTTTCCTCCGCCAACTCCATCAATATCGGCCGCCTGGTGCCGCAGATCGTCTATTATGTGCACAGTTACGGCAAGCTCCTTAAGGAAGGCCGGATCCGGGACGGGGAGGCGGTGAATTTCGTCGTGCCCACCGGCAATTTCGGCAATATCCTGGCGGCCTACTACGCCATGCAGATGGGGCTGCCGGTGAACCGGCTGATCTGCGCCTCCAATGAGAACAGGGTCCTCTATGATTTCTTCGGCACGGGGACGTATGACAGGAACCGGGAATTCATCCTGACGAGCTCTCCCTCCATGGACATCCTGATCTCGTCCAATTTGGAGCGCCTGATCTACCATATCGCCGGAAATGATGCCGGGACCGATGCGGCGCTGATGTCCCGCCTCTTAAGCGAAGGGAAGTACGAGATCACCGATGCGATGCGCCGGAATCTCTCCATGTTCGTCGGCGGATTTGCCACGGAGGAGGAGACCGCGGCGGAGATCGCCCGGGTGTTTGAGGAGGCGCATTATCTCATCGACACGCACACCGCGGTGGCGAGCGCGGTATACCGCAGATACCGCGAGCAGTCCGGGGACGATACCGTGACGGTGATCGCCTCGACGGCCAGTCCCTTCAAGTTTACCCGTGCGGTGGCGGGGGCCATCGGCATCGAGACGGAGGGAGCGGACGATTTCGCTCTCGCGGAGAAGCTTTCCGATGCGGCCGGAGTCCCCATCCCTGCGGCAGTCACCTCCCTGCGGACGGCGCAGGTTAAGCACGACAGGGTATGTGCCACGGAGGAGATGGCGCAGGCAGTCAGAGATTTTCTGAAGGTTTAAGACACAGGGGGACGGTCTATGGCGTATTCGGACAGCACGAACGTATACTCAGAACTCACACCGGAGATCGAGAGGCTTTCACAGATCAGCCGCGAGGTAGATGTCATTGACGGCGATCTGTTCACACGGTTCAACGTCAAGAGGGGGTTGCGCGACTTAAACGGCAAGGGCGTTCTCACCGGTCTGACCCATATCTCCGAGATCCGTGCGACCAGGGATGTGAACGGGGAATCCGTGCCCGCCGACGGGGAACTGTATTACCGCGGGTATGATATCCATGATCTGATCGACGGCTTTTCCAGGGAAAAGCGGTTTGGATTTGAGGAGGTCACCTACCTCCTGCTCTTCGGCCATCTCCCCAAGAGATCGGAGCTTAAGGAATTTGAGAAGCTGCTCGGGTTCTACCGGAGTCTGCCGACCAGCTTTGTGCGCGATATCATCATGAAGGCACCGAGCCGCGATATGATGAATACGCTGGCCAGAAGTGTGCTCACCCTCTATTCCTATGACGATCGCGCCGATGATGTGTCGCTTCCCAATGTCTTAAGACAGTGCCTGCAGCTGATCAGTCTCTTTCCGATGCTCTCGATCTACGGATATCAGGCGTACAATCACTATCACGAGGGCAACAGTCTCTACATCCACCAGCCCCAGGAATCCCTGTCGACGGCGGAGAATATCCTCTATCTCCTTCGGCCGGATTCCAATTATTCCAATCTGGAGGCGAGGCTTCTGGATGTCTGTCTGGTGCTGCACATGGAGCACGGCGGCGGCAACAATTCCTCCTTTACCACGCATGTCGTGAGCTCCTCCATGACGGACACCTATTCCGTGATGGCGGCAGCCATCGGCTCCCTCAAGGGACCGCGGCACGGCGGAGCCAACATCAAGGTTGTGCGCATGTTCGAGGAGATGAAGGAAGAGGTGCGGGACTGGGCGGACGATGAGGAGATCGAGGCCTATCTGAAGAAGCTTCTGCACAAGGAGGCCTTTGACCGCGCCGGCCTGATCTACGGTGTCGGGCATGCGATCTACTCCAGATCCGATCCCCGTGCGCGCGCACTCAAGGGGTTTGTATCCCAGCTCGCCGCGGAGAAGGGAATGGAGCGGGAGTGGGGGCTCTACACCAAGGTGGAGGAGATCGCACCGAGACTGATCGCGAGTGAGCGCAGGATGTACAAGGGTGTCAGCATCAACGTGGATTTCTACTCCGGCTTTGTGTATCAGATGTTGAACCTTCCGATCGAGCTGTACACGCCGATCTTCGCCATGGCCCGCATCGTCGGCTGGAGCGCGCACCGGATGGAGGAGCTGGTCAATGACTCCAAGATCATCCGTCCGGCCTACAAGGCGGTCGGGCCGGTGATGCCCTATCTGCCTATGAAGAAGAGGTGATGACATGAACACAGTGATCAGGGAGAGGCTTGCGAGACTGCGCGCCGTCATGGCCAGGCACCGGGTGGATTATTATCTGTGCCCCACCGCGGATTATCATCATTCGGAATACGTGGCGGATCATTTCAAGGCCAGGGAGTATTTCTGCGGCTTCACCGGTTCCAACGGGACCCTCGTCGTTTCCAACGACCATGCGGGGATGTGGACCGACGGCCGGTATTTCATTCAGGCGGAAAAGGAGATGGAAGGGACCGGCGTCGAGCTGTTCCGCATGGCGGATGAAGGGGTTCCCACCATCAATGAATTCCTGAAGGAGAGGATGCGGGAGGGGGAGACCCTCTGCTTTGACGGCCGGGTGGTGTCCGACCGCTTCGGACGGAAGCTCCGGGAGGATCTGGAGCCAAACCGGATCCGGATCGCGTGCGACCTTGATCTGGCGGAGGAGGCCTGGCCGGAGCGCCCGCCGCTTCCGCTTCATGAGGTGTTTGTGATCGACGATGCGATCGCCGGGAAGAGCGCGCGGGAGAAGCTCCGTGAGGTGAGGGACGCGCTGTCTCAGACTCCTTCGGATGCGCTGTTTTTAACCGGTCTGGATGATATCTGCTGGCTCTTCAATATCCGCGGCAATGATGTCGCTTGTTCCCCGGTGGCCCTGTGCTACGCCTGGATCACGATGGATCGGGCGGTCCTGTTCATTC
>JAFPTK010000130.1 GCA_017400305.1 Lachnospiraceae bacterium | reverse complement strand
GCCTGGTCACCCCCGTTTGATGCCTTGCCCCGGTTGTACTCCAGGAAGATCACCAGCAGGACGAAGAGCAGGATGATCCAGAAATAGAAGGCAAAGCTGCGTTCCCGGTTGTTATTGTTGTTCACCTCAGAGAACCTCTCTACTCAAATACGATCTCACCGATATACGGGAGGTTGCGATACTTCTGATCATAGTCGAGACCGTAGCCTACGACGAATTTGTCCGGGATCTCAAAGCCGGTGTAATCCACCTTGACATCGGTCTCCCGGCGCTCCGGCTTGTCCAGGAGGGTGGTCAGCTTCACGCTCGCCGGTCCGCGGTCCTTAAGGAGCGGCAGGAGGTAGGAAAGCGTCCGGCCGGAGTCGACGATGTCCTCCACCACCAGCACATCCCGGTCGATCAGGGGCTGGTCGAGGTCCTTGACGATCTTCACGACGCCGCTGGATTTGGTGGCCGCTCCGTAGCTGGAGACGGACATGAAATCGATCGTCACCGGGACGGTGATCCTCTTTGCAAGTTCGCACAGATAAAAGACGCCGCCCTTTAATACACACACCAGGTGCAGCGTCTTGCCCGCATAGTCCCTGCTGATCTGTTCTCCCAGCTCCCGGATGCGCGCATCCACCTGTTCCTCCGTGAGCATGACCTGTACTCTCTCTGCCATGGATCACCCTTTCCCGCCGGATCTCCGGCGAACCGACTGTATACTGACTGTCTCTCTTTCATTTCTGCGCAGACCGGCGCCGCTTCTGCTCTCCCCTTCACCTTCTGTGGGAAGGCACATACCTGACTTCCAGGATCCGCGCGGTTTCCGCTGTCACCCGGTACGCCTCTGACCGCCTGACCCCGACGATCCACAGGATCTCCTCCCCTGCGGCAAGCAATGGGATCCGGTCTCGCTCATCCGCCGGGACCTTGCCATCGATCATCTCTTTCTTCAGCGTCTTCCGACCGCCTCCGGTGTCGATCCAGTCCCCTTTCCTGCGGGTGCGAATGCACACAGACTGTTTTATTTTATCAAAATCAAACCATTTTGTGAATGGGTCCGTCGGAATTTCACTCCGGTCAAAGGGTGTGCCGGGCGTCCGCTCGATCAGACGCTGTGAAAAGTCATGCCCGGTCCGGTCCATGATCCGTGGGGGTTTTTCGGTCCCCGCATGCGGCAGGGAAGGTGTCTCACGGTCTCCCCGATACAGGTACAGCCGGTCATATCGCCGCACCGCACGAAAGTCCCCGGGCAGATCCAGAGAATGCGTGCCGGCATCCGCGGCGATGAGCTGCTTCAGGGCGGTGAGATGCCGTTCCCCGATGTCTGTCGCAAGTCCAACCTCCTTAAGGGCCGCCAGCAGGATCTCTCCCTGCAGGAAGGAATGCTGCTGCCGCAGGATCGGCGTCGAGAGGACGATCACCGGCCGGGCCGGCCCTGCTGCCTCGAGGAGCGCAGAACCTGCTGCCCCGTCGATCCGACAGGCTGCGAGTTGTCTCTGTGTCTCAATATCGATCCAGGCGAGTGCCTCCCGCACCCGCTCTGTCGCCTCCGCCAGATGCGCTGACGCCCCCGGATGGATCTCCTCCGCGCAGGGGATCAGGTGCCGGCGCACCCGGTTCCGCGCATAAGCGTCGCTCTCATTTGTCTCATCCTCAACGTGCGCAAGCCCCCGATCCGCCAGATACTCCTCGATCTCCGACCGCGACACGGCAAGAAGCGGCCGCACGATCCGCCACGCGGGGGGCACCGCCCCCTCCATCTCCCGGATCGGCGCCATGCCTGCCATGCCGCGGAGGCCCGCCCCCCGGCACAAATGCAGCAGCAGTGTCTCTGCCTGATCATCGCGGTGATGTGCTAAAGCAAGAGTGTATGCCCCGCTCCTCTCCATTACCCGCCGGAACGCCTCATATCGTGCCCTCCGGGCGGCATCCTCCTCCGAGCAGTGCCATTGCGCCTTGAGCGAAGGCACATCCACCTGCTCCAGATAGAACGGGATTCCCTTCTCCTCCGCCATCTTCTGCACAAATGCGGCATCCCTCCCCGCGGTCTCCCGGATCCCGTGGTTCACGTGCACGATGGCCAGCCGGATCCGGAGCTCTCCGGAAAGCGCACACAGCACATCCGTCAGACATACGGAATCCGCGCCCCCGGACACCCCCAGCAGCACCGATTCTCCCGGCAGGAAGAGCCGATCCCTGCGGATGGCCTCCCTGACTTCTCTTATCAGACGATCACTCATGCCCCCTATTCTATCACCCGATCGGGCCGTGGAGAAGAATTATCCTCATTCCCCCTGAACCGCAGACTCCCATGACCGGGAATTGCATCGGGATTGACCTTTTTCCTCATTTCCGATGCACATTGGCCTGGACGGCGGATCTGATCACATGAAAAAAGCATCGGAAAAATGACTTTTCGTCATTTCCGATGCATGCCTGCTGACCTGCTCGCTTCCTGCCCTACT
>JAFPTK010000129.1 GCA_017400305.1 Lachnospiraceae bacterium | reverse complement strand
GTGAATGAAAAGCTGGGCATCGGTGTTGACGGAAAGCTTTTGTCCGAAAAAAATGAAAGGCTCAATCAGTACTATACGGTAAAGCAGTTATATGGAAACATGATTTTTATCGCAAAGGATGGTTTTTTATCCAAGGAGGAAAGCGATTTCCATAACCAGCAATTTTTCTCTTATTATGAACATTGTGGAAGCGGTGATCCGGACATTGATAAATTCGATCACTGGTCCGATGAGCATAAAACGGTATTTGTGGGCGTCGAAACGATGCAGGTTACGGATCTTCCGCAATCCGGCGTGGATGAGGATGGGAAGCCGTTTAATGCCGTTCAGGAAGGAAAAGAGTATGTGAAATGGATGCATGATCGCTGGCAGGAGCAGGCAGATAAGATCAGCGAGCCCAAATACGCAAGGATCAGGGAGTACTTTGAACTGAATGCGGCGGTAAATGATCCGGACGGAAATTACCTGGGTGCAGTGCATAATGCGCCGTATATGTTCCGCCTTATGTCTCAGACTACAGGGACACCGTTTTTTACGTCCATGCCTATGGATCAAGTCATAGATGCGCTGAATCAGGATAAGGCCAATCCGCTCTTTGACACCTACATGGATATCGTAACCTCCGGTCTCAGAGAATATAAGGTGGAGCTTAGCCGTCAGCGGGCGGAGCGGAGAGGCTTTACCGCGGAGGATGAAAAAAACTATCTCCGGGAGCTTAAGGAAGAGCACGAGAAGACGATCGCTGCCTATGATAAGATCTGGAATACCGATGACAGAGGACAGTATGACAAATATATCGGGAATAAACTTTGTAAGGTATGCGGAAAGAACAGTTCAACGGAAAGAGATATCAGCTTTGCGGTAGGACAGCTGCGCGCTGAGGTCAAAGCTATCGAGAACGGCTGGAGCAGCAAGGATCTGCATCTTTTCGGCTTCATCGGCGGCATGGATCAGGAGATCCTGCGCTACAAAGAACAGTTGAAGCTGGAAGAAGACCGCCTTTTTAAAGCAATTGATAATGCCGCTAAAGAGAATAATAAAGCGGAACTCGAGAAACTGAAGTCCACTATGACCGATATCGCAACGAGGAAAGCGGAACTGACAACATTTATAACAGATTTCAACGCTATGAAGGCCGGGGTCTGGGATACCAGGGTAAACAGCAACCTTGACAAGGTGCATATAATGCAACAGTTTCAGGCACTGGTAGAAAAGTATCCGGATATACGGCCGGTAGAATCCTTTAAATCGGATAAACGGGTATATGACGAACTCATGAACAAGCTGAGCAGGGCAGCCGCGCCGGAAGTTTACCTGCAGTTGAAGGACTGTGCGGCAAGTAAGGATTACGGGAAACTGACGCAGATGCTTACGCAGATCGAGGCCGGCGAGCTTATGCCGGATCAGTCTCAGGAGATCCGTGAGGTGATGCAGCGTTTCTTCAGTGAGCTTGCCGCACCGGGTCCGGACGGTCTGATCCCGCCGCAGAACGCGGAGATCCTTGAAAATATCGCGAGCCATGCGGGACTTGATCTGACCGCATCGTTGATCGAGAAGGCGGATGATCTGGAAAAGATGGAAGAGAAGGTGAGGAACGGGCAGGTACCGGGCACCGAGACACTGCTTGGCTATAAATACGGCGGGCTTTATGACAACAACGACATGATCCGTGACGTGGTCAACAACTACATCGATCAGACAAGCGAGGCGGCAAAAAAGGAGCATGCCATCCGGGGGATGATGGAGCGGATGCAAACGGCTCTCCGGGCAGGAAGCCCGAACGGACAACCGCTATTCCAAAGCGGTGAGGAAAAGATCAGCGCGATCGATCGCATGGACAAGGCCATGAAAGAGGGCATGAGTTATCAGAACTATGCGGCTAACATAGATGAAAAGATGATCGATAAGAAGTTTCAGACCAAAATTGCCCGCGCCTCCGAGAAACCGGCCGACATCGGCAAGTATGGCTTTGAGATCGATCCGAATGCCAAAGAGGGGGAGAACATCTTCAGTAAGGTGCCGGAGGATGTGAGGAACGTGCAGGAGGCGAAATCCGCACAGGAGATCGAAGCCAACTATGAAGCGGCGCTCAACGACAGTACATTGGTCGCCAGTTATCAGGCCGCGGTGATCAGTGCGGCTGTGGATGCGCAGAAGGAGCTGGAACGACTGGAGAAGATGGCGCAGAAGACGAATTCCGAGGAATACAAACAGATGCATGACAAGCTGAAGGCGGTCGCTGATCTAAGGAAGGAGGACGTGCTCGATAAGCTCACACCTGCGGAAATAGAAAAGGCTTTCGAGGATCTTCGGGAAGCCGGGGGAACCTATGAACTCGCGCACAGAGGGATGTTCAAGGGTAATATCGGCGTCGGCAGACAGCGCTTCAATTTCTCTCATGACATCCAGGACTTTGCCCGGAATGGATTGGACAGCATACGGCGCAGTGAGAAAGAAGTGATCGACCATAACCGGCCGATAGGACAGCAGGAAAGGGAGCGCAAGGATGCCATGAACCGGTCCAGAAATGCAGTGGACGCCGTCGAAAAGGTGAAGGAAGTGGGTCTTGGCGGCCTGGAGAACAAGTTCGGAGGAGGCGCCGGCAAGCCGAAGATCGACTATTCGGCTCTTCGGGCCAAACTCAACAAGATGCAGGGTCAGCAGAAGCAGACGTCGAAGCAGCAGTCGATGGCTGTGTAGAAAATATCTTACTACAACGGAAAGGTAAACACAGAGATGGCAAATCAGATAAACCAGGAACAGCAGAAAACATATGAGGAGTTGTGGGGGCTGGCCAGAAGCGGAAAATACCGGGAGGTGGTCGAACTGGCCTCGGGTATGCTCTATGACGAAAATGAACTGGCAAACGCCGGTCATGAAGCGGTCAATGAAGGTCTTCACCGATTTATCAACGAGCTGACCGCTGTCGGAGAGGACAGGTATATCCTGCCGGAAAATGCACCGATACTCATGGGTATCTCGCGGGCAGCCGGATATGTCCGGACTGAGGTGTCGATCGATAAGGCTATTGCCATGAGGGATATGGAGCAGAAGATATATACCGGCGAGGTGCCGGGTACCGAGGAACTGGCCGGCAATCCGGACAACCGTAAGCTGATCCGGGACATCGCGAACAGCTATATCGCATTGAAGCATCCCACGAACCGGCTCCAACTGGGCGCCACGCTGTTCCTGAAGCAAATAAACCTGGCGGCCGAAGAGAAAGTTGATGCCGATGCCGGTGTGTTTATCAAGATTGACGGGGAAACGATGGAAACCGCCGACGCATTCGTGGACAGCGCCAAAGCCGGCGTACAGGATTTTTTGAATGATTATCAGGAGCTTCCCCCCGATCAGTGCGCAAAGGCATTGGAGCGCGCAGACCTTTTCGAGAGTACCGTCGAAAGGCAGGGATTTGTATTTGATCTGAACGCCGCGGATAAAGAGAGCATTTTCAGCAGCCGGCCCGCAAATATGTATCTTTACGAAAAGATAACAGTATCTGAAGAGGCAGAGAAAGAAGTAGAAGAAAAGCTTAAGGAGAACGCATACCAAAAAAGCCGGAGAAATGACCCGTATATGGCTTCCTCGGTCAATGAAGTAAGGACACAGTTTTCCAGGCTGTTTCCGGGAAAACATCCGGAGACGTATTTCGCGGACGGCCGGAGAACTTACGATCTGGTCTTTCCTAAGGGCAGGGATTCCGATCCGCATCCCGTATTTGAGGCCACGATCAAAAATGTACAGGAATCAAAGAACCAAAAACAAAAGATCACGGATAATAAGGCATTAATAACCTACAAGGCACAGATCGCGGCACTTTCAGACCGGCTGGAGAAGGATATTGACACCTTCACGGATGGAAAGGGAGAGGCAGGGATGACGCTTGCCACCATCGCCAAAGCCAGAAGCAGCGCTATCCTGAAAAACAGCTTAAACGGTTTTCCTCCCGCAAGGATGCGACATGATATCTCTCTTTTCCGGAGCCTGGAAGAGTTTAAGGACAAGACAAGTCTGACGGAGCAGACGCTTGCCGACATAAAAAACAGCGAAAAGGATTATCCGATCTATCAGGCTATAGCTTCAGGTTATGAGGCGGTACAGACCACGGCCGACTTTATTACCGCAAAGGATGAGGGAACGCTGACAGCCGAAAAGGAGAATGCGCTGAGGGCGGATCTCTACAGGCAGTTGAAGAAGGCCAAAGAGGGATTCGATGTTGTCAAAAATACAGTTCCCGGTAAGGAGGAATTTGATGAGAGGGAGAAACTGCTGAATGGCGGGATCTCGGAGTTTACCTACGGCCGGCACGGCGGTGTGCGAAATGCCTATGCCGATGTGGAGGCCAGACTGGCAGGTGTGGAGAACGGCTGGCCGATCGAGGATCTGAACGCGCTGTCTCTGTTCAATATTATCAGGCACGGTCTGAATACCCGCGCATTTTATAATGCTGACGGCACCCTTAATGAGCAACCGGAGCTTTCATCTCCTGATCAGCTTCAATTATTGGACAAAATGGACGCGCTGTTTGAACGGCTGCAGACCACGGCTGTGGCCGACTACGCAAGGCGCGAGGAGTTTCTTGGAGAAATGTCCGAAATCATGAAGGAAGGACTACAGAACGGCGTTCTTTCCGGAGAATCCATGAAGAACGCGGCCCAGGCAATAGCCAGTCAGGCAGAGGCAAAGCTTTCCGATGTATCGAAGGCAAGGATCGGCATCAATGCCAACGGCAAGCTGATGTTCGCCAAAAATGAAGCCGTCGCGCAGACCTTTTTGACAAGACTCTGGGGCAGAAATTTTTCGGCCGAAATGATCGGTTTGCTTCCGAAGGAAGTACTGGACGAGTACAGTGCGAAGGTAGAGGGGTTAGTGGATGAACTCTCTGAAGATGAAGAGGACCTTAAAAAGTACGAAGAATATCGGGAAGACGATGAAGCTATCGTCGGACCCGGTGAAATTGAAATGAAGATCAGGAGTCTTGTGACCAGGACGCGGACGGAGGATGGTCAGACCATTGACGGTACTATAGAGACTGCAAGGGAGCTGACCGTCTCGAGACATGATCTGTCCCAGAAGGTAGCGGATGAAATCGGCAAAAAGGGAGATAGATACGCGAAGTATCAGGAATACTTTTCCCTGATGTCAAAACTCAACGATACGAACGGGAATAATATAGAAGCGCAGGTGCATTCGCCTTATTTACCGAACTTGCTGGCAAGGGTCGTATCAGGACCCGCATACAAGAGTAATACGCTTGATGAGATCATAGACGGTCTGAATCAGGATCCGAAAATGCCGCTCTTCGATGCTTTTATGGATATCACCACGTCAGGACTCAGGGAGATGGCAGTGGAATACCGGCGTCAGGAGATGGAACGCAGAGGCTTTACGGAGGCAGATGAAAAGGAGTATCTGCGAGCTCTTCGCGCGGAGCATGAGAAGACCATCGCTGCATATGATAAGATCTGGTCGGTGGTCGATAACGGGCAATATGACAGATTTCTTGATAACAAGCTAAGGACAGTCTGCGGAAAGACAGGTCCAAATGAACGGGACATAAGCTTTGCGGTAGGACAGTTGCGCGGGGAGATCCGCGGGATAGAGAACGGATGGGGCAGCAAGGATCTGCATCTCTTCGGTTATATCGGCGCTGTGGAGCAGCAGCTTAAGCGCTACAGGGAGCAGCTGAAGGCGGATATGGACAAAAAGTTCAGGCTCATCATGGAGGATCCAAATCCTAAAAAGGTGCAGAATAGAATCAATAGTCTGAAAGAGGATATTGATGAAATCGCCAAAGAACAAATAAACCTGAACATTCTGATCGAAGAGTATAATGAACTGAAGGAACAGCTCTGGAACAAAAAGGTGACAAACAACCTGGAGAAGGCGCAGATCATGGCGCAGTTTCATGCGTTTATCAAGAAGCATGAGAAATACCACGAGTTGTCAATGTTTTTCAGTCCGATGCTGCAGCAGAATTATTACGAGGGATTGCGTGCAGATCTGCACAGGGAAGTCGCCGAAGAGGCTTACCGGCAGATGAAGTCTTTCGTCGAGGAGAAGGATTACGTAAAGCTGACGCAGCTGCTTGAGCAGATCGAGGCCGGTGAATTGATACCGGATCAGCCGCAGGTTATCCGGGACGCTATGGAACGGTTTATCACGGAGATCACGGCTGCGGGTCCGGACGGCCTTGTTCCGCAGGAGAACCTGCATGTGCTTGAACAGATCGCAAACCAGGCGGGACGCGATCTGATCGGGCCGATGCTTACGAAGGCTGATGAGCTTGAACGGATGGAAGAGAAGGTCAGGAGCGGACAGGTACCGGGCACCGAGACATTTCTTGACTATAAGAGAGGAGGCGCAGGCGACAACAGGGAGATGATCCGGGATGTGGTGAACAACTACATCGACCAGACCAGTGCCGCGGCGAAGAAGGAGCATGAGATCCGAAGGGTGATGGACCGGTTCCGCAAGGGTCTTCAGGCGGGCAGCAAAAACGGACGTCCGGTTTTCCAAAGCGGAGGTGATAATGTCGATCTGATCGATCACCTGAACAAGACTGTGGAAGCAGGCATGAGTCATAATAACTATAAGATTTACAAGGACGGAGAGTTAAGTGAGAAGGAATACAGGCAGAAGATCACACGCGCCTCGGATAAGGTGAACGATATCACAAAACACGGATTTGAGATCGATCCGAACGCCAAAGAGGGCGAGAACATCTTCAGCAAGGTGCCGGAGGATGTGAAGAAGGTGCAGGAGGCCAAATCCGGCAAGGAGATTGAAGATAACTTTAATGATAAGTTAAAGGCCAGTACCTGGATCGCAGCCTACCAGGGCGCTGTTATCCAGGCTGCCGTGGAGGCACAGGCGGAGCTGGATCGGCTTGAAAAGATGGTGCAGAAGACAAATTCCGGGGAATACATACAGATGCATGACAAGCTGAAGGCGGTCGCGGAGCTGAGAAAGGAAGGCGCGCTCGATAAGCTTACGCCGGAGCAGGTAGAGCAGGCTTTCACAGATCTGCAGGAAGCCGGTGCGACCTATGAGAGAACGCATAAGGGAATGTTCAAGGGCAACATCGGTACCGGCAGAAAGCGCTTCAATTTCTCGCATGATATCCAGGACTTTGCCAAGAGCGCGGTGAATAAGATCCGCCAGAACAATGAGGGGATCGCATACGACCGGCCGTTGGGGGAGCAGGAGGCGGAACGAAAGGGAGCCTTTAACCGGGCCCGAAATGCGAAGAATGCCGCGGATCAGGTGAAGGAGATGAACATTGACAGCCTGGAAAACAAGATCGGTCCGGGCGCCGGCAGGCCCATGATCGACTTTAAAGCCCTCCGGGAGAAAATGAACAGGATGCAGCAGGGACCGAAAATTCAGGGACAGGCGAAGGAATGGAACGGAGCCCATATGTAAAATAATTACAAAATCACTGCCATTGCGGTCATTCGCTGCGTATAAAGAAGCAGCAGGCGATGACGTGACAGAGCGCTCATGCTCCGAATGATGGAAATGAAAGGGATGGTGAACCATGGCAAACATGAATGATAACAGGGTAACACCGGATGGATATCTGCCGATCGCGGTCAATGATTTCAAAGAGCAGATACAAAAGGTGTTCCCGGGGGAATCTGCCGAAACGCATTATAAGGATGTGAAGGAGAAGTATCCGCTTCTCCTTCCTGATACTAACAATGCCAGCATGTACCAATCATCGAATCCGGTCTTTTTGAGCACTAACCTCAAAGTGATAGAAGCAAATAAGGATCCATTTTACGTGAGGGATCAGGAAAAGCTGGCGGAATATAAGTTGCAGATGGCGGATTATGCCGACCGGTTGGAGAAGGAGATCGATACCTTCACGGAGAAACACGGCGACATCGGGAAGACCCTTGCCACGATCACCAAAGCCAGGAGCAGCGGGATTCTGAGAAACGCGCTGAAAGGCTGGAGCTCGGTAAAGATCAAAAAAAAGTTCACCCTCTATAAGATGCTGGAAGAATTCCCTGATTTTACGCAACTGGATATGAAATATGTTGAGAATATCAGGAACAGTAAGGCGGGGGGATACCCCGTCTATGAGGCGGTCGCCGCTGGCTATGAAGCATTCCAGACCATGGTCGACTATACGGATGCGGGAGAAAAGGGAAATCTGACATCACAAAAGGAGAAGGAGTTCCGGAACGCTCTCCACCGACAGCTGAAGGCAGCCAAACAGGGACTCGATATCGTCAAGGACACCACGCCGGGAACAACTGCCTTTGAAGAGAAGGAGAAGCTCTTAGGCAACGGGATCTCGGATTTCTCCTACGGCCGCAGCGGCGGTGTACGCAATCTCTTCGCCGATGTGGAAGCGAGACTTACGGGCGTGGAGAACGGCTGGCCCATCGAGGATCTCTCTGTTCTTGCCCGGTTTAATTCCGTCCGTCATGGGCTCTATCAAAAAGCCTATTACCAGGCGGACGGTACAAAGCGTGAAGAGCCGCTCTTTAGACCTGCAGAAGAGGCGGATACAAGACGCGCCTATCTGAAGCAGATGGACGATATGTTCGAAAAACTTAATACCACACCGGTGAATGACGCTGACATACGCGCGCAGCTTCTGGGAGAGATGTCAGAGATCATAGAGAACGGGATGAAGCAGAACATCCTGCAAGGGGAGAGCTTCAATAAGCTGGTCAAAAATATAAAATTCCAGAAGAAAGCGAAGCTCTTTCCAGCAGCGACGGAGAATCTCGGAAGCCATGCGGAGCATGTCGACGGGAACGAAAAAGGGGATATCGCGGACGATCAGGCAGTTGCCCCGAAAGAAATCGAAAAGCCGGAAAATGATCCCCAGGCTAACGAGCAGGCAGTGTCGTCGGAGGAGGCCCCGAAAGAAGGAGAAAAAGAATCGAAGGAGAACGCGGACGGAAAGACCCGGTGGGATGACAGCTATCTGTATTCCTCGGTCAATGAAGTCAGAGAGCAGTTTGAGAGGCTGTTCCCGGGGCAATCCATTGAAACCCGTTACCAGGACGCTCAGCAAGCCTATGATCAGGTATTCCCGCAAGGCAAAGACAAGGAGATGCACCCCGTATTTAACGCCATGATCGGGGAAATGCAGAAGTCAAAGAGCGTAATGTATCGGATTAAGGATGAGGCGGCATTTAAAACCTACCGGGCACAGGTCGAGGCGCTCTCCGACCGCCTGGATCAGGATATTGAGGCATTTACAAAAGATAAGGGAGAGGCCGGCAAGACCCTGGCTGCCATTGCCAGGGCCAGAAGCAGCATGATCCTGAAAAACGGCTTAAACGGCTTTGCTCCTGCCCGGATGCGCTCCGAGATCACGCTGTTTAGGTGCCTGGAAGGTTTTGCGGATGGGACCGGTCTGACAGATGAGACATTGTCCGATATCCAAAACACCAAGCTTCCGATCTATCGGATCCTCACTTCCGGTTATGAGGCGGTGCAGACCTCGGTGGAATATCTGAGTGCCAGGGAAAAGGGAACTCTGACCGCGGAATCGGAGAATGAGCTTCGCGCAAAACTGTACAGACAGCTCTCTGATACCAAGGCAGAGCTGGAGGTCATTAAGAATGCGGCTCCGGAAACACAATACGCATACGGTCGTCCCGGCGGTATCAGTCAAACCTACGCCGATGTGGAGGCACAGCTGATCGGTCTGGAGAACGGCTGGCCGATCGAGGATCTCGCTGCACTGGCCCGGTTCAACTCGGTGCGTCATTCCCTGAACAGTCGTGCCTGGTACGACGAAAAAGGGATCCGCAGAAGCACTCCGGCCTTTCGGTCAAAGAGAGAAAGTGTCTATGCGCAACGGATGGATGAACTCTTTGAGAAGCTTCGGACGAATCAGGTTCTCGATTATAACAGGCGCGGGGAGCTCCTTCAGGAGATGACGGATGTGATGAAGCAGGGGGTGGATCAGAAGATCCTCACGGAGGAGAGTGACCGCAACGCTGTTGCACTGGTCTCGACCCAGGCGCACGTGAACCTCTCGCCCGTCGTGATGGAAAAGCTCGGAATCAACGCGAAGGGACAATTCATCTTTGAGCAGAATGAGAATGCCAATCTGGCGTTCAGTATGAAGACCATCATCGCCGGAAATTTCTATTCGAGTATGAATCTTTATCTCCCGGTGAAAGACAGGGCGTTCTTCGCGTCACAATACGAACTGGTGGATGATGGACTGGATCTTTATCATCCCGATTATGAGAAATTCGACGGGTATGGCAGGAGAGCGCCATTGGATTCGGTCACGGGTCCGGTCATGGAGATGAGGATCGGGGGGCTGTACGGTAAGATAGAGAAGGACGGGCAGCAGATTGATGCCCTGGAACAGATGAGGAAGATTACCGACTATATTCGGGATGCTTACCAGAGAAAAGCGGACGAGATTTCCGCGATGGAAGTGAACCAGAATACGCCCAAATACGAAAAATTCCGCGAATTCTATGAATTGAACGCAAAGTTGTGTGACAGGAACGGGATTTATCTGGGAACAACGATGCGTGCTCCGTATATGATCAGTCTGATGTCACGGACCACGTCAGTGCCTTTTATCGAAAAAATGGGGATGGATGAGATCATCCGGGGACTTGATCAGGATCCGAAAAACCCGCTCTTTGATGCGTATATGGATATCACGACCTCGGGCTTAAGGGAAGCGGTCCTGGAATACCGACGCCAGAAGATGGAGCGCAGAGGGTTTACGAAAGAAGACGAGAAGACCTATCTGCAGGAACTTAAGAAGGAGCATGAAAAAACCATTGCCGCATATGAGAAGATCTGGAATACCGAGGATCACAGACAGTATGACAAATACATCAACAATCCGTTAAGAACTGTCTGCGGAAAGACCGGTGGGACCGAGAGAGATATCAGTGCTGCTGTCGGCATGCTTCGCTGGGAGGTCCGTGGGATTGAGAACGGATGGGGCGCAAAAGATGTCCATGTCTTTGGCTTCATTGGCGGTATCGAGCAGCAGATCGCCCGCTACAAGGAACAGCTGAAGTCGGAACTGGAACAATCCCTGGAGCGATCTAAGGATAGAATAACGAAGGAAGCTCTCAAGGAGCCGGATCAGAGAAAGCGGGAAGAGTTCATCCAGAAACAGATGGAGGATCTCCAGAAGAAGAAGGTCGAAGAGTATGGTCAGAAGAGAGCGGAATTAACCGCCTTTGAGAGTAAATTCAAGGAGTTCCGGGATAAGGCCTGGGACGCAAACGTCACAAACTATCAGGAAAAGGCGGGGATCATAAGGGCGTTTGACGCCTTTGTCAAGGAGAATCAGCAATCCCCAGTGCTAAGCGATTTGATGAGTCCACTGCGTTATGGCAATCTCTTTGCGTCGATGCGGAAGGATCTCAATCTTGCTGCGGCAAGGGAGCGCATCTATCCGCTGCTTAAGAAATTAGCGACGGATAAGGATTATGAGAAGCTGACGCAGATGCTTACGCAGATCGAGGCCGGGGAACGGAATCCGGATCAGCCGGAGGAAGATCGGGATGTCATGAACGAGTTCCTCACGGAGATCGCCACGCCGGGAGCAGACGGCTTATTCCCGCAGGAGAAGCTGGAGGTTTTGGAAGCGATCGCTGACCGGATGGGACGCGATCTGGCCGGATCGATGCTTCAAAAGGCGGACGAGCTGGAACAGATGGAGGAAAAGGTCTTAAGCGGAAAGATGCCCGGTACCGAGACGTTCCTTGATTATGAGAAGGGAGGAGCCGGCGACGACAGGGAAATGATCCGGGATGTGGTGAACAACTACATCGATCTGACCAGCGCCGCGGCAAAGAAGGAGCATGCGATCCGAAGTGTGATGGAACGGATCAACACGTACCTTCAGCCGGCAAAAAAAAGCAGAAAACCGGTTTATAAGATCGATGGGCGTAACGTCAACCTGATCGATCACATGGACAAAACAATGAGAGCCGCCATGGATTATCAGAGCTATCACGGTCAGGGCGGACAGCTGGACGAGCAGACATTTAAGAAGAAGATCGAACGCGCCTCGGAGAAGCCGGCTGACATTGGTCAAAAAGGCTTTGAGATCAATCCGAATGCCAAAGAGGGAGAGAGCATCTTCCGCAAGGTGCCGAAGGATGTGGAAAACGTGCAGCAGGCTTCCTCGAAGGAGGAGATCGGTATTAATTATGACGCGACGCTCAATGACAGAACCTGGATCGCCGCCTATCAGAGCGCGGTGATCCAGGCTGCCACGGAAGCACAGGCGCAGCTGGATCGACTTGAAAAGATGACAAGGAGTTCGAATTCCGACGAATATATCGCCATGCACGATAAGCTCAAGGCGGTCGCGGTTCTTAAAGACCCGGGCGCGCTCGATAAACTCTCTCCTGCGCAGGTAGAGAAGGCATTCGATGAACTCAGGGGAGCCGGTGCAACCTATGAGAGTACGCATAAGGGAATGTTTAAGGGCAACATCGGTACCGGCAGACAGCGCTTCAATTTCTCGCAGGATATCCAGAATTTCGCTCAGAGTGCTGTGGATAAAATCCGTCAGAACAATAAGGGGATCGATCCTGAACGGCCGTTGGGAGAGCAGGAGAAAGAACGTACGGATGCCCTGAACCGGGCCAGAAATGCGAAGAGCGCCGCAGAGCAGGATCCGACACTTCCGAAAGTGAAGGTGGTGGAATATGGCTCGTTGGAGAGTCGCTTGTCCGGCGGTGGCGCACAGCCGAGGATCGATTATGCGGCGCTCAGGGAGCAGCTTCATAAGATGCAGCAACAGAAGATGCAGCAGGGACCGGAGAAGGCAGGACCCGGAAAAAATTCATTTTCCATGGGAAAATAACTGCCAATTCGGACAGGAGAACCGTATCAACAGATAACAGGATCTGAACAGAACAGAAACAGCGATCAACCGCGCAAAGCGGAAACAGAGAAAGGAAGGGCAGGATCATGGCAGGAAAGATAGGACAGGGTTTGGCGGAATATGCGATGGAGGACAACGACATGGAATTCGTCGCCGGCGGTTACCAGCAGGTCATCGGCGAGGGAGAGGGCGTGAAGATCATGGTCTGCATGAACCGCTGCAGCAACTGCGGGGAGACCAAGACGGGACTGTTCTACATCGATACAGAAACCGGGTTTGTCAGCTGTCAGGATTGCATGGACGCGATCTGAGAAGGGAAGCTTATGGCAGATCAGCAGAACACCGAGCCTCGGACCCCGGTCTGGGGGACGGTTGTTATGTTCTGAAATCGATAAGTCTGAAAACAGACTGGACGCTCCGAAGAAGCCGAAGATCGGCTGCAGGGCGCTCCGGGCAAAGCTTCGGAAGATGCGGTAGGGTGCCGGATTTGCAGGGTGCGCAGAAAGGTGGTATGGTAGTGTCTTGAAAGACAGAATCGACCTGTGAGCAGACCGATATGACAGGAGGAGCGTATGAGCACAAACGAACAGGCATATTCCATCAACGAATCCAATATTGAGCGGATGTCCGAGCAGATCAATGAGTATATGAGCGGGCTGGACATGGATCCCGGGATTCGCTACCGCATCCAGTTTGCGATGGATGAGCTGCTCCTTCGGATCGCGGATCATTTTGGCAATGACAAGGAGGTCGGCCTCCGGATGGGCCGGCAGTTCGGCTCCCCGGTGATCATCATCAGTTTCATGGGAGAGCGCTTTGACCCCACGGATGACGCGGCCGCAGGGATCGATCCGGACAACGCCATGAGCGCCTGGGAACGGAACATCCTGGTCAATATCGGCGTGCAGCCGGTCTATCAGTACCGCAACGGTGTCAACATCGTACGCCTGCGGCTTCGCCGGCAGGGCAACACGATGCTCAGGAATCTCGCCATCGCCATTGTACTCGCCGTGGTGTTGGGGGTTGCCGGTCAGTTTCTCCTGCCGGAGGGAGCGAAGACCTTTATCAGCGAGAGCTTGCTCAAACCGCTCTTTGACGCATTTCTTGGGATTCTGAGCACCATCGCATGCATGATGATCTTCCTCTCCATCGCCACCGGCATCGGGGGGATCGATGATCTGCAGACCCTCGGGCTTCTCGGGAAGAAGGTGCTGACCCGGTTCCTGCTCATGACCTTCGGCGCGGGAGTTGTGACGGCGGTGATCGGCCGCTTCCTCTTCTCCTTAAGCGCCGGTGCGGCGGAGGGGAGCTCCGGGGTGGAGGACATCATCGGTATGGTGCTGGCCATGTTGCCCGGGGATCCGGTGACACCGTTCTTAAACTGTGATTTCATGCAGATCATCATCCTGGGCGGTGCCGTGGGTATCGCGGTTCTGATCCTCGGAGGACAGATGGAAACCCTTCACACGGTCCTGATCCAGGCGGATCAGTTGATACAGTTCATCATGGAAAAGGTCTGCAGCGCCATACCGATCCTGGTCTTCATCCTGCTCAGCCAGCAGATCATTTCGGGGGAAGTCGCCTCCTACCTGAAGGCCTGGAAACCGCTCCTCATCTTTGCGGGCATCGGCGTCATCTTCCTGATGGTGGAGGTGATGGCCGTCAGTCTGCGCTTCAAGATCCCGTTGGGACGGTATCTGAAGAAGACCATGTCCTGCTTTATCACCGGTCTCACTACTGCCTCGGCTGTGGCGGTCTTTACCATGAACATGGAGACCTGCGAGAAGAAGCTGGGTGTCAAAAAGAAGCTCACGGCCTTCGGCGTCCCCATGGGCAATGTGCTCTACATGCCGATGTCTGCCGTAGGCTTCATGCTCGCCATCTACTATATGGCCGAATTTGGAGGGGTTCCGGTGCCGATCGCCTGGATCATCATGGCCGCTTTTGTCAGCGGCATCCTGGCCCTTGCTATGCCTCCCATCCCGGGCGGGTCTCTCACCTGCTACGGCATCATCGTCTCTCAGCTGGGGATCCCCGCGGACTGCGTCGCTGTGGTGACCGGTCTTGCTTTGCTTTTTGACTTTATGGCGACCGCCGTCAACGTGGCGACCCTGCAGACAGAACTCGTCCGGCTCGCGGGAGATATGGAGATGCTGGATACGGAGGTCCTGCTTGCGGAGCAGGAGAAGTGATCCGGGCATTTACGGGTGAGGATATGGAAACCATAGGAATGTTCGCTGGCGATTAAGAAAGGAAGGTTGGATCATGGCAGGAAAACTGGGAAACGGTCTTGCGGAATTTGAGATGCAGGATGACGAGATGGAGTTCGTGGCGGGCGGCTACGAGCAGGTCATCGGCGAGGGAGAGGGCGTGAAGATCATGGTATGCATGAACCGGTGCAGCATGTGCGGACAGGTCAAGACCGGCCTGTGGTACATCGACACGCAGACCGGCTTCACCAGCTGCCAGGAGTGCATGGATCAGGCGTGAGACTGCTGTTGGACACTCGTTTGTACGATCGGAGGGAACAGAGACTGTGAATCGTAACGCTTGTGTGCATGGATTGAAAAATCACTCCTGTCGTGTATAATAGCGGCAGGAGTTTTTCGTATGATCGGCAGTCGGATTTGTATGCGTGTATCACAGAAAGGACAAAACAATGAACAGAAGAAACGCGTGGACCGTATTAAATGACAGGCAGACGAAGGAGGCTTTTAAGTTTGCCGAGGATTATAAGGATTTCCTGAATCGCGCCAAGACCGAGCGCGAGGCGGTGGAAGCGATCGTCAATGACGCGGAGGCTGCCGGATATGTGGATATCCGGACACTTTTAAACGGGCGCAGGAAGCTTAAGAAGGGCGATAAGATCTACAGCGTGTGGATGAACAAGACCATCATCCTGTTCCAGATCGGCAGCGAACCGTTGGAGGACGGGATCAATATCCTGGGCGCCCACATCGACAGCCCGCGCGCAGATGTCAAGCAGAATCCGCTTTACGAGGATACCAGCATCGCCTACCTGGACACGCATTATTACGGCGGTGTCAAGAAGTACCAGTATGTCACTCTGCCGATGGCGATCCACGGCGTATTTGTGAAGAAGGACGGCAGTATCGCGCAGTTAAATGTCGGTGAGGATGAGGACGATCCGGTCTTTTTCTTCTCCGATCTGCTGATCCATCTGGCACAGGAGCAGCTGGAGAAAAAGGCGGCCAAGGTGATCGAGGGTGAGATGCTCGATCTCATCGTCGGGAATAAGCCTCTCATCATCGACAGTTCCGCCGCAACCGAAAAGGAAAAGAAGGCTGCGCGCACCAAACTCACGGCGGGAGAGCAGTATGCGCTCGATGCGGAAAAGGCCGAGGGCGAGGCGAATAAGAAACTTTCCGGCGCAGTGAAGCGCGGGATCCTGGCCATCCTTAAGGATAATTACGGCGTGGAGGAGGAGGATTTCCTCTCGGCGGAACTGGAGATCGTGCCGGCCGGAAAGGCAAGGGACGCCGGTTTTGACCGCTCCATGGTCCTGGCTTACGGGCAGGATGACCGTGTCTGCTCCTATCCCTCCTTCCGGGCGATCTTACAGGCCAAGAACCTCAAGCGGACCGGCTGCTGTATCCTGGTCGACAAGGAGGAGATCGGCAGCGTCGGTGCCACCGGCATGCAGTCGAAGTTTTTCGAGAATACCGTTGCCGAGGTGATGAATCTCTGCGGGGATTACAGTGAATTAAAGCTTCGCAGATGCCTGGCCAATTCCTGCATGCTCTCCTCCGATGTGAACGCGGCCTTTGATCCGCAGTTTGCCTCTGCGTTCGAGAAGAAGAATGCCTCGTTCTTAGGGGGCGGCGTGGTGCTCTCGAAGTTTACGGGATCCCGCGGAAAATCGGGCTCCAACGATGCCAATGCGGAGTATCTCGCCCATCTGCGCGGGATCTTCGATGCCGAGAATATCACCTATCACACGGCGGAACTCGGGAAGGTCGATATCGGCGGCGGCGGCACCATCGCCTACATCCTGGCACTGTACGGTATGAACGTCATCGATTCGGGTGTGAGCGTCCTCAATATGCATGCGCCCTGGGAAGCGACCAGCAAGGCGGATATCTACGAATCCCTGCGGGTGTATACGGCGTTTCTGGAGAAGGCGTCGCTTAAAAATGTATAAACGGCAGAACCCTGCCGCAGTTTGACACGATCGCCCGCAGATTCTGCGGGCGGTTGCCTTATGGCAGAGCTTTCTGCCTCCGAATGGAAACGGATGATCGTATGACAGAAAACGGGAATAAGTTTATGATAGGATATGCGACGGCGGATTACGCTTACGATCTGCCGAAGGAGCTGATCGCACAAGATCCTCTGACGGATCGCAGTTCCTCACGCCTGCTGGTCCTGGGCCGGCAGAGCGGAGCCGTGTCCCATCATATCTTTCGGGAGATCGGAGCCTTCCTGCGTCCGGGGGATTGCCTGGTGTTCAATGACACGCGGGTGATCCCGGCGCGTCTCATCGGCACGAAGAAGGAAACCGGTGCGGCGGTGGAGATCCTGCTGCTGAAAAGGTTGGAGAGGGAGGAAGGTATCGAAGAGGAGGGCAGTTCCTCCGCCGAACCTTCTGATGTCCCCGCCGGCGTCAATACCTGCGACTGGGAATGCCTGGTCCGCCCGGGGAAGAAGCTGCGCCCCGGAGCGGAGGTGTGTTTTGGTGCTCTGACCGAGCAGTCTGCCGGGTCTGTCGGGATGTCCGCGGCTCCTCTGACTGCCCAGATCCTGAAGACCCGGGATGACGGAAATCGCATCGTCCGTTTTTTCTACACCGGGATCTGGGAGGAGGTGCTCGATGCGCTCGGCGAGATGCCGCTCCCACCCTATATCACACACAAACTCCCCCGGGAAAACCGGAACCGCTATCAGACCGTTTATGCGCGTCACGACGGATCGGCGGCGGCCCCGACGGCGGGACTCCATTTCACGGAAGATCTCCTGCGCTCGCTTCGGGAGCAGGGCATCGCGGAAGCCTTTGTGACCCTCCATGTCGGTCTCGGCACCTTCCGGCCGGTCAAGGTGGCCGATGTCAGAGAGCATGTCATGCACACTGAGACCTGCGAGATCACGGAGGAGACCGCGGCGCTCATCAATGACACGAGAAAGAACGGCGGCCGCATCCTCTGCGTCGGTACCACCTCGGTCCGCACGCTGGAGAGCTTCGCCGACGAAGACGGCACAGTCCATGCCGGCCGCAAGGACACCGGCATCTTCATCTATCCGGGCTACCGCTTCAAAGCGGTGGACGGTCTCATCACCAACTTTCACCTGCCAGAATCCACGCTGTTGATGCTGGTATCGGCCTTTGCCGGGCGGGAGCATGTGCTCGCGGCCTACGAGGAGGCCGTGCGGGAGCGCTATCGATTTTTCTCCTTCGGGGACGCGATGCTGATCATCTGATCCGATGGTTATATACGGCCGGAGCGTTGTCCTCCGTTCGGCTCACCGGAAACCGAACGGAGGACAAGTGCTTCGGCCGACATAGTGCATGGAAAACCGGGAGGATCGGATCAGAGGAAAAATTCCAGTACGAGAACGGTGACGCAGCAGAGGATCGAGACCGGGAAGAGGCCAAGGCCGCACCAGGCGGCGATGACGCCGAGGATGAGCGCGACAGCTCCGGCAATGGGGGAGTTGGTCGCCTGCACCATGGCGGGGAAGGTCATGACTGCGAGCGTCACATAGGGAACGTAGTACAGGAAGCTCTTTAAGAAGCGGTTTTTGATCTTTCCCCGGATCAGCGTGATCGGGATCACACGGATCAGGTTGGTCGTGAGGATCATGAGGGTGAGGTAGATCCAGGTGTTGTGCTTCATGATGCTTCCTCCGGTTCATCGGCGACGGGTTTGATGAGAGCTGCCGCGGCGGCGATCACGATCGTCAGGACGATCGTCACGATCCCGTCACTTAAGGAGAGTGAGAGCGCGTTCACCAGAGCCCGTACGGAGAAGCTGGCGAGGAAGGAGACCGCGACAGCGATCAGGACCGCGCGATCCTTTCTGGACGGCGGGATGATGATCGCAAGGAACATGCCGTAGAGTGCGACACTCAGGGCGGAAACTGCCCGTGCCGGCAGTACGGATCCGGCGATGATCCCGGACATGGTGCCGAGAGCCCAGAGCGGCGTGGAGATCGCCGCAGCACCCCAGGTATACCAGGGGTTCAGATCGCCGGGATACGCAATGGAGATACCGAAGATCTCATCGGTGACGCAGCAGCCGACGAGGATCCGCTGAAAAAGGGGAGTCTTCGGCGAAAACTTCTGGCTGAGGGAGGTGCTCATCAGGAGATAGCGCAGGTTGGTGATCAGACTCATGACGATGACGGCCAGATAGGAGGCGTCCTGTACGACCATCGTATAGACGCCGTACTCCCCGGCGGAGGCGCGGGTAAAGAAGCTTCCGATAAAGCCCTGCAGCGGGATCAGCGTACATTTCTTTGCCATGAATCCCAGAGAAAAGGCGACCGCAAAGTAGCCCATCGCGATGGGAACGCCGTCCTGCAGGCCTTTGAAGAATGCTTTTCTGTTGTCGTCTGCGGTATTCAAAACGTTGCTATTATGCAACATTTTCGGACAAAAGTAAAGCAACCGCTCCGGAGTACCGGCGGGTGACGGATGTTGTTCCGGAAGGGGATTTATGATAAGATAAAGAGGTTGTTTATCTGCCTTACAGACATCTGTGTCGATCGGAGGATGAGAGGATGAAGATCGCAGTAGCGGGAACAGGATATGTGGGTCTGTCGATGGCAACCCTGCTGTCGCAGCACAATGAGGTCACGGCAGTGGATCTGATACCGGAGAAGGTACAGATGATCAACGAAAGGAAGTCGCCGATCGTGGATAAGGAGATCGAGGATTTCCTGGCCAACCGGGATCTGAAACTCACTGCGACGACGGATGGCGAGAGTGCCTACCGTGATGCGGATTTTGTGATCATCTCCACACCGACCAATTATGATGAGAAGATGAATTACTTTGATACCTCTTCCGTGGAATCGGTGATCGGCATCGTCCGGAAGGTCAATCCCTCCGCCTGGATCGTGGTGAAATCCACCATTCCTGTCGGCTTCTGCCGGGAGATGAAGGAGAAATATCAGACCGATCATGTGCTCTTCTCGCCGGAATTTCTGCGGGAGGGGCGGGCGCTGTATGACAACCTGCATCCCTCGCGGATCATCGTGGGGTATGACAGAGAGAGCGCGGAGGCCGGGAAGAAGGCGGAGACATTTGCCGGACTGTTAAAGGAGGGCGCGGAGGATACCGATATCCCCACGCTGTTCATGGACACGATGGAGGCGGAGAGTGTGAAGCTCTTTGCCAACACCTATCTGGCGCTGCGGGTGAGCTTCTTTAACGAGCTGGATACCTACGCGGAGGTCAGAGGACTCGATACCCGCGCGATCATCGACGGTGTCTGTCTGGATCCGCGGATCGGACAGCAGTACAACAATCCGTCCTTCGGTTACGGCGGATACTGCCTGCCGAAGGATACCAAGCAGCTGCTGGCCAATTACGCGCAGGTGCCGAACAATCTGATCACGGCGATCGTGGATGCCAACCGCACCCGCAAGGATTTCATCGCGGACCGCATCATCGAGAGAAAGCCGAAGCTGGTGGGGGTCTATCGTCTGACGATGAAGGCGGGCTCCGACAACTTCCGCCAGTCCTCGATCCAGGGCGTCATGAAGCGCATCAAGGCCAAGGGCATCGAAGTGGTGGTCTATGAGCCCGCGATGAAGGAGGAGAGCTTCTTCAACTCACGTGTGATCCGGGATCTGCAGGAGTTCAAGGACAGCTGTGATCTGATCCTGGCGAACCGCATGACAGACGATCTCGCTGATGTGAAGGAGAAGGTTTATACCAGGGATCTGTTCCGGGCGGATTGAGAGACGGATGCAGCCGGGCGAAAGCTGAAATTGCTGCGGCTGAGACCGGACAGGAAATGAAGAGTAAAGCAAATGACGGTATATCGATGCGGTGCAATCGATATACCGTTTATTACGTCAAACGGAAAAGTTCATCAAAGAATTCGGGGTAGCTGATGTTCACGCATTCGTGATCCCGGATCACGGTGTCACCTTCCGCGCCGAGCGCGGCAACAGCGAGACTCATCGCGATGCGGTGGTCCAGATGCGGATCGATCTCGGCACCGTATAAGGGCGTCGGTCCGTGGATCACAAACCCGTCGTCCGTGGCAGTGATATCGGCCCCCATCTTTTTAAGATTCTCCGTCATGACCGCGATGCGGTCACTCTCCTTGACCTTAAGCTCCGCGGCATCCCGGATGATCGAGCGGCCGGGGAGCTGGGTGCACAGTACGGCGATCATCGGCAGCTCATCGATGAGGGCGGGGATGATATCGCCGCCGATCACGAAATCACCGTGAGGATCCCGCTCGGGATGCTCCGGTCTCTGATAGCGGACGCGCAGATCCGCTTTGGGCTCCAGGGAATCGTCGCGGTTTTCCTCGATGATCTCGACCCCCATCCGTCTTAAGACCGTCAGGATCCCGGCACGTGTCGGATTGATGCCGACATTTCTCACGAGGATCTCGGATCCGGGTACCAGGAGGGCGGCTGCGAGGAAGTAGGCAGCACTGGAAATGTCGCCCGGCACATCGATCGCACCGGGACTTCGCAGTACACCGTCTGCCGCGATGCGGGCCGTTGCGGATCCGTCCGGATGAAGTACGGTACTGACGGGAACACCGAAGGCATTGAGCATCCGCTCCGTGTGATCCCGGGAGAGGGAGGGCTCCGTGACGGACGCCTCCGTGCCGGAACAGAGCGCAGCCAGGAGAATGCAGGATTTCACCTGCGCGGAAGCGACCGGGCTTGTCCAGTCGATCCCGTGAAGCTTGCCGCCGCTTATCTTAAGCGGCGCACAGTCATTGCCGGCGGCGCTTGTGATATCGGCACCCATGGCGGTCAGGGGAGTGATCACACGACCCATCGGTCGTTTCTGTATGGAAGCGTCTCCGGTCAGTGTGCTGGGAAAGGTCTGAGCGGACAGGATCCCGGCCATCAGTCGGGTGGTGGTACCGCTGTTGCCGGCATCGAGCGTGACGGAGGGGGCCTGCAGACCATGCAGCCCTTTGCCGTGTACGAGGATCTCGTCTTCGGTCTCCTCGATGTCGATCCCGAGTGCCCGGAAACAGGACATGGTAGAGAGACAGTCCGCGCTCTTTAAGAAGCCGGTGATGCGGGTGTCTCCCTCCGCAAGCGCACCAAACATGATGCTGCGGTGAGAGATCGATTTATCGCCGGGTACCGTGACATCAGTATGAAACGGTCGATGGGACGGGGTGATGGTGAGCATGGGATCCTCCTGATCTGAACCCTGTAAACGCAGCAGTATCGGCTTCAGCTGACGGTATATCCGTGCTGGGTGAGGACTTTGCGTGCGGTCTCCGCGTCCTCTGCGGTCTCGACTTCGATGCGCAGCGCACCGCGCTCGATTTCGCGGTTATGCGTGATCCCGATGTTGCGGATATTGATGGTGTGTACGGCAAGAAGTGTGGCAACGGAGGCGATCACACCGGGTTCATCGGCGATGTCGATATGCAGGGCGTAGACCTTCTTGATGGGACCGCTGGAGGCTTCGATGAAGGAGTCGCGGTAATCCCTGGCACCGGCAAAGAAAGCGGCGATGTCCTTCGCTTTCCGGCTGTCAATGGTATCCCGGATCCGGACAAGGGCATCGATGTAATTCTGCAGCAGACCGGTGATATTGTCCCCGTTGGTCATACAGATCTCCTCCCACATCTGCGGAGAGGAGGAGGCGATCCGGGTGATATCCTTAAATCCGCCGGCGGCAATGGTCTTCATCAGGTGCTCCGGGTTGTCATTGTCCTCCACCAGATGGACCAGAGAGGCGGCGATGACATGGGGCACATGGGATACGGCCGCCACGACGCGGTCATGCTCTTTGTAATCCATCCGGATCGGGATCGCGTCGATGCCTGCGGCAAAGGCGGACATCCGCCGGACTCGGGCTTCGTCTGCTCCCGCCGAGGCGGTGATGATGTAGTAGGCATTCTCCAGCAGATGATCCTTGGAAGCGTAGTAGCCGGTGCGCTCACTTCCGGCCATCGGATGGCCGCCGACAAAGCGATCCTCGATCCAGAGACGGATGGCGGTTTCATGGATATTGGTCTTGACGCTGCCGATATCGGTGACAATGGCGCTGTCATTGATGAGAGGGAGGATCGTCTCCAGATTTTCGCAGTTTTTTTCGACCGGGGCGCACAGGTAGATGATATCCGCCTCGCTTAAGAGGGGATCGGTCAGGGAATCGAGCTTTTCATCGATCACGCCGTCACGGATCGCGTCATCGACACGTTCCGGATGGGGATTCCACGCGATGAGACGATACCGTCTGGGAAACTTGCGGATCGCCTTGGCAATGGAGCCGCCGATGAGGCCCAGGCCGATGAAGGCGATGGTGCCCGGCTTGCGGGTGTTTGTCCGGTTGTCTGTCTGAGTGTTCATGGCAGACATTGTAGCACAGGTTTGTCGGGTTGGGCAATCCGCAAACAGGGGAGAGTGCTCCGACTTTTTCGCAGGCTCCTTCTTTGACGATGGGAAAGGAATGGAGTAAAATAGTCAGACGTATGCAGTTTTACCATCAGCAGGAAGGGAGAGAGGAATGGACAGAACAAAATTCGGTATCGGTACCAAGTGTGTTCAGGCGGGTTATACGCCCGGGAACGGAGAACCGCGTCAGATCCCGATCGTGCAGTCGACGACCTTTAAGTACGATACCAGCGAGGATATGGGGAAGCTCTTCGATCTGGAGGCGTCCGGATATTTCTATACGAGACTCCAGAATCCGACCAACGACTATGTGGCGGCCAAGATCGCCGCGCTGGAGGGAGGGAGCGCCGCAATGCTCACATCGTCCGGTCAGGCGGCCAACTTCTTCTCGCTGTTTAATATCTGTGAGTGCGGCAGTCATATCGTGTCTTCCTCGTCGATCTACGGCGGCACCTTCAATCTGATCGCGGTGACCATGAAGAAGATGGGGATCGATGTCACGTTTGTCTCCCCGGACTGCACGGAGGAGGAGTTGAACGCGGCCTTTCGGGACAATACGCGGGCGGTGTTCGGTGAGACCATTGCCAATCCGGCGCTGACGGTCCTGGATATCGAGAAGTTCGCCAAAGCGGCGCATGCGCACGGCGTGCCGCTCATTGTGGATAACACCTTTCCGACTCCGGTGCACTGCCGTCCCATCGAGTGGGGAGCGGACATCGTCACGCATTCCACCACGAAGTATATGGACGGTCACGGAACGGCAGTCGGCGGAGCCATTGTCGACTCCGGTCATTTTGACTGGATGGCACACGCGGACAAGTTCCCGGGGCTCACGACGCCCGATGAATCCTATCACGGGATCACCTACGCCGAAAAATTCGGCAGAGAGGGCGCCTTTATCACCAAGTGCACGGCGCAGCTCATGCGGGATTTCGGCTGCATCCAGTCGCCGCAGCACGCCTTTTACTTAAATCTCGGTCTGGAGTCCCTGCATGTCCGCATGAAGCGCCATGCGGAGAACGGACAGGCGGTGGCGGAGTTCTTAAAGAGCCGTCCCGAGGTTGAAGCGGTCCATTTCTCCGGTCTTCCCGGGGACCCCTATCATGAGCTCGCGAGGAAATATCTGCCTGACGGGGGATGCGGCGTGGTGTCCTTTGAATTAAAGGGCGGCAGAAAGGCGGCGGAAGCCTTCATGAAGAGGCTTAAGATCGCGGCCATCGAGACGCATGTCGCCGACGCGCGGACCTGCTGTCTGAATCCGGCGACCTCAACCCATCGTCAGATGAATGATGAACAGCTCGCAGCGGCAGGGATCCCGGCCGGTCTCGTCCGGATGTCCTGCGGTCTGGAGGATGCCGCGGATCTCATCGCGGATCTGGAGCAGGCGCTGGAAGCGTAAACGGATCATTGTCACCAAAACCCCGCCCGCAGGTACCGAGGACAACCGGTGCGTGCGGGCGGTTTTTGTATTGACGGGATACACCGAGTATGATTTGTGCACAAAAATTCCTTGTACACGGCCCATATTTTTGGTAAAATTGACAATGGTTTCGGGCTTTGTCCGAAAAATCAAACCACAAGGATTGGAGGAACAGGATGAACGTTTACACGACCGACAAGATTCGCAATGTAGTTCTTTTGGGGCACGGCGGCAGCGGTAAGACGACGCTCACCGAATCGATGGCCTATCTCGCGGGTGTCACTTCCCGTATGGGCAAGGTGGCGGACGGCAACACCGTGAGTGATTTCGACAAGGAGGAGCAGAAGCGTCAGATCTCGATCAGCACATCCGTGGTTCCGATCGAGTGGGAGGGCGTGAAGATCAATCTGCTCGATACCCCCGGCTACTTTGATTTCATCGGTGAGGTCGAGGAAGCGATCAGCGTTGCGGACGGCGCCATCATCGTCGTCTCCGGTAAGGCCGGCGTGGAAGTCGGTACGACGCGTGCCTGGGAGCTCTGTGAGAAATACAATATCCCCCGCATGATCTATGTCTCGGATATGGACATCGATGATGCTTCCTTTAAGAACGTCGTGGAAGCGCTGAAGGAGAAATACGGCAAGATGCTCGCTCCCTTCAATTTCCCGATCCGTGAGAATGAGAAGTTTGTCGGTTATGTCAACGTCATCCAGGAGAAGGCGCTCCGCTGGGAGGGCAAGCAGGTCAAGGAGATCGACATGCCCGATTACAGTAAGGACAACCTCACCGAGTATCGTGACACCCTGATGGAATCCGTTGCCGAGACGAGCGAGGAGTTCATGGACCGGTACTTTGCCGGCGAGACCTTCTCGGAAGCGGAGATCCGTTCCGCACTTCGCACCAGCGTCTGCGAAGGGTCGATCGTCCCGATGGAGATGGGCTCCAGCACGCTCTGCCAGGGCGTCTATACGCTGCTTGACGATATCGTGAAGTATATGCCGAGTCCGGAAAACCGCAAGATGAGCGGTATCAACACCAATACCAATGAAATCTTCGAGGCGAACTTCGACTTCTCGAAGCCCAAGACCGCCTTCGTCTTCAAGACCATGATGGATCCGTTCATCGGCAAGTATTCGCTGATCAAGGTCCGTTCCGGTGTCATCAAATCCGATGATGTCATGTACAATACGAATAAGAATCAGGAGGGCAAGATCGGCAAGCTCTACATCCTGCAGGGCAACAAGCCGAGCGAGATCGGCGAGCTCCATGCCGGCGATCTGGGCGCACTGCAGAAGAGTGACGCCTCCACGGGAGATACCCTCTCGACCAAGGCGACACCGGTCCAGTACGCCAAGATGGACATTTCCACTCCCTACACGGCGATGCGCTATCATGCACAGAATAAGGCGGATATCGACAAGATCGCGCAGTCCCTTGCCAAGATGTGCGCCGAGGATCAGACCCTGAAGGTGGTCAATGACGGCTTGAACCGCCAGACGCTGTTGTATGGCATCGGCGATCTGCATCTTGAGGTTGTCGTTGCGAAGCTCCTCTCCGAGTACAAGGTCGGCATCGATCTCACCAAGCCCAAGGTGGCGTTCCGCGAGACGATCCGCAAGAATTCCGATGTGGAATACAAATACAAGAAGCAGACCGGCGGACATGGCCAGTACGGTCACGTCAAGATCCGTTTCTCACCCTCCGGCGACGATCAGGCGCCCTATGTCTTTGAGCAGGAGGTGGTCGGCGGTACCGTTCCGAAGAATTTCTTCCCGGCGGTGGAAAAGGGTATCAGCGAATCCTGCCAGCGAGGACCTCTGGCGGCCTATCCGGTTGTCGGTGTGAAGGCAGTCCTCTATGACGGTTCCTACCATCCGGTGGACTCCTCTGAAATGGCGTTCAAGGTCGCTTCCTCACAGGCGTTTAAGAAGGGCTTCCTCGAGGCCGGACCGGTGCTGCTTGAGCCCATCGTATCCCTCAAGGTCACGGTACCGGACAGCTATACCGGTGATGTCATGGGAGACCTGAATAAGCGCAGAGGCCGTGTCACCGGCATGAACCCGATCGGCGGCGGCAAACAGACGATCGAAGCGGATGTTCCCGAGATGGAGCTCTTCGGATACTGCACGACGCTGCGTTCTCTCTCGGGCGGTACCGGAGACTATTCCTACGAGTTTGCCCGCTATGAGCAGACACCGACCGACATCCAGGAGCGCGAGGTCACAGCACGCGCATCCAAGGTGGCAGAGGAGAACGTCGAGGATTGATCTGTGCCGGAAGGGCAGATTCGATAACTGGATGAAGAAAACCGGCACCCGGGCGCGATCAGTCGTGTCCGGGTCGGTTTTTGGGATGTGCCGCAGGAGAGAAGATCGTTGCCTTTATCTGATCACACAACAAGTGATAACGACAGAATACGGAAGCACTCGATCCGTGTACAGTTCACCCTGATCTTCATGGTGATCATGGCGGGGATGGTGGTGCTCTGCCTGGTGGCAAATGCGTTGCTGCTGCGCCCGTATTACATGAAGAAGAAGACGGACGCACTCCGGGAGTCCTATCGGAGCATCAATGCGGCAGCGGTGCGCGGCGAGATCTTTACCTCCGATTATGACATTTATCTGCAGCAGATCTGTGCGAAGTACGATATCCGGTTTCTGATCCTGGACAGTGAATCGCAGATGGTCAAGACCTCCGCGGCCGACGCGGAGCGTATGGCGAAACAGCTGTGGAATAACATCCTCGGGATCTCCGACCGGGAGACGGAGATCGATATTATCGAAAAAACAGATAAATATTCTCTTCAAACCGAATACAACTCTCACGCTGACACTACGAATCTGATCTGCTGGGGCTATCTGGACAACGGCAATATGTTCCTGATCGAGAGTGCGGTGGACAGCATCGAAGAATCCGCCGCGATCTCCAATCGGTTTATGACGGTGGTCGGGCTCTTAGCCATCGCGATCGGTGCGGTGGTGATTTTTTTTACCACCGGTCATCTCACCAAACCAATCACGCGTCTGTCCGCTGTCTCGGAAGAAATGCGGAGGTTGAAGTTTGATGTGAAGTACGAAGGGGGCGCCGGAAATGAACTGGATCTGCTCGGGCAGAATCTGAACGATCTGTCCGGGACGCTGGAGCAGACGATCGGAGAGCTTAAGAATGCCAATAATGAGCTCAAACGGGATATCGCCAGGAAAGAGGAGATCGATGCGGACAGAAGGGAATTCCTCTCCAATGTCTCCCATGAATTAAAGACGCCGATCGCCCTGATCCAGGGCTATGCGGAGGGGCTTGCTGAAGGGATCACCGATGATGAGGAGAGCCGGAATTACTACTGTGAGGTCATCGTGGATGAGGCCGGCAAGATGAACCGCCTGATCAAAAAGCTGATGACGCTGTCTCATCTGGAATCGGGGGAGAATACCGTCAATTTCTCCCGCTTTGATATCACGGAGCTGGTGCGCAATTATCTGCGTTCCGCCCGGATCCTGATCGAAAAGAGCGGCGCATCGGTCCGCATGGAGGATACGCCGGCAACAGAGGTCTGGGCGGATGAATTTCTGACCGAGGAGGTTCTGCAGAACTATGTCGGGAATGCGCTTCACCATGTGGACGGAGAGCGGGTGATCGAGATCCGGATCCGGAGAGGGGACGGCGTGGTCCGGGTGTCGGTCTTTAATACGGGGGAACCGATCCCGCCGGAATCCGTGGAGCACATCTGGGAAAAATTCTACAAGGCCGACAAGGCAAGAACCCGTGAGTACGGCGGGAGCGGGATCGGACTTTCCATCGTGCGCGCGGTGATGGAAGCGATGCATCGGGACTACGGTGTGATCAATTATGATAACGGCGTCGAATTTTGGTTTGAACTTGAGACAGCGGAAGAAGTGTGATATCATAAACTGGATTATGTGGTCACGCGGGTTAAAACAGAATCTGAAGCGTTTTCAGGCAGTCTTCCTCGCCGGATCTTTTCTGTTCCTTCTTTCCGGCTGCGGGGAAGAATTTCCCGCTCTCACGCAGGAGGAATACGATCTGATCGTGGATTATTCCGCCGGTGTCCTTTCCAAATATTCCACCACAAACGGTGATAAACTGACCCGTATCGCGCCGCCGGCACCGGAGGAGGAGCTGGCGGAGCTTCCGGCGGATGAGCAGAAGCAGGAGACTGTGAAGCCTGCGGCGAAACCTGCTCCGGCCAAGCAGGAAAAGAAAGAAGAACCGGTCGAAGAACCGGCGGAGGAACCGTCGGAACAGACGGATGAGGAACCGAAGGAGGACAACGAGGATGCCATCATCGTCAATTCCGGGGACAACGGGACCGGTGATGAGGAACCTTCCGAGGAACCGGCCGTTGCCGAGGCTCCGGTGGAGGATGGCGGATCGGCCGCATCCTCCGGGGAGGTGGAGGTCAGCGATTCCGATCTGCTTAAGAGACTGCAGAGCGGCGTGCGGGTTGATCTGAACGGGTATTATGTGCTCAATTCCTATCCGGAGGGAGCGGGGGACAGCAATTTGGCGATCCGTGCGGATGCGGGGAATAAGCTCCTGATCCTTTCCTTCTCGCTGACCAACGAAACTTCGGGACCGATCGACGTCGATTATCTGAGTAAGGCACCTTCCTTTACGCTCTTCATCAATGGGGAGCCTGTGAGCAGAAACATGACGACGCTTCTGGATAATGAGATGAGCACCTATGCCTCCGCCCTGGAGAGCGGGGAGACGAAGGGCTCCGTATTGTGCTTCCAGATCAAGGAAGCACAGGCCAAGACGATCGATACATTGAGTGTGCGCATGAACTGTTTCGGCGAAGAACAGATGCTCCGGGTCGAATAGGCACCGGCAGGTAAGGAACAGCAGATGAATCTTTGCTCCGAAAGCTTTCAGGCATTTCTCAGGACGATCGCCCGGGATCGATTTGACCGCGTTTCATCCGATGCGATCGGCTGTGTCGCGGAGGAACTCCACATCGGCAGGATCACCTTCAGTATCAATGTCCCCAAAAGCGACGAACTGATCGAGGGGCAGAACGGATCGATCGATTTCTTTTGTATTTTTTGTCGAAATGTGATAAAATATTATCACTTATGTGTGCAGGCTTGACCTGACTGGTAAGAGACTCGGGAATGGAGGTTTGTCGGAATGGAAACTAAGATCCTGCTCGAAAACGGTACCAACGAACTGGAAGTACTGGAATTTACGGTGGACAATCATGCCTATGGAATCAATGTCGCCAAGATCAAAGAGATCATCCCTTACGAGTCAGTGACTCCCGTCCCCAACGCGCATCCCAGTATTGAAGGGATTTTTATGCCGCGTGACATCATGATCACGGCGATCGATCTGCGGAACTGCCTGCAGCGCGGGGATTCCCAGCCGGGCGGACTCTTCATCATCACGAATTTCAATAAGCTGGACATCGCCTTCCATGTGGATACCGTCGTTGGGATCCATCGTATCTCCTGGGTTGATATCATCAAACCCAATGCGACGATCTCCAAGGCGGAGGAGAGCATCTCCACGGGTATCATCAAGTTTGAGGACCGGCTGATCATCATTCTCGACTTTGAGAAGATTGTGTCGGATATCAATCCCAATACGGGACTTAAGATGGAGGATCTCAAGGAGTACAACGAGCGGCCGCGCAACCGGATCCCGATCGTCCTTGCGGAGGACAGTCAGCTGCTCAACAAGCTGATCGTGGATTCTCTCAATCAGGCCGGCTATGACAATGTGAAGCATTTCGAAAACGGCAAGCAGGCGTATGACTATGTGAAGGAGTGCCGTGACAACGGTACCCTCGAGCAGAATGTGCGCTGCATCATCACGGATATCGAGATGCCGTTAATGGATGGGCATCGCTTTACCAAGCTCATCAAGAGTGATGATAAGACCAAGAAGATCCCCGTGGTCATCTTCTCCTCGCTCATCAATGAAGAGATGCGCAGGAAGGGTGATTCACTGGGTGCCAACAAGCAGATGACGAAGCCTGAGATCGGCGATCTGGTATCGGTTGTCGATGAGTTGGTGGGGATCAAGTCGGCAAGTTGATGACAGGGATCAATGAATTCCAGTAACGAGAGTTATCTTGACAGCCTGCTCAGCGCGATGATGCGCAAGCCGGCCAAAGAAAATGATGAGAGCAGGGAGCCTGTGCAGGAGTCCGATCCGGATGCGCAGGCTCCTGTTGATGCGCGCGATGTAACGGAGATCATCGATCAGGACTTCGGGTCGGAGAGTGATGATCTGAAGGAGATCAGTGAGCTCTTAAAGCAGAACGATGCTCATGTGATCGCGGATCCCGAGCTCGCGGCGGAAATGGCCTCCTTTGAGGAGCCCCCCACCACGAAAGTTCCCACCATCAATGAATATGTGGAGCGGTCGACGCCTGTGATCGAGGAGCCGGAACCCATTCCTGAACCGGAACCTGTTCCGGAGCCGGAACCTGTGCAGGAACCGATACCGGAACCTGAGGTTGTGCCTGAGCCGGAGTCGATCCCGGAACCTGTGCCGGAACCGGAACCTGTGCCGGAACCGGAACCGATACCGGAGCCTGAGCCTGAACCCATCCCTGAACCGGCACCCGCACCTGAACCGGAGCCTGTGCCTGAACCGGAACCGATCCCGGAACCGGAACCTGTGCCTGAACCGGAACCGATACCGGAACCTGAACCGGTTCCAGAACCCGAACCGATTCCGGAGCCTGAACCAATTCCTGAACCGGCGCCCGCACCCGAACCTGAGCCAGCTCCCGCACCTGCAATGCCGGAACTGTCCGGAGATCCGAATTCTAAAATGGATCCGGACGATATCGCGGCGCTCTTTGCGGCAATGGGGGGCGGAGATGCCCCTGTAGCGGAAGCGCCCGCAGAGCCGGAGCCGGAACCCACACCCGAACCTGAGCCGGAACCGGCGCCTGCTCCTGAACCGGAGCCTGCCCCGGCCCCTGCAATGCCGGAACTCTCCGGAGATCCAAATGCGAAAATTGATCCGGACGATAT
>JAFPTK010000128.1 GCA_017400305.1 Lachnospiraceae bacterium | reverse complement strand
CCTGCAGAACCCGCCCCGGAGCCGGAACCCACACCCGAACCCGAGCCTGCCGCAGAACCGGCGCCCGTCGAGATCCCCGACATGCCGGGACTCTCCGACGATCCGAATGCCAAGATGGATCCGGATGATATCGCCGCGCTCTTTGCCGCGGTGAACGGAGCCAATGATGCCGCCGCAGAGGAAGCACCTGCAGCGGAAACACCCGCGGAACCCGAACCCGAGCCTGCCGCAGAACCCGCCCCGGTCGAGATCCCCGACATGCCGGGACTCTCCGACGATCCGAATGCCAAGATGGATCCGGACGATATCGCCGCGCTCTTTGACGCCGTGAACAACGCGAATGACGCCGGAGCCGAAGAGACATCGTCTGATGAGACGGGAGCTTCGGAAGAGACTGCGCCGTCAGAGGATGCGGCACCGCAGGAAGACGATTCCAACCCCTCCATGTCGCAGCAGGAGATCGCTGCAATGCTTTACGGGGAGGAGTTTCCGGCGGGGGAAGCACCGGCGTCTGAGGGAGATGCCGCCGCTGAGATCGATGCGCTGATGAGCGAGATCATGAACGGCGATGAGGCACCCGCAGAGGAAGCGCAGCCCGCTGCCGAACCGGCACCGGAACCCGCACCGGCACCTGAAGAAGCGACGGGAACGGATGAGGGCATATCCGAAGAGGAAGCAGCCATAGCAGCCATGTTTGGCGAAGGCCTTGGCGATGAGGCGGCGGAGACGGTCGAAGAAAGTCCGGAAGACATAGAGGAACGAAAGGAGAAAAAGTCTCTTTTCAGCATCTTTAAGAGGAAAAAGAAGAAAAAGAACGAGGAAGAGGATGCACTGGACGAGCTTGCCGAGATCCCGGAGAAGAAGGAGAGTATCATCCGGCGTATCATCCGCGCTCTGTTCGAGTCCGTAGAGGATATGGAGGAGGCGGAGGCGGCCGAAAAAGCGGCAGCGGCCAATGACGCTGATGCGCTGGCAAGTCTCTCCGACGAGAACCAGAAGATTCTGGAGGAGCTCGACGAGAAGCCGAAGGAAGAGGAAGCCGGCAAGAAGAAAAAGAAAGAAAAGAAGAAGAAGGAAAAGAAGGAAAAACCCAAAAAAGAAAAAGCAAAGAAGCCCAAGAAGGAAAAGCCCAAGAAGCCGAAGAAGGAAAAGCCGCCCGGCCCGCCGGTCAAGCGGATCCCGGCAAAGCGATTCGTGCTTGCTTTTGCCTTTGCGATCACGTTGGGAGTGCTGCTTTCCATGCCGACGATCCTGCTGCCCGATTCCAATGCGATCAGTGATGCACAGGCCGCTTATGCCCGTGGGGATTACGGAACGGCTTATCAGCTGTATTACGGAAAGAGGCTGAGCGGAGAGGATATGACCCGCTTCCAGCAGTCCTGGCTGGTATACACGATGGAACGCTATCAGAGTGCATTTCAGAGCTATATCAAGGCCGGACGTCCGACGGATGGTCTGAATACGCTGCTGAAGGGCATACAGGCATATGATGCGATCTATGAGACTGCGGGAGTCTACAATGTGCAGCCTCGTATCGATCAGTATTACAGCAATATCGAGTATTTCCTCGAGGATCAGTACGGGCTTACGATGGATCAGGCAAGAGAACTGATCGCCATCGAGGATCCGTACGAATACACCAAAGCCCTGCAGGATATCACGGGATCGGAAAAATGACGGGAGAGAAGAAAAATCGTATCGCAGTCGTGGACTATGATGCCGGAAATATCAAGAGTGTCGTACAGGCTGTGAATCTGGTGGGGGAGAATGTAGAAGTGGCCGTCACGTCCGATGAGGAGGTGATCCGGGCGGCTGACCACATCATCCTGCCCGGAGTCGGCGCATTCGGTGACGCCATGAAGCGACTGGAGCGGACCGGTCTCACCGAAGTGCTGCGGGAAGAGATCTCCGCGGGAAAACCCTTCCTTGGGATCTGTCTGGGTATGCAGGTCCTGTTTGATGAAAGCGAAGAATCCCCCGGTGTAAAGGGCCTGTCGGTCCTGCACGGCAGGATCCGGCGGATCCCCGAAGGGGATGGGCGCAAGGTCCCGCAGATCGGCTGGAACCGTCTTTCCTTTCCGAATCCCAGCCGGCTTTTTGATGAAGCTTTCCTTGCAAAGGATCCCGGATGCGCGGATCCGTATGCCTATTTCGTACATTCCTACTACCTGGAGGCAGAGGATCCCTCCGTGGTGGCAGCGACCTGCGAATACGGCGTGACGATTCATGCCGCCGTTGAAAGCGGGAATCTCTATGCCTGTCAGTTCCATCCGGAAAAGAGCGACCGATTCGGGCTGACGATCCTGTATCATTTCCTCAACCATCTCTGAGGTTCCCGTATGTCTTGCGGAACAGGCGGTCATGGGATCGCGGTTTAACCGGAAAGGAACGGAAAGATGCTTACAAAGCGTATCATTCCCTGCCTGGATGTCAAGGACGGCAGGGTAGTCAAAGGAATCAATTTTGTCTCTCTGCGTGATGCCGGTGATCCCGTGAGCGTCGGGGAAGCCTATTCGCACGAAGGGGCGGATGAGCTGGTCTTCCTTGATATCACGGCGACCTCGGACAAAAGAAAGATTGTGGCCGATATGGTACGGCGTGTGGCGGAACGCGTCTTTATCCCGTTTACGGTCGGCGGGGGGATCCGCACCGTGGAGGACATCCGGGCGATCCTGAGGGAAGGAGCGGACAAGGTTGCCGTCAATTCCGCGGCGATCGATCTGCCGGCGCTGATCAACGACGGTGCGGATCGTTTCGGATCGCAATGTATCGTAGTGGCGATCGATGCCAAACGCAATCCGGACGGCAGAACCTGGAATATCTACAAAGCCGGCGGACGGATCGATACCGGGATCGATGCCCTTGCGTGGGCGGTGGAAGCAGAGCGCCGGGGAGCCGGTGAGATCCTGCTCACCAGTATGGACGGTGACGGTACCAAGAACGGATACGATCTGGAGCTGACCAAAGCGGTGTCGGATGCCGTGAAGATTCCCGTGATCGCATCCGGCGGGGCCGGGAAACCGGAGCACTTCAGGGAAGCGCTCACCCTGGCCGGCGCGGATGCGGCTCTTGCGGCATCATTATTTCACTACAAGGAACTGACCATTCGCGAGGTAAAGGAATACCTGTCGCGAGAAGGCGTACCGGTCCGCCCCTGCGGAGCCGGAAACGGAGAAAAACCGCTATGGGCATGATCACCGGCGACTGGCAGGAGGCGCTCGCCGGAGAGTTTAAGAAGCCGTACTACGCCGCACTTTATCGCTTTATCCGGGAAGAATACAGGACCCATGTGGTCTATCCGCCCTCCGAAGATATTTTTAACGCGCTCCATTATACACCGCTTCATAAGGTCCGCGTCCTGATCCTGGGGCAGGATCCTTATCATGAGCCGAACCAGGCGCACGGTCTCTGCTTTTCTGTTTTGCCGGAGCAGAAGGAACTGCCGCCATCCCTTAAGAACATCTACCAGGAGCTGCATGACGATCTCGGCTGCCCCATCCCGACGCACGGATATCTGAAAAAATGGGCGGATCAGGGGGTGCTGCTGTTGAATACCCTGTTGACCGTACGGGCGCATCAGGCCTTTTCTCATCAGGGGAAAGGATGGGAAACCTTTACTGATGCCGTCATCGACGCAGTAAATGCGGAGGACCGTCCGATCGTCTGCATGCTGTGGGGGCGTCCCGCACAGGAAAAGGCCGCCCGTTTGAATAATCCGAAGTTTCTGATCCTGAAGGCGCCGCATCCGAGCCCGCTGTCTGCCTACCGCGGATTTTTCGGATGTAAGCACTTCAGTAAATGCAATGCCTTTTTAGAGGAACATGGAGTAGAACCGATCGACTGGAATCTGGAGGAAGTGTAGAGATGAAAACACCGTTTATTACCAAAGAGCAGGCAGAGAGGATCGCAGAGCAGTATCCCACACCGTTTCATATTTATGATGAGAAAGGGATCCGCGAAAACATGCGGCGTGTGAAAAAAGCGTTTGCCTGGAATCCCGGTTTCCGTGAATACTTCGCGGTCAAGGCGGAACCGAATCCCGTGATCATGAAGATCCTGCACGAGGAAGGGGCGGGGTTCGACTGTTCCTCGCTGACGGAACTGATGCTGGCGAAGCTCGTCGGCGGGGAGATCATGTTCTCGTCGAATGAGACACCGGCGCAGGAATACCGGTATGCGGACCGCATCGGTGCCGTGATCAATTTAGACGATTTTACGCACATTGATTATCTGAAAAACGCACTCGGCGAAATGCCGAAAACCGTAAGTCTCCGGTATAATCCCGGCGGTGTCTTCCAGATGAGTAACGGGATCATGGACAATCCGGGGGACGCCAAGTACGGTATGACGACGGAACAGCTGATGGACGGATTTCGTAAGCTTAAGGATATGAACGTCACATCCTTCGGGATCCATGCCTTTCTTGCCAGCAATACCGTGACCAATGAGTACTATCCGAAGCTTGCGGGCGATCTCTTCCGTCTTGCGGTACGAATCAGGCAGGAAACCGGCGTTTCCCTCTCCTTTATCAATCTCTCAGGCGGTGTCGGGATCCCTTATCAGCCGGACCAGGAGGGCAATGATATCCTGGTGATCGGTGAGGGGGTGAGAGAGCAGTTTGAGCAGATCCTGGTGCCTGCGGGGCTTAAGGATGTTTCTATCTACACGGAGATGGGACGGTTCATGACCGGCCCTTACGGAGCACTGGTGACCCGGGCGATCCATGAGAAGCATATCTACAAGGAGTACATCGGAGTGGATGCCTGTGCGGTGAATCTGATGCGGCCGGCCATGTACGGTGCCTATCATCATATCACTGTGCTTGGCAAGGAGGCGGCGGCTTGCGACCATATCTATGATGTGGTCGGCTCTCTTTGTGAAAATAACGACAAGTTTGCGGTTGACCGGAAGCTGCCGCAGATCGAGATCGGCGATCTGATCTACATCCATGATACCGGTGCGCACGGCTTTTCGATGGGATACAGCTATAACGGGAAGCTCAAGAGCGCGGAGATCCTTTTCACGGAAGACGGGGAAGCCCGACTGATCCGGCGCGCCGAGCGACCGGAGGATTATTTTTCTACACTGGATGTTCTGCCGGATTATGAGAAACTGAAAGAGATCCTGCGTGAGGCATGATCCGGAATATCGACAGCTTTCTTGAATATATGACCGTGATCCGCGGCGCATCCGGGAATACGCTATCGGCATACAGACAGGATCTGATCCGCTTTGCACAGGATATGGAGAGCAAAGGGGCTGAGACGCCGGATCAGATCACGGAGGAGATGGTCTCCGATTATTTCTTTGCCATGGAGCACTCGGATGCCGCGGTATCGACGATCTCACGCCATATGTCGGCGGTGCGCGCCTTTTTCCGATTCCTGGTGGAGAATGATGATGTGGCGCGCAATGTCACCGATGTCTTAAAGCAGCCCAAGATGAAGAGAAAGCGTCCACAGACACTCACTTCGGAGGAGATCGATCGTCTGCTGGCGGCGCCGGATACGCAGAAGCCGATGGGACAGCGGGATCGGGCGATCCTGGAGCTCATGTATGCCTCCGGGCTTAAGGTGAGCGAACTGACTTCGCTCCATCCCTCCGATATCGATCTGCGCACGGCGATCGTGCGTGTGGATCGCGGGGAGGGCAGGTCGGTCCGGCGAATCCCCTTCGGGGAAAAAGCAAGAAACGCTCTGGTCGAGTGGATCGCAAAGGGGAGAGAGCACTATGTCCCTGCGCTGGTGGAGGCTCCCTTGTTCGTCAACGTCCGGGGGACGGGACTGACCAGACAGAGCGTCTGGAAGATGGTTAGACAATATGCGGAACAGGCCGGTATCCGCAAAAAGATCACCCCCGGATCCCTGCGGCATTCCTTTGCGGCACATCTCATGGAAAACGGGGCGGATGCGCGCTCCCTCACCAGGATGATGGGTTTTTCCAGCGAAGCACAGACGGTCGTCTATGAGAATGACGAGGAACTGAGACTTCGCGAGGTCTATGAAAGGGCGCAGAAAAGAGGCTGAGCGCCGGATCAGACCATCTCGGCCATCTCGTACAGCAGCCGTTCGGTGTCCGGCCAGCCGAGACAGGCGTCCGTAATGGACTTTCCGTAGACGCCGTCACCGATCTTCTGATTGCCCTCTTCGATATAACTTTCGATCATCACACCCTTGACTAACTTCTTCATCTCCGGATTGTGATTGCGGGAGTGCAGAACCTCCTTGACGATGCGGATCTGCTCCCGGAACTGCTTGTTGGAATTGGAATGATTGGCATCGACGATGCAGGCGGGGTTACTGATCTCGCGCTCGTCGTAGAGCTTGTTGAGCAGTGCCAGATCCTCATAGTGATAGTTGGGGATCGCCTGTCCGTGCTTGTCTGTGGCGCCGCGCAGGACCACATGAGCGAGCGGATTGCCGCCGGTCCTTACCTCATATCCGCGATAGGAGAAATCGTGCGGACGCTGGGCCGCGTAGACAGAATTTAAGGTGACCGTGAGATCGCCGCTGGTGGGATTCTTCATCCCGGCGGGGACGTCGAAGCCGGAAGCGGTCATACGGTGATGCTGGTCTTCCACAGAGCGGGCGCCGATCGCGACATAGGAGAGGATATCGGCAACATAGCCCCAGTTGTCGGGGTAGAGCATCTCGTCGGCGGCTGTGAGACCGGATTCCCGGATCGCGCGGATCTGCATGTGACGCATGGCGATGAGCCCGGCATGGAAATCGGTCTTGCCCTCCGGATCCGGCTGGGAGGTGATGCCCTTGTATCCCTCCCCGGTGGTGCGCGGTTTGTTGGTATAGATGCGCGGGATCAGGATCAGCCGGTCGTTGACCCGGTCGTTGACCGCGGCGAGCCGGGATACATAATCACAGACGGCATCTTCATTATCCGCGGAGCAGGGTCCTACGATGACGACCAGGCGGTCGTCTCGGCCGGTGAACACATCGGCGATCTGGCGGTCTCTTTCCTGTTTTTTATGTGCAAGCGCCTCCGGCAGCGGGAATTCTTCGATGATCTCATCCGGTGTCGGAAGCTTCTGGATATAAGTGAATGACATGGTCTCCCCCTTTTTTGGCCTGGACGATAAAACCAGGTGACAGTATAGCATAATCAATGGTAAAATCAAAGAAATTTTAATCAGGAGGTTTCCTATGAAGAATGATCGTTGGGTATATTACAGGGATGTCAGACCGGAGGACCAGGGGAACGGCGTTGTGAGGCGTGTTCTGGCTTATTCTCCGGATGTGATGGCGGTGGAGAATACGTTTGAGGAAGGGGCAGTGGGAGCGCTGCATTCTCATCCGCACACGCAGATCACCTATGTGGTGAGCGGCGCCTTTGAGTTCACCATCGACGGCGAGACGCATACGGTGCGTGCCGGAGATACGCTCCTTAAGACGGACGGCGTCGTCCACGGCTGCGTCTGCAAGGAGGCCGGCGTGCTGTTAGATATCTTTGCGCCGGGAAGAGAGGATTTTGTCGACGATCTGAAATAAAGATCCGGAATTCCAATCATTCAAAAAGCAGATGGCGCACAGGGGTGTTTGTGCTTCATCTGCTTTTTTGAATGATCCGGATCATATGATATCCCGCCCCGGGTGAGAAGCGGGCTTACGTGCGTCAGCGGACCGGGCAGCTCATCCGAGGTATTTCGTGAGCGTTGCCTTCACGGCACCTTTTCCTGCGGCGAGTTCTCTGAAATACGAAAGAACCAGATCGGACATTCCCAGCGCCACCAGATCAACACCGAAGATCTTGTCATTGGACAGGAGAGCGTTCAGGCCGGAGAGGTCTTCCGGGAGATTGCCGAGAGCAAAGCCTTTGACATATTCCTGCGAGGAAGCAAGGAGTGGATCGGGGCTCGGCTCAAAAGCGCTGCCTTCGTCATCGACGGCCATCAGATACCGAAGCCAGCCGGCGTAGACGAGAGGGACGAATTTCAGATCCTTCACGTTAAGCGAATCGGATGCGGCATAGGCCTTGATGGTCTCTCCGAAGCGGATGGGCAGCTTCTGGGACGTATCGCAGGCAATGCGCTGCGGGGTATCCGGCATGAAGGGATTGGGGATGCGGATGTTCACCACCTCGTCGATGAACTTCTTCGGATCCAGGATCCCCGGGTCTACGACCACCGGCAGACCTTCCACATAGCCAACCTGCTCGACGAACTTTTTGAGCAGCGGATCCTTCATCTCGTCGGAGATCAGGGTGTATCCCATGAGACAGCCGTACACCGCAAGGGTGGTGTGCAGCGGGTTTAAGCAGGTGCAGACCTTCATCTTCTCTACCTTGTCGACGGTCGCGCGGTCGGTGTAGATGATCCCCTCTTTGTCAAGCGGGAGCTTCCCGTTGGGGAAGAGGTCTTCGATCACCAGATACTGGCATTCCTCCGCATTGACGAAGGGTGCGACCCAGGTCTTTTTGGTGGTGACGATGGGCTCGAGTCCGCCGATGCTGTCTTTGTTTAACATCTCTTCCACGCGGGCATCGGGACGGGGCGTGATCTTGTCGATCATGCTCCAGGGGAAGCTCACCTTGGAGGAATCGTGCAGGTAATGCAGGAAGCCCTGATCCACAAGACCCTTCGCGGTCCAGGCGTTGGCGAAGGCATCCGCGGCTGCCCTCAATTTGTCGCCGTTGTGAGAGCAGTTGTCCAT
>JAFPTK010000127.1 GCA_017400305.1 Lachnospiraceae bacterium | reverse complement strand
TCAAGCCAGGCCTGATAATCCTTCTCCTTATCCTGTGCCATGAGCGCGGCTTCCTCGGCGCTCACCGGGCGCTCCTCATACTGGCCGTAGTCCACATAATGCTGATAGAGCTGGGACGCCTGCTGCCCGTAGACCGCCGTCACATCCGGATTGTGAGAGGCATAGTACTGCGGATCGAAATACGTCCGGATGGAGGCCGCCGCCTCGTCCCAGCGTACCGCGCTGTCGGCCTGCTCCTTCGTCACCTTCCGCACATCCAGACCGGACTCCTGATAGATCCTGTCCGTGAGGGCACTGTTCCCCGGGAACTCCGTCATGGCAAAGCCAGGCAGATCCTTCGTGACAAGCTTCTCGACCTGCACACGGTCCATGGAGCCATCGCCGTTGTCGTCCAGCACGGAGAATCTGGCCTTTTCGCCGGCATGGACGGTGAGACTGCGCATCTCGCCGGTGTCCGGATTCTTCACCATTCCCTCGACCACGCCGTCCAGCAGCTTTAAGATCGTGGTGTTCTCATCCACTGCGGTCAGGATCCCGCTGGTGCCGCGGACACCCATCACCATGGTCGCCGTGCGGATATTGAGCTCCTCTTCCTCCTCGAGCGGCTTGGACACGTCAAAGAACAGATCGCCCTTTAACAGCACGACCTCGAGCTTCTTCTTATTCTTGCGGATCTCCGCTTCGCTGGAGGCATTGAGCTTTACGCTCTTATTATCATCCAGCTTCATCCAGGCGTAGCTTCGCTTCGACGTCTCCGTGGTCAGCCGGTTGCCGTGGTAGAGCCGCATCCCGTAGGACTGCGCCAGCACATTTCCGTCCTGACCGTAGAGGCTGACAGTTCCTTCCGTCTTGTCCAGACGGATCGCGTTCGCCGCGTCACTCTTCGTCTCCGCGGCGACTGCCGGCACGCCGGTGCCCAAGAGCATCGCGGCGGCAAGGATGAAAGCCATCCCCTTATGAAGTATCTTCCGAGATCGCATATTTCCCCCTTCTTATGATGTAGTGAAACGATTCAAAAATACCACCGGATAACAGTATATACTTTTCTTTCCCGCTTTGCTATACTGAATACGTTTTTGATCCCGGCAGATGAGATCCGGGTGTGACTGTGCAGGCAGAGCATCCTGCACATACCACCGGACAACAAAGAGGAGGAAATCATGGCAGACATCAGACAATATCAACCGATCAAGGCGGGCAAGGTCCGCGAAATCTACGATCTGGGCGACCGCCTCATCCTGGTGGCCACCGACCGGCTCTCCGCCTTCGATGTGATCTTAAAGACCGGGATCCCCGGCAGAGGGAAGATCCTCACACAGATGTCCTCTTTCTGGTTTGACTTCACTAAGGATATCGTCGGAAATCACAAGCTCTCCACCGACACAGCCGACATGCCGGAGTTTTTCCGCACGGAGGAATTCGAGGGGCGCGCAATGCTCTGCAAGAAGCTTAAGATGATCCCCGTGGAGTGCATCGTCCGCGGCTATATCACCGGCACCGGCTATCAGAGCTATGTCAAGGACGGCACCGTCTGCGGAATCCGTCTTCCCGAGGGATTAAAGGAATGCGAGCAGCTCCCGGAGCCCATCTACACGCCCAGCACCAAGGCGGAGATCGGTGTGCACGATGAGAATATCTCCTATGAGAGGAGCATCGAGGTGCTGGAGCGCGAGTTCCCGGGCCGCGGCGAGGAGCTGGCAGCCGCCATCCGCGACACCACCCTCACGATCTACCAAAAGTGCGCCGCCTACGCCAGGGAGCGCGGCATCATCATCGCGGACACGAAGTTTGAGTACGGTCTGGACGAAGCGGGCAATCTCACCATCGGCGATGAGATGCTCACCCCGGACTCCAGCCGCTTCTGGCCGCTTGAGGGCTTTGCGCCCGGCAAGAGCCAGCCTTCCTATGACAAGCAGTTCGTCAGGGATTACTTAAAAGCGAATCCTGCGTGCGATTATACGCTGCCGCAGGATATCATTGACAAGACTTATGAGAAATACGCGGAGGCCTATCGCCTGCTCACGGCCTGACACTCAGCCGGCTTTCACGGTCTCCTGTACCTGCTGTCGGATATCCTCCGCTTCGCAGTGAAGAGAATAGGCAAGCTCCGAAAAGAGCAGTTTCTCCGCCGTCATGAGATGCTTCTCATCGACGGCGGCGAATTTTTTACCTTCCTTTTCCCGCCGCATCCGGAGGAGATAGAGGGTCTTCACTAAGGACATCATCTCCGGCGCCTCGTTGCGCTTGATGATGGCTGATACGATCGGCTCGGATTTCTTGCCGCCGCAGAGATTCATATCTTCCTTTTCCGCGGGTTCGCGGATAAGCTTTTTCGCGGTGTCCACATCCGTGACTTCCCGGAGGCGCTCCGCCTCGGATTCCACCGGGACATAAAGCAGACCCTTTTCATCCGCGTCGGCGACCATCACATAAAAATCCCGTTCCTTCCCACGCTCGATAAAGGACGGCACCTGGATGTCCTCCACCCGACACAGCCCATGGATCCCGTACACCGTGTGATCTCCAACTTTTAACACCGGAACACTCACCTCGACTTTCCGAAACGCGCACCACTTATCTATTATAACACAAAATAAGAAGATATTGCTAACGAAATTTCGTAAAAGTCAGAAAATTCCGATCATTTTCCCGCCCGCGGGGAGCTCCCGTATCTGCAGACCTCGCGCAGGACACACGCACCGCAATCCGGTCTGCGCGCGACACACACCGCGCGTCCGTGCAGGACAAACCGGTGGCAGAGATCATTTCCCTCTTCCGGGGGCACGATTTTGCGAAGGGCCGTTTCCACCTTATGGGGATCCTTCTCGTTATCCACGAGACCGATCAGATTGGAGAGCCGGATGCAATGGGTATCCGTGACGATGGCCGGCTTTCCGTAGATATCTCCCAGGATCAGATTGGCGCTCTTACGCCCGACACCGGGGAGTGCCAGAAGCTGTTCCATGTCATCCGGCACACGGTCCGCGTACTCCTCGTGCAGGATCTTCATGCACCGGGAGATATCGCGTGCCTTGCTCTTTCCCAGACCGCAGGGGTGCACGATCGCTTCGATCTCATCCACCTCCGCTTCGGCCAGCGCCTGTACCGTCGGGAATTTCTCAAAAAGGATCGGGGTCGTCCGGTCCACCCGCGCATCGGTACACTGCGCGGCAAGACGCACACTCACCAACAGCTGCCACGCCTTATCGTAGCTTAAGGTGCACGCCGCCACCGGATATTCTTTTTTCAGGCGCTCGATCACCTCCGCCGCCCGCTGCTTTCTGGTCATAGGATCAGTATAACACATATTCTGCTGTCGGAATTGACAAATCCCTCCCGGGCGCATATAATCTTCTTTGTTTGACGCGCGGGGTGTGGCTCAGTTGGTAGAGCACCACGTTAGGGACGTGGGGGCCGCTGGTTCGAATCCAGTCACTCCGATCAAGGCGGGAATCCATTGC
>JAFPTK010000126.1 GCA_017400305.1 Lachnospiraceae bacterium | reverse complement strand
TCTTCCCGGAGGCTCTGAGATAGGCGAGGATGTCCAGGACCTCCGACTCACGGTACGGATTATGTCTCTTCGTCTCAAAGCCCGGCGCGTCAAAGGGGATCCCCTCGGATGCGAGCCGTTCCGCGAGTGCTGCCACATGCGCATTGGTCCTGACGATCACCGCCATGGTGGTATCTCCCTGTCTTGCCCGGATCTCCGAAAGGATCGCATCCTGCTCCCCGGCCTTGTCCGTATAGGTCCGAAGGGACACTTCCCCGGGCTCCGGCCGGCCCGCCCGGATCTCCTTGGGAAAACGCTGTTTATTCTCTCCGATGACGCGGGAGGCCGCGTCGATCACGGCCTGCCGGCAGCGGTAATTGATACTTAAGAGGATGCGCTCCGCGCCGGGATAATGCTTGTCAAAATCCAGCATATAGGCCGGCGAGGATCCCCGGAAGCCATAGATCGACTGATCGTCATCCCCCACTACAAACAGGTGGTTTGCCGGGGCTGCCAGCAGCTTCATCACAGCGAACTGACCGGCGTTGATATCCTGATACTCATCGATGAGGAAATAGCGGAACCGCTGCCGCCATTGTGCGAGCACCTCCGGCTCCTCCCGAAAGAGTCTCCCGCACTCCGTGATGATATCGTCAAAATCCAGCCGGTTCAGTTCCTTTAACATCCGTTCGTATTCCCGGCAGAAGGCGGGAAAGAGCTCCGGCTCCTGCAGGCTTGCCGCGATCTCCTCCGCGGAACCGCCGTTTCCCTTGAGGCGGCTTAAGGCAAACAGAACCTGTGACACCAGATCCCCTGACAGAACCATGGATCGGTCTTTCGGAATGAGGTCCTTAAGGATCATCCCCGCGATCTTACTCTTTTCTCTTTCATCGATCAGGGTCAGTTGCTTTTCCGGGTGGGAACGGGTCAGGATCTGATAGAAAACGGAATGAAAAGTTCCAAAGACGGCTTCGGGAAATCGATGTTCGGTGATCTTTAAGAATCGCTGCCGCATTTCGATGGCGGCCTGTCTGGTAAAAGTGATGGTGAGGATTTCCGAAGGTGGGATCTGATACTGCTCGATGAGAGTTCTGATGCGCTGGACTATGACAAAGGTTTTTCCGCTTCCGGGACCCGCAAGGACCATCGCGGGTCCGTCCCGATGTCGGATCGCCTGCATCTGCGCGGCGTTTCCGTGAATCTGTAACTGCTTATCCTCCAAGCATACTCACCCCTTTCCTGATGCGGTCTAAGCTCTCTTCCTTCCCAAGCATCTCGAGGATCTCGGTGGCGCCGCAGGGCGTCGTCGCCTGTCCGGAAAGTGCGATACGGAGCGGCCAGAGAACGTATCCGTTTTTATAGCCGTGCTCCCGGATCCATTCGGAGAGCGCCGCATAGATGGCGTCATTGGTATAATCCTCCGCCTCCTCAAGAAACGGCAGCAGCTCCTTCAAAACGTGCAGGGAAGTCGTCTCGTCCGTCTTCATCTTCTTATTGCGGTAGATCTCCGTGTCATAATCGGAAAGCACAGCAAAGAAGCGGATCATGTCCGGGATATCCGGCAGGATCTCGACGCGGGACTGCACCATGGCGGCGATCTTTGTAAGCTTCTCCGCGTCGTCCGCAAAGCCCGGCAGCGTCTCCCTGAGGATCGGGAGCGAGAGCGAACGGAACTTTTCCGGACCCATCGCCTTTAAGTATTCGCCGTTCATCCAGCGCAGCTTCTGATAGTCAAAGACAGCCGGCGATCTGCTGATCCTGTGATAATCAAAACAGTCAACCAGGTCGGTCAGGGACAGGATCTCGCGGTTATCCTCGGGGGACCAGCCAAGGAGCGCGACAAAATTGACCACCGCCTCCGACAGGAAGCCCTGCTCCACCAGATCTTCAAAGGAGGAATGGCCGCTCCGTTTGGAGAGCTTCTTGTGCTCCTCGTCCGTGATCAGCGGACAGTGAATGTAGACGGGGATCTCCCAGCCGAAGGCCTCATACAGCCGGTTGTACTTCGGTGTAGAGGAGATGTACTCGTTCCCTCTGACGACATGGGTGATGCCCATCAGATGATCGTCCACCACGTTGGCGAAATTGTAGGTGGGATACCCGTCGGATTTGATCAGGACCATGTCATCGAGTTCCGCGTTATCGACCTCGATATCGCCATAGAGCTCGTCATGAAAGACCGTCTTGCCCTCTCTCGGGTTATTCTGACGGATGACGTAAGGTTCGCCCGCCTGAAGCTTCGCCTGCACCTCCTCCTCGGAGAGAGAGAGACAATGCTTGTCGTAGACCATGACTTCCTTGCCGTCGATCTCCTGGCGGAGGGAATCCAGCCTCTCCTGCGTGCAGAAGCAGTAATAGGCCTCCTTCTTAGCGACGAGCTCCTCCGCGTATTTCTGATAGAGTCCCGCCTTCACCCGCTCGCTCTGCACATAGGGACCGACCGGGCCGCCCACATCCGGGCCCTCGTCATGCTTTAAGCCGGTGTCCGCAAGCGTCCGGTAGATCAGATCGGTCGCGCCTTCATAGAGGCGCCCCTGATCCGTATCCTCGATGCGAAGGAGAAAATCGCCATTCTCATGTTTGGCGATGAGATAGGCGTAAAGAGCCGTCCTTAAATTCCCGACGTGCATTCTGCCGGTCGGGCTGGGTGCATAGCGTGTTCTGATCTTCATGGGATTATTCCTCGTCTGTTGCGATCCGTTTTTTGCCGCCGGATTTCTCGAAATCCTCTATGTACTGTATGATAAGATCCACCGATCCGTCAATCCCCAGAATGGAGGAATTGATGGAGAGGTCATAGCTGTCGGAGCGCCCCCATTTCTTGGAGGAATAATAATTGTAATAGCTCTGCCGCTGTCTGTCCTTCTTAAGGATCATGTCCCTCGCCTTGTCCCTGCTCCCGAGATCGGGGAAACGCTCCAGGATCCGGTCGATCCGGGACTCCTCATCCGCGTGAATGAAGAGATTCAGGACATCCGTTCTGGACGCCAGCGCATAGTCCGCACAGCGCCCCACGATCACACAGGCTCCCTCCGACGCGATCTTGCGGATCGTATCAAACTGCGCCAGGAAGACCTTGTGGCTGATCGGCATATCGACAAAGCTGGAGGAATTGTAGCCGAAGGAATAGGTGTCCATCACGAGGTTATACAGAAACGAATTGGTGGGCCGCTCATCGTGGGTCTTGATCATCTCCTGGCAGAAACCGGATTCGCTGGCCGCCCGGGAGAGCAGCTCCTTGTCGTAACAGCGGATCCCGAAACGTTCCGCGAGCATCTCACCGATCTCGCGTCCGCCGGAGCCGAACTGTCTGCCTATCGTCACGATCGTGTTCATGGGCACCTCCTTGCCGCATGGGCATCATTTCAAAAGGTCTGTGACCTTCTTCCTCACTCTATTATATCGAAAAAAGGAGCTTCTTTCAATTCCCGGTCCGGACGATCTCGTCTTCGCCTGTGGTTTCCTTTTTGTCCTCGCCGGCGGGTTTAAAGATCAGATGCCCGCGAAAACGCGGTTTCGGGACCCGGATCGCCGCCATGATCTGCGCGAGCCTCTCGGTGCGGATCCTGGGATAACGGAAGGATTTGACGCGGTGGATCGCCGCCTGACGGGCCTGGCCCATGGTGGATTGTACGGTTTCCACCAGCGCATCCATCCGGTCATTAAAGGAATCCTCCATCTGCTCGATATTCCGTTCGAAATCCGTCAGCGCAGAGACGGTGAGGGCGATATCCGCACCGCAGATAATGACCAGCACCAGCGACAGGAATTCCACGAGAAGCGGCGGCACGAGACTGATCAGGTTCTCGATCGGCGGTATGACGAAAAAGATCACGATCGGTCCGGCGATGCCGAATCCGAGGGAGGTGAAAAGGCTCACGCGGCCGTTGATATTGAGCGGAAAATTGTTGTAGTCCCACCACACGGCATGAAAGAGCTTCTCTAATGTCCAGGAGGTGGAATACTCCAGGATGATCCCGCCGAAAAAGGAGATCAGGAAGATCTTGAGTGCCCCCATCCAGTAGAACGGCGTTCCGATCGGCATGATCAGTTCGCTCAGCCACGTGACCAGTACCGCACCGACCCCGTAGATCGGGCAGATCGGTCCGATCAGGAAACCGCGGTTCTCCCACTTCTTATTCTGGATCGTACAGAAGATGCATTCATAGACCCAGCCAAGCAGGCTGTAGATAAAGAACAGGCAGCAATATCTCGAGATCCACATCCTATTTCCTTTCCGTCAGGGTTTCCTTCACCGAGACGATCTTGTCGGCGAGGCAAAGGATCCAGGCCTCCCTGGTGCGCGGAACTCTGGTGATATTGAGCGGCCACATATGGGACCAGATCGCCTTCTCAACCCTCGGATTGATATGAAAATGCAGGCGGGCATTCTCCACCGCCTTATCCGCATGATGGTAGCCATGCCAGGGGTGCGCGTTGTCGTCGTAATTGTGCCAGTCGTACAGATAGAAATCATGGAGCATCGCCGCCGTCAGCAGTTCCCGATCATTGGCATGCAGGTGAAGCTTCTGATTGATCCGGTAGCTTAAGTGGGCCACACGGTCGCAGTGCTCATAGGTTGTGATCCGGCCGTGCTGGATGTACTGCTTCATCTCCTGCACGCGCTCATGGGACTGGATATCCGAGAGGATCTCCTCCATCTGAACCCGATCGAGATGCTCGTTCCGAGATTGTGTGACTCGCTGACTGTTCCTTTTCCGACGCATTATTTCTCCGATGCATAGTCCGGGAGGTTGCCCCTCGTATCGACCGGACACTCAAATAGGCACCCGTCGTACGGCCCGTCGAGGCCCTCCCCGGAGCTGGTGATAAAGAGCTTCTTTAAATCATAACCGGAAAAACAGCAGGAGGAGACATGCTCCGCCGGCACACGGACAACAGCCAGCAATTCCCCGTTTTTCGAGCTGCGACACTCCACCCGTCTGCCGCCCCAGACCGCCACCCAGAGGTTGTCCTGCGCATCGATGCACATGCCGTCCGGTGCGCCGTCTTCGATGGAAAACAGCTTATCCCGTCGTGAGATAGCCCCATCCTCCTGATGGTAATCATAGACGTAGACACAGTGATCTCCGGAATCCGCAAAATAAAAATGCTTCCGGTCTCCGCTCCAGGCCATGCCGTTCGCGATCTTGGTCCCCTTCTGCAGACAGCGCACCGTCCCGTGATCGTAACAGTACAGAGCGCCGTCCATATCATGGATCTCATCATTGACCATAGAGCCGAAATACAGCCGACCGGAAGGGTCCGCCTTGGCATCATTGGATCGCTGATAGACAGCATATTCTCTCCCGAGATCATACAGAAGTCTGACTTCCTGTCCCCGGAGGGTATACAGACCGTTCCATCCGGCGATCAGAAATCCGTCATGACGATCGAGCGGAACCGCCGCACCGATGGGATGGCCGAAATCAAAGGCCTCACGGTAGCCGTCCTGTGTAAGCGTATAGAGTGTGCCCGCCAGGATGTCCACCCAGGACCAGCGGTTTCTTCTCACATCATAATAGGGGGATTCCGCCAGACGGTATCTCTCTTCTCCTACCGGAGTCGCTTCATACTCTTTCATTCCGTCTCCCGTCTCACAATGCAGAAAGTGTTTTCGCTCTCAGAATATATTACACGGAAGTAAGGTTTTTCGCAATGTGTGTTCACAACGCTTAACCCAGACGGATCGTCTTGAAGGTCTCAAGTCCGGTCGGATCGGCGGAAGCGATGACGAGCGGGGTGCTGCCCTTGTGCTCCCTGATATAGGCGATCGCCTCATTCCGCTCCCGTTCATCCATGCCCGTGAAGGGTTCGTCGAGCAGCAGGATATCCGCGGGGACGGAAAAGGCACGCACAAGGCATACCATGCGTCGCTGTACCGCTGTCAGTTCGGAGACGGGACAGTCAAGGAGGTCTTTTTGCAGGAGCTTTTCCAGCTCCTCCCGTGCCGCCTTATCACTCGTGAGCTTCCGGATCACGGAGACATTTTTGACGGCCGACAGATACTCGATGAGACGGTCATTCTGAAAGACGACGCCGCAGGAGAGCCAGGTGTATTTGTAATCTCCCAGCAGGCGGACCCTTCCCTCGTCAGGCTTTTCCAGTCCCGCGAGGATCCGGAGAAGTGTGGTCTTGCCGGACCCGCTCTCCCCGGTGATGAGGTAGGAGGTATCCGTCGAGATATCCAGCGTGAGATCTTTGAGGATCTCACGTCCGCCGAAGCGCTTGGTGACCTGTTCCAGTTCGATCGTCATTTCTTAAGCTTTCCCAGTAAGGCAGGCAGATAGACATAACGCGTCCGTTCCCAGAGCGGCATGCGATAGACCGTCATCATCTCCCGCAGATCCTTTAACCGGTCGCGTTCTTCCTTTTTCCCTGTCTCTTTCCCTGTCTGTTCCATTTAACCCTCTTCCCGCTCCGATCAGGAGCCGTTTCCTGCGGAATCCTGTCCGTCGCGGTAGTACGCCCAAGTCTCCTCCGTGGTCGGATCGATCTCCTCTCCGCTCTTCTGCAGGTATTCCAGCAGATAGGACAGCGTGAGCTTCAGGCCCTCGTCCAGATCCGCAAAGATCCTGTCACGGATCTCGGTCATCTCCGGGAACATCCGCCGGTTCGGCTCGATGATATCCGCCAGAAAGACGATCTTGTCAAGCTTTGTCATGCCGGGCCGTCCCGTAGTGTGCCAGCGGATCGCCGACAGGATCTCCGGATCCGTCACACCGTATTCCTTTTCGGCCAGATAGGCCCCCACCCTGGCATGCAGGAGCTTTAAGTTCTTCCGCTCCGCATCGGTGACAGGCAGTCCCTGCTTCTTGCAGATCTTTAACTGTTCCTCATGGGTCAGACATTTGGCACAGTCGTGCAGGATCCCCGCGATCAGCGCCTTCTGCACATCCGCGCCGAAGCGCATGGCCAGTGCCGCAGAGGTATAGGCCACTCCGATCGAGTGCTCATAGCGGTCAGGCTTCAGAACCTTTTCCATCTCCTTCCGATACTTTCGGATCCCGATCCCTTCCGGTGCTTTCATGTCTGATAGAGTCCTTTCTCCCTGATGTATTCGATCACCGGCCCGGGGAGCAGGTAGCGCACGCTCTTTCCCGTCCGAAGCCTCCCGCGGATCTCCGTGGAGGAGATATCCATCCGCATGAGAGGAAACAATGCGGTCTTTGCCTGAAACCGCTCCGCATAGGTTTTTCCGGCCTCCTCGAGGCGGCCCCTGTCATCGGATCCGCGGACGGTACACGCCACGGTGCACAGCGCAAAGATCTCCTCCGGCCGCACCCAGTGCTCCATCATCAGAAAGGCATCCGCCCCGGTGATGAGGAACCATTCGACATCGGGCTCCTCCCGATGAAGCTGTGCGAGCGTATCCGCGGTGTAAGTGTTGCCCGGGCGGTCGATCTCCATCCGGGAGAGCGTGAAACCGGGATGATCCCTGATCGCAAGTTCTGTCATCCGATAACGGTCCTCTCTGTCCGCGACCTGTCTGCCGTCCTTTAAGTACGAGCAGCCGGTGGGCATGAACAGGATGCCGTCCAGGGAAAGCTCGTCTCTGGCAGTCTCCGCAAGGATCAGATGTCCTAAATGGATGGGATCAAAGGTGCCTCCCATCAGGCCGATGCGTCTCATCTCGGCAGCCTGATCTGCGGATCATCCGGATCCTGACGGTACAGGACGATCTTACGTCCGATCACCTCCACCAGGGTGGAATGCGTGCGCCCGGCAAGGGTGTCTCCGATCTCGCGGAGATCGCCGTCGACCGTCTTAAGAGCCGTCAGCTTTACCAGTTCTCTGGTATTGAAGGCCTCCTCCACCGCAGCCGTCACCTCTGGGGTCAGTCCCTCCTTGCCGATCTGCAGCGTCGCTCTCGTCGTCTGAGCGAGGCTTCTCAGATGAGCCCGTTGTTTACTGGTTAATGCGATTGCCATGGGAAACCTCCTCAATCATTATGATAATAGGTAAAGGTGTGGCCGTAAAGGCGCACGGTATCACCGTCTTCGATCCCCAGGGCATCCAGCCGGTCCAGGATGCCGTTGTCCTTAAGGAATTGCTGGAAGAACGCAAAGCCTTTTTCGGATTCCAGGTTGGTATACCCCAGCATCCGCTCGATCCGCGTCCCTTCCACCGCGTACATCTTTTCCTTCTTGTCGTAGAATACCTCGATCTCACCGGTGACCGCTGCGGCCTGCAGGTCCTCGGGTTCCACTTCCTTCTCAAAGACGAGGGTCCCGGGCGGCAGGGTCTTGCGGGTCTCATTGACGGCACGCAGAAGCTCTGTCATCCCCTCCCCCGTCACCGCGGAGATCGGATAGACCGGCACGCCGGACGGCTCGCAGGCTTCCCGCAGTCTATTCAGAACCTCTTCCCGTTCCTCCTCAGAGAGCAGCTCGATCTTGTTGGCGGCCAGGATCTGGGGCAGCTCGGTGAGCCCCGCGCCGTAACCGGACAGTTCCTTATTGATGATCGCGATATCCTCCACCGGATCCCTGCCCTCACTGCCGGCGGCATCCACCACGTGGAGAAGGATCCTGGTGCGCTCGATATGGCGTAGAAATTCCCTTCCGAGACCGGCCCCGTCCGCAGCCCCTTCGATCAGTCCCGGAATATCCGCCATCACGAAGCTGTCGTCGTCCACGTGCACGACACCGAGGCTGGGATGCAGGGTCGTGAAATGATAATTCGCGACCTTCGGCCGCGCATTGGAGACCCGCGAGAGGATCGTGGATTTCCCGACATTGGGGAATCCCACCAGACCCACTTCGGCGATCACTTTAAGCTCCAGCAGGACCTCCACCTCGGTAGCCTCCCCGCCGGGTTTGGCATATCGCGGCGCCTGCATGGTGGCAGTCGCATAATGCATATTACCGGTGCCGCCGCGGCCTCCCTTTAAGACCGTAACTCTGCGATTATCACCGGACATATCCACGATCACGCGACCGGTGGCAGCCTCGCGTACCACGGTCCCCTCCGGGACCTTCAGTACGAGATCGGCGCCGCTCTTCCCGGTGCAGCGCTTGCGTCCGCCGTCCTGACCGCTCTCCGCCTTGTACTTTCCACCGTAATGGTAGTCCGAGAGCGTCGCCGCCCCTTCATCCACCTCAAAGATCACATCGCCGCCCTTACCGCCGTCTCCGCCGTCCGGACCGCCGTTCGCGACAAATTTCTCCCGGTAGAAGGATACGTGACCGTCCCCTCCTTTTCCGCTCTTTATGAAGATCCTTGCTCTGTCTACAAAATCCGGCATATCGTCACCTTTGAAAAAAAGGGCTTCAAACATAGCGTCTGAAGCCCCTGTCGATCCTATTGTCCCGTCGATCCTCTGTCAGGCAGCCCGGCTGCCGTCCACTGATTCAGGATACCGGATGGACGCTTGCCTGCTTCCTGTCGCGTCCGAGACGCTCAAAGCGAAGCACACCGTCAACCTTGGCATAAAGCGTATCATCGCTGCCGAGGCCGACATTCAGGCCGGGGTGGATGTGCGTTCCACGCTGACGATACAGGATATTGCCGGCTTTGACGAACTGGCCGTCTGCGCGCTTGGCACCGAGACGCTTTGCCTCGGAATCACGACCGTTCTTGGTGGAGCCGACGCCCTTCTTGTGAGCGAAGAGCTGAAGATCCAGCTTTAACATGATTTGTACCTCCTGACTTTTACCTTCACGTGTTTTCCGTAACTCTCTTCGATACTGCGGACACCGAGTTCATATGCCTTAAGTAACAGCAATTCGGCTTCCTGCGGCGGTTCATCAAAGACGCATCGGGTTTTTGTCTCATCGGATGAAACCTGCGGTTTTCCCTGCGTATACGCTTCGATCGCGTTGATCGTATTGATCGTCAGGATCGAAACCGCGGCACATACGATATCATTGCCCCATTTATCGTAACCGCTGTGGCCTTCCACCTCATATCCGCGGAGAAGTCCCTCATCATCTTCAAACAAGGTGACTCTCGTCATGGCCGTCTGTTACAGAGAGATCTTTTCGATCTTCACACGCGTGAACGGCTGTCTGTGACCGTTCTTCTTACGATAACCGCTCTTAGGCTTGTAACGGAACACGATGACTTTCTTTTCCTTGCCCTGCTCCAGCACGGTTGCGGTGACCTTGGCGCTCTTGACATCATCGGCAACCGAAAGCTTTCCGTTGTCGCTGACCGCAAGCACATCATCAAAGGTGATGCTGTCGCCCTTCTCGGCTACCAGCTTCTCGACCTTGACGATATCGCCTTCCGAAACCTTGAGCTGCTTACCGCCGGATTCAATGATCGCGTACATAGTATTCTCCCCCTTTCTTCAGGACTCGCTGACTTCGGTGGATCTTAATACTGCCTAAAAGATCGCTTCAACCCCGTCAGGCGGCATACTCGCATAAAATATCACATTTAACCACGGAAGTCAAGAGTGATTATGCTCATTTGCCGCAAACATCGCCTGCATGGTGGGATTGTCCTTCGTCAGCCGCTTGACGGAGATGTCTTCCACCTTCCCATTGGCGATGCGCAGCTGATTGTCGGAACCCAACAGCTCCTTTTTCACCTTCTCCAGATGCTGGATCGTCTTGTCGATCTCATCGATCGCGGAATCAAAGTGCTTATGGGCGATCTCGTAATTCCTGCCGAAATCGTTTTTAAATTTTAACAGGTTATCCTCAAAACCGGAGATATCGATATTCTGATTCTTCAGGCGCATCAGCTCATTTTTGTAGGACAGCGCGGATAAGGCGGCATTGCGGAGGATCGTGATGATCGGGATGAAGCACTGGGGCCGCACCACATACATCTTGTCATAGCGGTAGGACACATCCACGATCCCGGCATTGTAGAGCTCGTTATCCGCTTCCAGGAGGGATACCAGTACCGCATACTCGCAGTTCTTCTCCCGCCGGTCGCGATCCAGTTCCTTAAAGAAATCCTCGTTCCTGTGCTTGACCGCCGTGGTCTCCATCTCGTTCTTCATCTCGAACATGATGGAGAGGATCTCCGTACCGTTCTCATCCGTCTCCCGGTAGATGAAATCGCCCTTGCTGCCGGTCCTGGCGTCATTGTCCTTTTCAAAATAGGCGTTCTGAAAAGCCGTGGAACGCAGCTTGTTAAACTCGATCTCGCAGTGCTGCTCCAGCGTCTCACCGACCATTTTGGTCGACATGCGGGTCTTCAGATCCTTGTAGAATTCCACCTCTTTTTCCTTGCCGTCCAGGAGGGTCTCATACCGGTCTTTCTGGGTCCGAAGCGCCTGTTCGAGCCCGCGCTTCTCATCCTGCACCACTTCCACCGCTTCGAGGACTGCAAGCTTCTTCTCATTCTCATTGCCCTCGATCTTCATGCGCAGCTCCGCGCTCTTGCGCCGCTCCTCTTCCAGCTCCGTCTGCAGCTGCTTAAGCTCCTTTTCCCGCTCTGCTGCGTCCCGTTCCCGGATCTCGGCCGCCTGGGTCTTTAATTCCATGGCGTGCTGCTTCTCGAGGTTTTCCCGGTCCTGTCTCGCCTGCTCCAGCGACATCGCATGCTCTCTGGAGAGATTCTCTCTCTCCTGCTTTTCCTGTTTCAGAGCCAGTTGATGGCGCTCCTCCAGATTCTTCGTCAGCTCTTCCAGCCGTGCGTGCACATCCCGCTCAAACTCCCGGTCGCGGATCTGACTGACGATGGAGGAAAGCTCCGCGTCATCGACGGTAAAATTCTGTCCGCAGTGCGGACATTTTAACTCTGCCATAGGATCTCTCCGTTTCTCTGATATGATCTGTGCCGCAGAAAGATGCTCTTCTGCGGCACGGTACAAGCCATCCGTCATCCCGTGACGGCGTCAAAGCGGTCGGTCTGTGTTCCGGATCAGCGCCCTCCCCGCAGGAAGCCGCCGGGCAGGATCTTGGGTGCTGTCTCCTCGGTGTAGGCGATGCGGTATTCCCGGATGATCTCCCTGGGATTGTCCCCCATCGTGGTGATGCGGATCTTCGCGGTCCCGACCTCGTCATAGTGCTGGTAGGCCACCTTGTAGTCCTCGTTCTTCGTAAGGAGCTTCACCCCGTCGTAGACGCGGATATCCGGCTTGACCGCCTTGCCCTCATAAGCGTAGCTGTCCTTGAGTCCCAGGATCCAGATGCCCTCCGGGATACTGCCTTCCTGGGCGGCGTCGTTATCCTTGAGGTCGATCTCAACCTTTTTGGTCGAAGTACTTTTCTCCGTCGTCTTCTGCTCTGCGATGTTGGCCGCGGCGGCCTTATCGGAGGCTGCCTTCGTCTGTTTGACGAGGACCGTCACCTCCTCGCGTCCCTCCGCATAGGCTGCCCAGAAGGTCTTCTTTGCCAGATTCCCGCGGGATTTGGAGGCGTTCTGCCGGTTCGCCGGGATCTCATAATACAGACAGAAATACCGGCCCGCCTGATAGGCGCCCTCCGCGGTATCGGGTACGCCTGCCAGATAATCATACACGGCGCGGTAGCCGCCGTTTAATTCCTCCCGCATATAAAACATCTGACCCGTGAGGGAGTTCCTCTCATAGCCGTTGTCATCCAGATAGGCAAGTGCCGCTTTCTTTCTCCCGTTGTGCCACTGGCAGATGCCGACGCTGGTGCCGCGATCGCCGATCGCGCTGGTGGAGAATCCGGATTCGCAATAGACATTGGCGAGCACGCCGCAGGCTGCCGCCGTATTGAGTCCCAGACGCTCCGTCAGGAACCGGAACAGCTTTAATTCGTTGCCGCTCATGCCGGCCCGGACATAGCGTGCGTCAACCCCTTCCGATACCTCGGTGAAATCATCGGAGTATAGCCAGGCATCGGGATCACGCCCCTGCTCCTCGGAGAGATCCTCATCGATCTCGTCCTTCATGGCCTCCTCCAGCGCATCGTCCAGGTATTCCTCATAGACCGGTTCCTGTGCCGGAAAATACTCCGTGGTCTCTGTGATCACGACCGGTTCTTCGACGATGGGCGTCGTAACGCCG
>JAFPTK010000008.1 GCA_017400305.1 Lachnospiraceae bacterium | reverse complement strand
GATGCAGGCGCATACCTCCACCTTGGGATTGGCGTGGATCTGTCTGGAGACATCCTTGGACTTGCCGGTCTGGAGATAGAGCCTGCCCTCAAAGATGTGCGCCGTGCCGAACGGCCTCACCCGGGGCTGATCCCCGTCGACTGTGGCGAGATAATACGTCTCCGCATCCTTTAAAAACTTTGCTACCCGTTCCATTTCTTTTCTCCTTTCTTTTTATGGTTTGCTCGTCTCACGTTTTGATCAATACACCTTACGGATTTCCTCCGGGCGGATCCCGTATCGGCCTGCCATCTTGGAAAGCTCCGCATTGTCGCGGATCAGACCGATCTCCCGGAATTCTCCGGTCTGCCTGTCCTGAAAGCCAAAGACCTGTTCCCCGTTACAGATGCTGCATCTAAGGACCGGTTGAAGTTTTTCGCGATCCCATTCGATGATCCTGTCTTTTTTCCGCTTTCCAAACAGCATGGCACGACCCCCTCCTCCCCGCATTCATCGGAGGCTGTCAAATGAGTCAGAAAGAACCGTCCCCTTTGACTCTTCTGATTACATAGTATAATATAAGGCATGCAGGTGTCTACACCATCTCCCTCTCGATCGAATCGCCGGAGCTTAAGAAAACAAATCGCACCGGGAGATCGTCGAGGCCCTTGCATCCTTAAACTACGTGTCACACATGGAAGAAATGTAGAGATTCACCGATCGGCCCGGTCCTTATGTAGAAATGGAAAGAAGGTACTGCCATGCGATTGGGAACATCATCACCGCTGCAACACGAAACACCGGAGGAATGGGCGAAAAACCAGGTGTCGCTCGGCTGCGGCGCCGTCGTCTTTCCGGTGCAGAGCGAAGAGCCGGAGGAAAAGATCCTCGCATACAAGGATGCGGCTGACAAAGCCGGTCTGATGATCGCGGAGGTCGGCATCTGGCGAAACGCCCTCTCGCCGGACCCCGAGGAGCGGAAACGGAATACGGACTACTGCGTGGAGCAGCTGCGGCTGGCGGATTTTGTCGGTGCGCGCTGCTGTGTGAACGTGGCCGGCGCCTTCGGTCCGATATGGGACGGACCGTACCGCGAGAATTTCTCGGACGAAGGACGAAAGGAGACCGTTCGCATGGTGCGCGAGATCATTGACCGCGCGGATGTGAAAAACACCTATTTCACGCTGGAGCCCATGCCCTGGATGATCCCCACCGGCCCGGAGGATTACGTCAGACTCCTTGACGAGGTGGATCGTGACCGGTTCGCGGTCCATATGGACATCATCAACATGACCAACTCCGTGGAGCGCTACTTCCGCGCCGAGGAGCTGGTGGATGCCTGCGCGGAGCTCCTCGGGGACCGGATCAGAAGCTGCCACGTCAAGGACGTACACTTAAGCGATCAGCTCACGACCAGACTGGAGGAATGCGCGCCCGGCCGCGGGGAATACCCGATCCGTTATTATGCGGAAAAAATGCATGCCATCGATCCCGAGATGCCGATGATCCTGGAACATCTGCAGAAGGACGGGGAATATTACGAATACATGGCTTATCTCAAGGAGGTGCTCAATGGACTATACCAGACTCTCTGATGCAAACATCATCACACAGAAGTACATGGATTCCATCCTGATCGAAGCCCGCTATATCGATTCCGTCGCAGCGGATCTGACCACGGAATTCCTCGGGGAAACCTTTGCCATGCCGGTCATGACGCCGGCCTTCTCCCATCTGGGACAGTATAACGGCCGCGAACAAAACGGCCTGGAGGAGTATTCCCTGGCGGCCAAAGAGTGCAATATCCTCAATTTCTGCGGGATGATGGAGAATGAGCAATTTGCCAAAATTGCCGCGACCGGTGCGAAGACGGTCCGGATCGTCAAACCCTACGCCGATCAGGGTAAGGTGCGGGACCAGCTGCAATACGCGGAAGCGGCCGGTGCCTTCGCCGTCGGCATGGATATTGACCACATCTTCGGGGAAAACGGCTATGATGTCGTCGTCGGTGAGGAAATGACGGCGCAGACCTCAGACATGCTCCGCTCCTACGTGGAACTGACGAAGCTCCCCTTCGTGGTAAAGGGCGTCCTCAGCGTCAGTGACGCTCTGAAATGTGCGGAGATCGGTGCCGGAGCGATCATCGTCAGTCATCATCACGGGCGGCTGCCCTATGCGGTTCCGCCGATGATGGTGCTGCCCGAGATCAAAAAAGCCCTGCAGGGCAAAGGGATCGGGATCATCGTGGATTGCGGGATCGCCTCGGGCGCGGATGTCTTCAAAGCGATCGCATTGGGAGCCGACGCAGCGGCCGTCGGGAGATCCATGCTCCCCGCCCTCGAGCAGGACGGTGTCACCGGCGTACAGGATTTCCTCCGGGGAGTCGGCAGAGAGCTCCGCTATATCATGAGTTCCACGGGCTTCGATCAGGTCTCCGCGATCGATTCCTCCGTCCTGCATTTTACACTCGCGAACTGATTTTGCTGCCGGTCGCGGACCGGGAGAATGCCCTCACCTGCTCGATCACCATCCTCGGTGCTGTGATCGTGCTGCTCTTTATCAATCCGAAGCTCACCCTTGTCCTGCTCCTTCTCCTGCCCTTCTGTGTCGGCTTCGGTTCCTGGCAGCGCCTCTCCATGCAGCGTGCCAACCGCCAGGTCAAGATCAGGACCGGCGAGATCAACGCGGCGATCGAGAGCGGGATCTCCGGCATCCGCACCTTCAAGGCCTTTGCCAACGAACAGGCGGAGGATGCCAAGTTCGACCGCGCCAATGAGGCCTTTAAGCAGAGCAAGGTGGATTTCTACAAAGCCATGGGACGTTTTAACGCCGGTGTGGAGGGCGTCCTCACGTAATCTTCTTGAACGAGATAAACTGCCGGGTTCATCTCGATACCAGCCCAAGATTATAATTAGCATTTGCTAACTAATCAAGCGTACTAAAAGCACCTCCCGGGACAGCTCTGATCACCTTCGCCATGACCACGATCCTGTCCCTGTTCCTGATACAAAATGCATTTCAGAGGAAAAGAGATCGGGGATAAAACATCACAGGATCTTCTCCATACCCACCTTGTAGGGAATAAGACCCAGCGTCTCGTAAAACCTCATCGCTCCGGGATTGCAGCTCCAGACATTTAAGGTGATGCGATAACATCCCTTCTGCCGTGCGAAGCCAAGGATATGCTCATAGATCGCTCTGCCGACCTGCCGGCCTCTGGCGGATTCCTCGACACAGATATCGTCGATGTAGCATGTCGTGATATCCGCAAGCAATCGGGTATTGTCCGGGCGCTCCAGCACGCAGAAGCCGTGGCCGAGGACACGGCCGCTCTCATCCGCACAGACAAATACCGGCGTCTGATCATCCTGGAGGATGCCGCGCAGATCTTCCGCGGAGTACTTGGTCTCCGGCTTGAACAGGTCCGGTCGGCCCTCATAATGAACCCGGTTGACCTGCTTTAACAGCTCCAGAATGGTCGGTATATCACTTTCCTTTGCAAAACGAACGGTGTACGACATCACTTCCGATCCTCCGAAATCCGTGCAGCGGGCCCTTCTACTCCGGCGATCCGGTCAGTTGTGGAAGAGCTTGGACGTCTGATACTTGGGCTCGCAGGTGAGATTCACCTTGAGCTTCCGGCAGGTATTCTCATCCACCGGCGACAGGATGACCGTCGAATGCATCTCACACCCCTTGAGATTTCCGAGCTGATCCAGCGCCGCCTTGGCATCGGCATTGGTCGCGGAGGAGATCGTGAGTGCGATTAACGTCTCATCGATATGCATGTGGGGATTGTGGTTCCCCAGATGCTCCACCTTGAGCCTCTGGATCGGTTCGATGACGGAGGGCGGGATGAGCTCGGCGGCATCATCCACCCCCGCCAGGACCTTTAACGCATTTAAGAGCATGGCCGAGCTGGCCCCCATCAGATCCGAGGTCTTGCCGGTGACCACCGTGCCGTCGGGCAACTCGATGGCAGCGGCCGGATTCCCGGTCACCTCCGCCTTCAATCCTGCTGCCGCGACTACGGGACGATCCTGAATCGAGACGCCCGCCTTACTCATGAGCAGCTCGATCTTGTCCACTACGCGCTGTTCGCTGTTCCCCTTCCGAAGCTCGCAGCGCTCCTTGTAATACCGGCGGATGATCTCCTGCTTTGCCGCGACACAGACCGCCTCATCGTCCACGATGCACTTGCCGGCCATGTTGACGCCCATATCCGTCGGTGATTTGTAGGGGGAATCCCCGTAGATCTCACGGAAGATCGCGTTTAGCACTGGGAAGATCTCGATGTCACGGTTGTAATTGACGGTGGTCTCGCCGTAAGCCTCCAGATGATAGTTGTCGATCATGTTGACGTCATTGAGATCCGCCGTGGCCGCTTCGTAGGCGAGATTGACCGGATGCTGCAGAGGCAGGTTCCAGATCGGGAAGGTTTCGAATTTGGCATAGCCCGCCTTGACTCCCCGTTTGTGCTCGTGATACAGCTGGGACAGGCAGACCGCCATCTTGCCGCTGCCGGGGCCCGGTGCGGTCACCACCACCAGGGAATGCTTCGTCTCGATGTAGTCATTTTTGCCGTAGCCCTCATCGCTGATGATGAGCGGAACATTGGAGGGATAGCCCGGGATCGCGTAGTGGCGATAGACCTTGAGACCGAGCGCCTCCAGCTTCTTCTGATAGGCAATGACCGCTTCACTCCCGTCATAACGGGTGAGCACCACGCTCCCGACATACAGTCCGTATCCGTGAAACGCATCGATCAGACGCAGCACATCCATGTCGTAGGTGATCCCCAGATCGCCGCGCACCTTGTTCTTCTCGATGTCGCCGGCATGGATCGCGATGACGACCTCAACGTCCTCTTTGAGCTGCGAGAGCATCCGGATCTTGGAATCCGGATGGAACCCCGGCAGCACACGGGAGGCATGGTAATCATCAAAGAGCTTGCCGCCGAACTTTCCGATCCTGTCACGGATATGTTCCGACTGCATCTTCAGATACCGATCATTGTCAAATCCGTTCGTCATCTCTCACTCCTTTTACTTATAACGCCGCATCTGTTTTTCCCTGATCTCCTGTACGATCAGACGATAGTTCTCATAGCGCACCACGGGGATCGTCCCCTGTGCCACCGCATCACGGACCGCGCAATCCGGTTCCTCCATGTGAAGGCAGGAAGCAAACCGGCAGGTGCCGAGATAGGGATCGAATTCCCGGTAATCCGCAGCGGCATCCGTCGGTTCCAAATCCGGCAGGTCAAGTGCCGTGAATCCCGGGGTGTCGACCAGCCAGGAATCCCCATCCTCACCGACACGGAAGAGTTCACTGTGCCGTGTCGTATTTTTCCCACGGGCAAGCTTGCGCGAGAGTTCCCCCGTCTCGGCATCCGCCAGCGGACAGATCCGGTTGATCAGGGAGGATTTCCCTGCTCCGGAGGGCCCCGCCAGTACCGTTGTCCTGCCCGAAAGGACCTCCCCAAGAAGCTCCATTCCTTCCCCGGACCTGACACTCACAAAAAACAGCGGATGGCCGGAGGAACCGTAGGCATTCCGAAGCGCCTCCCGATCCTCCCCGCTTGCGATGTCCTGCTTGTTGAATACCAGGATCGCCGGGAGCTTCTGCCTCTGTAAGAGGAGCAGGTAGCGATCCACCAGAGGAAGACTCGGATCCGGATCGCGCATGGCAAAAAACAGAAGCGCCTGATCCACATTGGCGACCGCCGGACGGATCAGAGCGCTCGTTCTGGTCTCGATGGACTGAAGACTCCCCTCCCTGTCCTCTTCATGTGTGATGATAAACCGAACCCTGTCACCGGGAAGCGGTTTGATATCGTCCTTGCGAAAGCTTCCCCTGGCGCGGCAGGAATAGATGGCCCCTTCCTCTGTTTCTACATAGTAGAATCCCCCGACGCCCCGAAGGATCCTGCCCTGTAAGAGTTCTGCCTCCGTCCCCATCCGGATCAGTTATCGGGGGTAAAGGTGATCGCGCGGCGCTGGGTCCGCTCCTCCGTCGTTCCGGGCACCACCTGTTCCTCACCCGTTTCCGGATTGGTCTCGGTCGTCTGCGGGGTCGTCACCATGTAGGTCAGCGTCAGCAGTCCGGTCGGCTGTGTGATCCCCGTAGCGCTGAATTTGAACGGGAAGGAGGATTGCGTCGTATCCAGAAGCGACTTGCCGTCGCTCGCTGTCAGAAGCAGATGGACCTCCGTTCCCTCCGCAAAATTCTCATCTTCGAGCGCCGGGGACTCGATATCCGCAGAATACCGATAGGAAGTCTCCGTCGCTTCCCCGGTTCCGATCGAAAGCTCCATATCGACGACACTGCCCTCCGGCACCTCCTTACCGGCCTCCAGTGACTGCATGCAGATCTTTCCCGTCAGAGAAGCGTCCGCATAGGTCACTTCGGATACGGAGCCCTTGACCAGATGCGCCTCTCCGATCCGGATCTCCGCCTCTTCCAGGGTGAGACCCACGAGACTGGGCACTTCGTAATTCTTCGCCTCGGCTGTCGCCACCAGAGCGGCATTTCCCTGCTCATCCGTCACAACGGAGCCCGTGCTCACCGTAAGCGTGATCATCGTACCGCTCTGCGCCCGGGTATTCTCCCTGGGATCCATGGATATGACCACGTTTTTCGCCGCCGTGGAAGTGGTGTCTTCGGCGCGCTGCACCTTGAAGCCCTTGTCATTGAGCAATACCTTGGCCTCCGTGAAGGTGAGTCCCAGCACATCCGGGATCTTGATCCCGCCGGCTTCCTCCTCGTCCTCCTCGTCCTTCTGCACCGATGCGGCAACGGTCGCCGCCTCCGAGCTGCCCTCAGCGGGTGTGCCGGTGAGATCCTCGCCGAAGAACCCCAGACGTCCGCCGACCACATAGATCACGATCACCCCGACGATCAGGGCCGCCACGATCGCCAATATGACCGTGAGCTTCTCGATCAGACCGCCGCCGGTATCCTCCTCCTCGTAATAATCACGTGAACCGCGCTGCTTCTGCGCCTTGGGTCTGGTTTTCTTTTTGACGGGTGCTTTCTTTTTCCGGCTGCCGCTCTTTTTCACGGCAGGATCCCGCTTGGCGGCATTCTCCTCCCTAAGACGCCTCTCCCGTTCCCGCTGCGCTTCCGCATTGAGACGCATGGTATCGCCGGTGCCGACCTTCTTCCCGGTCGCGGCGCTCAATGCCCGGCGCTCCGATTCGGTGGGCTCTCTGGTCGCGCCGTCCTCATCCGGACTGGTGATCACGACAAAGTCCTCGTCCGGCGTGATCAGGGACCGTTTCAGATCCGTGATGAGCTCCGCGGCATTCTGATAACGCCTGTCCGGGCTCTTCTGGCAGCACTTGAGGACGATCTTTTCTACACTGACCGGCGTGTCCGGCGCAAAATCGCGCGGATCCGGCATGGATTCCTGAATATGCTTGATGGCGATGGCGACGGTCGTATCCCCGTTAAAAGGGACACGTCCGGTGAGCATCTCAAACAGCGTGATCCCGAGGGAATAGATGTCCGATTTGACATCGCTGTATCCGCCGCGGGCCTGTTCCGGTGAAGTGTAATGCACGCTCCCCATGACATTGGAGGTGATCGTATTGCTGGTCGCCGCCTTGGCGATACCGAAGTCGGTCACCTTGACCTTGCCCTCCTTGGAGATCATGATATTCTGCGGCTTGATATCGCGGTGCACGATGTGGTTGTTGTGCGCCGCCTCGAGGCCCATGGCGACCTGGATCGCGATACTGACCGCTTCCTTGACCGTGAGCCGCTGTTTCTTCTCGATGTACTTCTTGAGCGTGATCCCGTCGACCAGTTCCATGACGATGTAGTAGATGCCCTTCTCATCCCCTACATCATAGACATTGACGATATTCTGATGCATGAGTCCCGCTGCCGCCTGTGCTTCCGTGCGGAATTTGGAGACGAAATTCTCGTTCTCCGAAAACTCCTGCTTCAGTACCTTGATCGCCACCGGCCGGTTCAGCTTGTGGTCAATGGCCTTATAGACATCGGACATACCGCCCGTGCCGATCTTTTCCAGGATCTCATAGCGCTCACCGATGAGCATACCCATCTTCACCATAGGATCTCTCTACTTTCCCTCCGGCGATGATACCTCTACCAGCACGACAGCGATATTGTCCCTGCCGCCGTTGGCGTTCGCCGTATCAATCAGTCTTCTTGCCTTCCTGCCGATATCGTCTTCACTGCTGACGATACTGCAGATATCCTCATCCGTCACCATATTGGTCAGACCGTCAGAACACATCAGAACCTGATCTCCCGGAAGGAGATCTACATCAAAGAAATCCACATCCACGGTCTCCGTCGCACCGACCGCACGTGTGATGATATTTTTGTCTACATGGAGTCTGGCGGTCTCCCGATCGATCCCGCCCATGCGGACCATCTCCTCTACCAGGGAATGGTCCCGGGTGATCTGCGTGATCTGTCTGGCCCTGATGAGATAAGCCCTGGAATCACCGACATTGGCGACCTTGAGCTTCTTCCCGAGGATCGTGGAGCCGACAAAGGTCGTTCCCATCCCGAAGAGCTGCTCATCCTCCGCGGCACGCATCCGCAGCTTCCGGTTGGCAGCGTCGATGGCATCCGTGAGGATGATCTCCGGATTGCGCTCAAAAGAGGATCCGGCCTCTTCCACCACCGTCTCAACGGTATAGCGCGACGCATAATCCCCCGCACGGTGTCCGCCCATCCCGTCCGCAACGATAAAGAGGTTGGACAGGTTCCCCACCCGTTCGAGCGAAGTGTACACATAATCCTGATTCAGTTTTCTCTTCCGACCGATGTCGGTGAGTGAATATGTCTTAAGCATACAAACCATTATAATAACATATCGTGTATTATTCTTCAACCAGTTTTCGGCGAAGCTGACCGCAGGCTCCGTCGATATCACGGCCCAGTGTCCTGCGGATCGTGGCCTCTGTCCCGTGCTCATTCAACACCTTCTGGAAGTGTCTGACCCCGTCGCGGTCAGGCTCATGCAGTCCCCGCTCCTTCACGGGGTTGACGGGGATCAGATTGACCACGCCGGTGATCCCCCGGATGCGATCCGCCAGTTCCCTCGCATGCTCCTCCCGGTCATTGATATCCCGGATCAGGGCGTACTCCCAGGTGAGACGCCGTCCCGTCAGGGCAAAATAATCCCGGCAGGCGTCAAGCAGTTCCTCCATCGGATATTTCCTCGCGACCGGCATGATCTGCGAACGGATCTCATCGTTGGGCGCATGGAGCGAGATCGCCAGATTGACCGGGATTCCCTCCTGCGAGAGACGCCGGATCCCGGGGATGATCCCGCAGGTGGACACCGTCATATTGCGGAGGGAGAGCTTATGGCCCTCCGGTGCTGCCAGCAGACGGAAGAAGCGGATCACCTCATCGTAATTCTCCATCGGTTCACCGCTTCCCATGACCACCACATGGGAGACCCGCTCCCCCTCCGAAAGCTCCCGCTCAAAAGCGTAGACCTGGGAAAGCATCTCGCCCGCCGTCAGATTCCTGGACAGTCCGGACAACGTGGAGGCACAGAAGGCACACCCCATCCGGCAGCCAGCCTGGGAGGAAATGCACACGCTGTACCCGAACCGGTAGTGCATCAGGACACTCTCGATGAGATTGCCGTCGAACAGTTCGAAGAGAACCTTGACCGTTCCGTCGATCGCCGATTCCTGTCTGCGGACAACAGGCGCCTCCCTGAGCGGAACCTCCGTGATCAGCCGTTCCCTTAACTTTGCGGGAAGATCGCTCATCTCCTCCCACCCGACGGCATTCTTTCGATGCAGCCAGGAAAAGATCTGCTTTGCCCGGTATCCCGGTTCCCCAAGCTCCTCGATCCTGGCCTTCAGCTCCGCAAGGGTGAGCGAACGGATATCCGCTGTCTGACTGTCGCTCATAGGGCCTTCTTTCTGAGCCTTGCGATAAAAAAGCCGTCCGTCTCCCCTTCTCCCGGGAGCAGCTGCAGGCAGCCGTTCACAACACTTCCCCGGATCACGCCGGGTACATCCGCATCCGTCCAGGATTCCGTCACGAACGGCCGGTTCTCGACGAACCACCGGACATTGTCTTCATTCTCCGCCCGACTGATGGTGCAGGTGCTGTAGATCAGCTTCCCGCCGGGCTTCACATAATCCGCGGCCACCGCCAGGATCTTCCTCTGCAGGGATACCAGAGACGCCGTGCTCTCGGCGTCAGCCCGGTATTTGATCTCGGGCTTTCTCCCCATCACGCCGAACCCGGTACAGGGCAGATCACAGAAGACGACATCGTAGCGTTCGTTCTCCTCCGGTGTGGGTTCGGTCGCATCCTGCTGCCTGATCCGCATACCGGAGAGCCGCATCCGCTCCGCATTTTCCTTTATCAGGGCACACTTTTCCTCCGTGAGATCCCGTGCCGTCATCCGGGAGGGATCCTTAAGAAGAGAAGCGGCGTAGATCGCCTTTCCGCCCGGCGCCGCGCAGACATCGAGCACGAGGTCATCCCGGCCGATCCCCGCCGCATCCACCGCCAGAGCGCTCGCGGCATCCTGTACCGCAAAGGCCCCCTCGGTGAATCCCGGAAGTTTTCTGATATCTCCGGGATCGTCGACCAGGAGGAGTCTCGGGAGCAGGGGATGGGATCTGACCGATCCCACGGCGCCCCGCAGAGCGTCCAGCCAGCGGTCATACCGTTCCTTATCCGCCGCGAGACGGGGATCCGGCCGGATCGACAGCGCCCTCGGCACCAGCCCGGCCGCAAGGATCGCCGCCGCCTGTTCCTCCCCGCGCTCCTTGCTAAGAAGCTCGCAGAGGTATGGCGATACGGAGCAGCGGATGCTCAGATCCCGCCCCTTAAGCCAGGTCATTAATTCCTCTTTATCTCTTGAGATGTGTCGCAGAACCGCGTTGACAAAACCGCTGACCTTCCTCGGAAAGGCCTGCTTGACCGACTTTACCGCCTCGTCCACCGCGGCGGCATCGCGGACCGCATCCAGATACAGGATCTGATAGGCTCCCACCCGGATGACCGCCCGGATCGTCGGCATCATCGCTTTGACCCGCACGGAAGCGATCCGGTCGATGGCCGCATCCAGAGAATAGAGGCGCTCCGTCGTGCCGATGACAAGCTGCTTTAAGAAGGCACGATCCTGTGTGGAGAGAGCAGCCGCTTCTCTGGTAAAAGATGCCTTGAGCAGATCCGTGATATCCGCACCGCTCTGCTCCCGCATGAGCATGAGGTCCGCAGCGATCTCCCTCGCGCTTTTTCGCGTCTCACTGGAATCCATATCCGGTCTGCATCGGGAATCCCAACAGGAAATCGTGAACCGCCATCCGTTTCTTCCCCTCCAGCTGCACCTCCCGAACGCACAGAACGCCCTTCCCGCAGGCGACAAAGAAGGAGCCGCCCTCATCGACATACAGGACACAGCCGGGAGCGGCATCACGGCTGCTGCCGCATTCTAACAGTCTGCGGGTGGGATAGGCAGCGACCGATCCCGGATCGGCGGAAGGAGCGAGCTCCCACGCCTCCGCGCGCCAGATCTTTAAGAAGCGGCCGTCGGGAAGCCTGGTAAAGGCACTGGGCCAGGGAGACATGGCCCGGATCTGCCGCTCGATCTCCGCGGCGTCCATGTGCCAGCGGATCTCTCCCATATCCTTGCGGATCTGTCTGGTGAGCGTGGCAAACTCCTCATTCTGCGGAACAGGCCGCAAGGTCCCTGCCTCGATCCCGCGCAGTGCCTCGACGATCAGAGAGGCGCCGATCTCTGTCAGCTTATCAAAGAGGCTCCCCGCCGTCTCGTCCGGCCGGATCCGGTATTCCTCCTGCAGCAGGATCGCTCCCGTATCGATCCCCTCGTCCATCTGCATGATCGTGACCCCGGTCACTTCGACGCCGTCCAGGATCGCCTGCTGGATCGGGGAGGCACCGCGGTATCTCGGAAGGAGCGATGCGTGGATATTGATACAGCCCAGTCTGGGGGCTGACAGATTCTCCGCAGACAGGATCTGACCAAAGGCGGCGACTACCCCGATATCCGCCCCGGCCTGCTTAAGCTTTTCCGCCGATTCCGGATCCCGCACGCGCGACGGCTGATAGATCTCCATCCCATGCTCCATCGCAAGCTGCTTCACCGGAGAGAATACGATCTTACCGCCCCGGCCGACCGGTTTGTCTGGCTTGGTCACGACCAGCACGATCTCATGTCCGGCATCGATCAGGCTCTTCAAGGCTGCCGCCGCGTAATCCGGCGTTCCCATAAACAGTATCTTCATCAGGATTCCTCTGTCCCTTCCTGTTCCTTTTCCAGATCCTCGTTGTTGACGAGTTCGCCCTCCACCAGCTCGACATACATTTTGCCGTCCAGATGATCCGTCTCATGGCAGATCGCCCGCGCAAGCAGCTCGTCCGCCTCCAGTTCAAAGGGCTGCATCCTGCGGTCTAACGCGCGCACCTTTACGTGATTGGGGCGCTTGACGATCCCGCTCTTGCCGGGCAGGGACAGGCATCCCTCATATCCCTCCTGCTCACCGTCGGTCTCCAGGATCTCCGGATTGATGAAGACGTAGGGATCCTCTCCCGTCACATCGATCACGCAGACGCGCTTTAAAACCCCGACCTGCGGGGCGGCCAGCCCGACGCCGTTCGCCTCATACATCGTCTCAAACATGTCGTCGATCAGCACGGATAAGCCGGGTGTCATGAGTTTCACCACCTTGCAGGGCTTCTCCAGTACCTCGTCGCCGTATTCTCTGATCGTTCTGATCGCCATCTCAAAACCCCCTTAACGGATCAAAATCAAATTGAACCGTGATCCCGGCCATTCTGCCGTTTTCCCGGTCACTGTTCACACTTTCTTCCACCGTATCCTTCAACCGCTCCAGCGCACCACGATCCTCCCCCTTCAGATACAGACCGAAGCGGTATACATCATTGATCCTCCCGATCATCGCGGGTGCCGGACCGATCACGGCCACGTCTCTGCCGGCCTCTCTGTCGATCAGGTGCTTTAATCGATCCGCACAGACAGCCCCTTCCTCTTCCCCGGCGGAATAGATCTGCACCGCCAGAAGATGCGCCGCCGGCGGATAATGCAGCAGGCCCCGATAGCGGATCTCCTCCTCGTAGAAGGAATCGATATCCTGCGCGGCCGCCAGCCGCACGGCATAATGCTCCGGCTGATAGGTCTGGATGACCACATGTCCCGGCCGTTTCCCCCTTCCGGCTCTGCCGGCCGCCTGCACCAACAGCTGGAAGGTCCGCTCCGCCGCGCGGTAGTCTCCGGTATTCAGAGACAGATCCGCCGCCAGGATCCCCACCAGCGTCACCCGCGGGAAGTCATGTCCCTTGACGATCATCTGCGTCCCGATCAGGATATCCGCTTCCCCGGAGGCAAAGGCCTTAAGGATCCGCTCATAGCTCCCCTTCGTGCGCGTCGTATCCGCATCCATCCGCAGTACCCGGGCTTCGGGCCAGAGTTTTTTCACATGGGACTCGATGGCCTCGGTCCCGGCCCGAAAACGGGAGACATACCGGGAACCGCAATCCGGGCAGGTCTGAGGCTGCGGCTCCTCATGTCCGCAGTAATGGCACAAAAGCCTCCCTCCGCTGTGCGCGGAGAGCGCCACATCGCAGTGGGGGCACTTAAATACTCTGCCGCAGGAGCGGCAGGACACAAATCCCGCCATGCCGCGCCGATTGATAAAGAGCATGGTCTGCTCCTTCTCCCGGAGACGGTCCTCGATCCCCTGCTTTAACGACCGGGAAAACGGGCTTCGATTTCCCGCCCGGAGCTCCTCTCTCAAGTCCGTGATCTCCACGGAAGGGAGTGTCCCCCCCGTGAGTCTCCTCGTCAGACGAAAATAGCCGTAGCTGCCGTTTCGGGCCCGATACAGCGCTTCCATGGAGGGTGTCGCACTCCCCATCAGGATGCTGGCGCCTCCCGGCACCATCCCCGCCAGCGCTTCCGCCGTCTCCCTCGCATGATACTTGGGCATCGTCTCGCTCTTGTAGCTGCCCTCGTGTTCCTCGTCAATGATGATGAGGCCGAGGTTCTGAAAGGGCGTAAAGAGCGCGCTCCTGGGGCCGATGATGACATCGATCTCCCCCCGTCTGGCCTGCTCAAAATGATCAAACTTCTCCCCTTTGGAGAGGGTCGAGTTCATGACCGTCACACGATCTCCGAAGCGCTGTTCAAACCGGTGCAGCGTCTGCCAGGTCAGCGCGATCTCCGGGATCAGGACAATGGCCTGTTTTCCGCGGCGGATCATCTCCTCGATGAGGCGCAGATAGACCTCCGTCTTGCCGCTTCCGGTGATCCCCTGCAGGAGATATCCTTTCCGCACCCCCTGATCATAATCCGCCACGATCGAATCGACCACGTGCTTCTGCTCTTCGCTGAGAGCGATCGTCTGCTCCGCGTCCTTTACGTCCTCCTCCGTGAGAGGCTCCTTCCCGCGGGAGCGGACGCGCTTGCTGGCAGGCAGCACGGTCTTTAATGCCGCGATCATGGTCGACCCGTAGGTCTCACGCATCCACGCGGCGAGCTTTAAGAGGATCGCCTCCGCCGGAAGATCCTTGTCCGCAGTCGACGTGATCTCCTTGATCCTGTCGGGCGGGAAGTCCACCGAATCCCGGAATCCGATGACATACGCCTTTCTCTGGCTGTCCCCCTTTCCAAAGGGAACATTCACCGCCTGACCGACACACAGCTTTCCCTGCAGATCCTCCGGAATGCGGTAGGTAAACGGCCGATCCACCCGCTCATGCGAGATATCGACGATCACATCGGCATAAAGCCCGGTCATTGGGCCCGGTTCTCCTCCCGGAGGATCTCCTCGATGAGCACCCGTTCATCCATCGGGTGCTTCACCCCCTGGATCTCCTGATAGTCCTCATGCCCCTTCCCGGCAAGGACGATGATATCCCCGGGCTCCCCGTTTAAGATGCAGTACCGGATCGCCTCCTTGCGGTCGGGGATCTCCACATAGGAGCCGGTGGTGCGTCCCACTCCGGCCTCGATGTCATGAATGATATCCATCGGATCCTCAAAGCGCGGATTATCCGATGTGATCACGGTCAGATCGGAGAGCTTGCCGCTCACCTCGCCCATCTGATATCTCCTGGACTTGGCGCGGTTTCCGCCGCATCCGAACAGCGTGATCAGGCGGTTCGGCCGGTAATCCTTGAGTGTCACCAGGAGGTTTTCCAGTGCCATGGCATTGTGCGCGTAGTCGATCAGAAGCGTGTACTCGCTGCTCACGGGGATCATCTCGATCCGCCCGCGGACCTTGACGCGCTTCAGCGCATCCAGTAGCTGCAGATCATCGCAGTCATAGTGTTTGGCGACCGCAATGGCACAGAGTGCATTGTAGACGGAAAACCTTCCCGGCATGGTGAATTCGGCGCGGAGGTCGGTGCGGCCGGATACCGAGAACAGCACTCCCAGCTCGCCGGGCTTCTTGATCAGCATCGGATCCGCCGCCCGGTAATCTACCCCCTCCTTGAATCCGTAGGTGATCACATCGCAGGTGTGTCCCTCCAGGAT
>JAFPTK010000125.1 GCA_017400305.1 Lachnospiraceae bacterium | reverse complement strand
GAGACCGTTCCCTCCGTCTCCATCAGACGGATCGTGGCGGCACTGTCGGTCTTTGTCACCGATGTGCCATCCTCCGATGCGGCCGCACTTGCTCCCATATACCACAAGCCTGCCGTCATGACTGTCATGGCAAGCAGGCTGCTGAGGATCACTCGCATATTCCGTCTTCTTCCCGTGATATCCCCCATCCTTATCACGCCATTGTGCGGAACCGTTTAAAAATTAACGTAAATCAGTTTATTGTATCACCGTTCAAAAGCGCCTGCAAGACTCGGGCGCACCGAGATAGGATTCCTTTTTTTCCGCGGCGTTGTCCCAGATCTCGATCCGTTCCAGGATGAGGTTCGGATCGATCTGTTCATAGCGCAGCGTGTTGATCCCTCTGCGGATCGACACCTGGGTGGTGATGAGCTTCGCATTCCTGCGATTGTCCGTTGCCCACTGGGGACTGTTAAAGATCGGCCGGCCCGGATCAAGGACGGTATCGACGACCTGAAGCGCTTCGCCGTTGATCCGATAACCGAAGCACTGGGAATTGGCGTCATCCACAGGAAGCGACGGCGCAAACACCCAAGTGCAGGTTCCCTGCCGTTCGGCATCGGAGACAAAGACATATTCCGCATAGGGCCGCTCCTCCTCGGGGACCCCCTTAAGAGAAGCGGTATTCGGTGAGAGCTTCAATCCCTGTCCGGTCCGTCCGTAAGGGGAAAGGAGCTTTAATTCATAGGGTTCCCGGTTTCTCACTTCCCGGTAACTCCCGGCTTCCATGGCGACATGCGAGCAGGAAAAGATCGCTGCCCCGGCCGGCACATCGCTGCCGTCCGCCTCACGGCAGACTTCGTCATAATACGCCTCCCCGCAAACCGGAAGGTGCAGGGTCACAAAGCAGTCCTCCCCGTCGTCGATCACAAGTTTCCCCTCCGTGATCGTGTCCGGGTCGATGCCCGAACGATCCGCCCGCACGGTGATCCGGGCAGTCTCCTTCACCTCCCCCTCGGCAGGATCCACGGTGAGCCACGTCGAATCACTCTTAATATAATAATGTGCCGGAAGTACGCTTGCGCAGGAGATCTCCAGTGTGATCTCATTCAGATCCGGACGGAGAAAGGCATCCACGGTCCGCTCCCGCACGGTATACTCCCTGCCGTCATAATACCAGGCCTCATCGGTCTTTGAGACGAGCATTCGCTTTTTGCGGGCCGGATACACATAGACACGATAAGGCAGCTGATTATTGGAGTCATTCCAGAACCGGAAGCCGAAATGCTCGGAGAGACAATGCCCGTAGAACTTCCCATCTGCCAGGGCATGGAATTCCTCCTCCAGAGCGGCATCCCGCCGGATCCCCTCATTGATCACGTCATTCCAGGCATTCGCCGTATTGCGGTTCTGATCGACCTGGAACTGATTGCGACCGCTTGCGATCCAGGTCTTCTGCAGATTGGCGGTTCCGACCGCCGGATAATAGATGAGCTCATAGAACGCCGTACGGATCTCCTCCGGCGTCCTCGATAGAAGCGCATCACATACGCTCAACACCCGCTCACAGTTCTCATAGAGTTCCTGTGCCTCGCCGAAATGCACCGGATGATAAGTATTCGCCTTAAGGATCTCGTGCTTGCACCGCTCATTCATCAGGGTATAGGAGGCGATCACTTCGCAGATCCGGTCCAGATCCTCCGTCGTGAAGTAGTTCCCGAAGATCCGGTCCGTCCACATCCGCACAAAGTCCACGGTACTGCCGGCCCGATCACTGCCGTAGGTTTCGATGTCCCAGGCCATCTTGAGGATAAGGGACACCTCCAGCTCCTGCGAGACGAGGTCTCCCACATTGGTGACCCAGATCTCACGGATCCCGTAATCCCAGGCTGTCTTAAGCTGATCCCGGATCCGGGGAAGATAAGTCGAACCGATCCATTCGTAGGAATAGGCACCGCCGTGCATATCCACATGGTAGTACAGGCCGTAGCCGCCGTTTCGATCCCGCCGGTCCGCGGTGGGCAGGGTCCTGGTGTATCCGTAATTGTTGTCGCTGAAGATGACGGTGATGCCGTCCAGCTCCGGATCGTCCACCAGCCCCGGCGTATTCTCATCGCCGTAGTAGAATTTCTCCACCTCGGTGAAGAGCACCAGCTGCCTCGGCACCTTCTTCAGATCGGGGTTCACATATTTGCGGATCAGATCGTTCTGGGTCCGGATGATATCCTTGAGCAGCGCAATATTCTCCGCCAGAGTGGCATTGCCCATGATCGCGGTGTCGCGCTCGCCGCGCATCCCCATGGTGATCACATTCTCAAAGGGCGCATTGCGCTTGAGGCCGTCCTCCCAGAAGCGGGTGATCCCCTCCCTGTTGGACAGGAAATCCCAGGCATCCCCGTAGACGGATCCCGGCCCCCGTAAGAGCCGGTACTCCTCTCCGGTCCGCATGCAGGGCTCATGATGGGAGGTGCTCATGACGATGCCGAGCCGGTCCGCCAGCTCCGCACTGGCCAACCCCGGGCCGTCCATGGAGAAATTGCTGTTCCACATGGCAGACCAGAAATAATTGCCGCGGAGACGGATGAGCAGTTCGAAGAGCGTCGCGTAGCATTTGGCATTGATGCCGCCGAAGCGCTTCAGCGCCCAGTTGCCGAAGGCCGGCCATTCATCATTGATGAAGATCCCGCGGTAGCGGACCGAGGGTTCCGCAGACACGCCATAGAAATCCTCCGGCAGTGTCACGGTCTCTTTTCCGGCCGGCACCGCGTCGGACCAGTTCACAAAGGGAGTCACGCCGATGGCTTCGGAGACGGACAGCAGACCGTAGATGGTCCCCCGCTTATCGCTCCCCCGGATGACGAGCGCGCGCGCCACCTCTGGCAGCGGGTTCTCCACCAGTTCTGTCCGATACACCTCCCACTTCGGGCTCCCGTCCGCATCGACCAGCCCCTCCGAGGAGATCTTCCCCTCTTCTGCCAGACGGTCGAGGAGTTTGCTCTTCTGCAGGGAGCCTGCGATGATCGCCATCCCATGATCCTGGCCGGATTGTTCCGGTTCCCCGAAGACCTTGGTGAGATCGTCCCGCAGCCAGTCCGCGACGATGCCGATGCCCTCGTGATCCTCCGGATCCACGATCACTTTAACATTACGACTGAGTGTGAACGCTCCCATGCTCCCTCCTCTCTGTCCGCTCTCAGGCTCCCGACCGTTTCGCCGAACCGGTGTGCCCCGCAGACGATCCGCTTCACTCTGTATTCCTGCCGCGGTTAAAATAGTGAAGCTTCAGATCTGTTCGATAGAAATCCTTGGTGGTACATCCCGCGCGGCCGCCGCCGGCACAGGCACAGGCGCAGGCACAGGCACAGGCGCAGGAGGAGTGTGCACAAGAGGAATGGCCCCCGGCGGAGCGACCCCCGGAAGAATGTCCTGTCGTATGATGACGGGCGGCGGAGGTTACCGGGATATTCACCACATGCACCCGGACATAGGTGTCCGGAGAGGAGGCATAGCGATAGGTTCCGTTCGTCTGTTTGCTCCGAACATCCGTCTCCTCCTTCGGAATGTCCTTCTCTTCGATCTTCTCTTCGCTCTTGATAAAGCTCCGCCCGCAGTATTCGCAGTTATCCTTGCCCTCGGGCCTGGCGGCTCCGCAGCCCGGACAATTGGGATAATATACGATCTTCGTCCGGGTGATCTTTTTCTCCGTGCCGCCGAAATTGGCGGTCCCTCCGTAGCGCCTCGCCGAGGAGGTCGCTACCAGGATGGGGATGAGGATCGGCGCCAGGATCACCAACAGTCCCAGGATCGCATAGCCGGCGTCGTCATCGTCTTCGTCATATCCCGTATTCCGGACCGTCTTGCTCTCATCAAAGGAAAAGGCGTCATTGCGATAGGTGATCTGCACCGGATAGCGTTCTCCCTTATCCAGAGAAGTTCTCCAGATGAGATATCCCCCGTCCCTGTCACAGGCGGGGCTGAAGCTCTCCACCTCCGCGTCAAGCCAGCGGATGACCAGCTGATCCACCAGGATATTGTCAAACCATCCGGGGATATACTCATAGACGGTTTCCCCTTCCGTGAGCCGGTTCATCTCGTAGAGATAATCCTGCACCAGCGAGTAGTCAAAGCTCACCACCTCGCCCTCATAGTACTTCTTATCGAAGGTGATCTTCACATTGCTGCCGCTGCCGGAATCATATTCGATCTCTCTGATATTGTCAGAGAGCGCCTTGATGGATTCCACATGCTTGTTGGGGATCCCGATCGTCACCCAGGAGAGCGGTCCCTCGGAATCGGAATCCAGCACCTCCCAGTCGATATGAAAAACCATGGTGACCGTCGCGTCCGGATTCACCTGTGCCGTGACCTCATAATCACGGATCCGGTCCAGATCTCCGGCTGCATACGCGTGCTTCCCCGTGTAGAATAATACTGACACCAACGTGCCGAAAAGCAGCAGAATAGCTGCCGCCACTGCCATTCGATGTCTTCCGTCCCGTCGCTTACTCCCCGTCCGCCGGTCCAGGCGAGAGTTCCCTGCTGTCAGATCCATCTCAGTTCCCTCCCCTCTTAGCCGTCCTGAGCGGGCATTCACAGCGCATCAAGGCGGAGAATTCCCGTTTCTTCCTGCATGCTTCGCTGTTCCAGATCGTTTCCCAGTCATCGGAGAGGAAATCCCCCAACGGATGGTCCGATAACCAGCTCTGGCAGGGCACCACCTTCCCGCCCGGCGTGATCGCCATGTTGCTTAGGCAGGCGCCGCAGTTCGGTGTAGAAATCTTCAATTCCTCGCAGTAATCACGATCCACCCAACCGGGGGAAGTGAAGCTGATCTCCATGCCGTTCTCATAGCAGTACGCCACGCTCTCCCTGAGGATCTCCCGGATCTCCTGATGTGAGAGCTGCAGTTCCTCCGAAGCCGGCCCCTGCGCCTTCCCTGTGGTGATGAGGCCGGAGCAGGTCACGTAGAGGACCCCCAGCCCGTGCAGGAACTTCAGGGTGTCGACATAATCACGATTGACGGTGCAGAGCGGTGTGTTGATACTGACATTCAGTCCAGCCGCCAGCGCATTTTTGATCCCTTCCAGCGTATCCTTGTAGTGATCGGCGCCCACCAGCCGGTTGTGGATCTTCTCGTCCGCGGAATAGAAGGTGATCTGCACGCTGTCCAGCGACACCTCCCGCAGACGTTCACAGTACTTCTGCGTGAGCTTGATGCCGTTGGTATTGAGTCTCGTGATGAACCAGGCGGCATGCTCGATAAGCTCCGGCAGATCCTCCCGCATGGTGGGCTCCCCGCCGGTGAAGGTCACCTGCGAGACACCGATCTCGCGGCACTTGTTGATGATCTTTTTCCATTCCTTAAAGGAAAGCTCCTCTTCCTCCGCGGAGGTCTGACCGGCGGCATAGCAGTGGACGCAGTTCTGATTGCAGTGCCACTGCCCCTCCTTCGTCATGGCGCTCACCATGAGATCCATCCGGTGCGGCGCTTTCATATAGGGAGCATAATCACCGATATTGGTATAGGCGATGGTCTCATCCGTCGGTTCCCCGTAAGCGATCTGCTTAAAGGTGTTCATGATCCGATCGATATCCCGACGCAGACGTTTGCCGGAGAGCAGCGGATACACCCGTTTCACCGCTCTGCAGGTTTTATCGGTGATCCGGTCAAAATCCTCCTCCGATATCTCCTTTCCGGCATACTGATTGACCTCTTCGATCAGCTCCGTGAGGAGGATGCTCCAGGAGATCCCCACCGGGATGATATCCTGGCCGTTGATGATGGCGACGCTGGCCGAGATATTATCCACGCCGACCCGCGGCGGGACCAGATGGATCCGCACCACGCCCGGGCCCTCGGGATTGAGCGTCGTGTGATGCACCTCATGAAAATGTTCCCTGGCGTATTGCAGTTCCCGTTTCGATGCTCTCATAAATTATTTCCCTTCCTGATCGTTCCTGCATTCTGAACTGATGAATGGAAGCATCTGTGGCTTATGCATGCCGGGTTGTTTGCGCGCGGGGCTTGTGGAGGCGTCGGTACTTTGCCGCCGTCCTCCGGCGGCTTAGTACCGCTACGCCGCAACCAGAGCCGCGAGGCGTCCCCGCAAGCAAATACCCGGCATGCATTTCATTCACAGCTCATTCAGTTTCAGAATCGCCCGATAATAGATGTCGACCGCCTGTACGCAGGCCTCTCTGGTGATATATTCATCGCGCTGGTGTGCGAGTCTGACGTGATCCTCCGGCACCGGGCCGAAGGTGACACAGTTGCCCAGTACCTTCGCATAGGATACCCCGCCGCTGACAGTCGGCCGGCACTCATGTCCCGTAACCTCCCGGTATGCCTCACGCAGAGCCCGCACCTGCGGCAGCTCGGGATCCGTATGCGTCGGCCTGTCATCATAGGGCATGGCGGGGGACAGGTCCGGAAAGACACTCCGAAACCGCGCAAAGATCTCCTCCGACGTGACGCTTCCGGGATATCGCACATCGATCTGTGCCGATAATTCTCCCGACTCGGTGATCGTCAGTCTCCCCAGATTCAGGGTCAGCTTCCCCATGACGGGATCGTCCGCCGCGATCCCGGCCCCCTCTCCGTAGGGATCCCCGAAAAATCCCTGCAGTCTGCGGATGACATCGTCCTCCGGCAGGCGTTCTGCCAGGATCCTAAGCAGATCCGCGGTGGCACTGTGTCCGGCCTCCGGTCTGGAAGCGTGAGCCGACCTGCCCTCACAGCGGATCTCCTCCCCGTCTGCCAGGATCGCCCCCGCTGCCGGCGGGATGACATTGCACTGGATCCCGGCTTCCAGCCGCCGGATCCTCCCCGTGTACCGCCCGGATAACGTCCACATGATCGCACCCTTTTCCCCGCAGTACATCGGGAACTCACAGTCCGGGGTAAAGGCGAAGGCCGGGAGCCCTTCCCGCGCCACGTAGGTCTTCATATCCTCCATGGTGCGCTCCTCATCGGTCCCGTAGACCAGCCGGAATTCCCTGCGGGGCGTGATGCCGCTCTCCTTAAAGGCACGAAGGGCGAGAAAGACCGCCCAGGCGCCGCTCTTCATATCCTGTGCTCCGCGTCCGATATAGCACCCGTCGCGGATCAGCGCGTCAAAGGGCGGAACACTCCAGTGATCGCCCGGCTCCACCACATCGAGATGGGAGGCGATATCGATCCGCTCCCCGCTTCCATAGGACGCAGAAAAGACCTTGTGATCATATTCCCTGCAGACAAAGCCGGCCATCTCGCAGATCAACTGCATGTACCGATAAGCCTCCCGGACCGGACGCCCATAGGGAGACTCCTCCGATACCGACCCGGCATCATAACAGGAAGGAATCCGCATGAGCTGCAGGAATCCCGCTTCGTTCTTCTCCCAGAGCTCGGCGGCGGACAGCATGGATTATTACCCGATCCAGGGACACCAAACCTGATAGGCCGGTTTCTGTACGATCCCCCATACGACGACCGCGAGGAACAGGAGGAAGAATAAGAGATACACGGGCTTCATGATGCGGTCTCCCGCGGTATCCTCATGCTCCGCGTAATAGGTCCGGCGCTTTTTCTTGCCGAACCCGCGCAGGTCCATGGCGTTAGCGATGTTACCCACCCGGTCGAAACTCGTGATGATGAGCGGCGCCAGGATCAGGACGTACTGCTTTAACCGCGTCATCAGGGAAGACTTGCGGGAATCCAGCTCCATCCCCCGCGCCTGCATCGAGATCCGGATGTTCTGGAAATCCCGTGCGATATCCGGGATGTACCGGAACGCGATGGAGACGATGGTACAGGCCTTGTAGGGAACCCTGATGGAATAGAGACCCGCCGCCATCTCCGAGGGAGTGATGGACTGGATGAACACCAGAGAGATGATAAAGGTGGCCAAAAACTTGCTGAAGCGCACCAGGAAGTACCAGAGGGTCTCCGAGGTGATGACATAGAACGAGCTGATCTGCAGTAAGACCGTGGAGCCGCCGACGACGTCCCTCCCGTAGTCCGGTTCCACCAGCCAGATGAGCAGGAGGTTGAAGAGGTTCACGACGATGATAAAGGTCAATACCCCCCACACCTTCTTCCAGTTGGGGCGGATCGAGATCAGTGCCACGGTGAACAGCAGAAACAGCGGCAGGATGACCCGAATGTCCCAGGTCGCGATGAGGAGCAGGATGAAGGCCAGGAAGGCTCTCACCTTGGTCTTGCCGGTCAGACGGTCGATAAAGGTATGACCGGGCTTCACATTGATGAATAAGCGGTCATTGTTCACCGGCCCGAAGCCTCCTCTCCTCGTCGATAAAAGCGTGAATGAATCTCTCCGGATCGATACCCGCCTGATCGGCGAGAGGCACCAGAGAAGTCTGCTTGAGATTGGCTCTCCGGATGATCTCCGGGTCGCTCAATACACGAAAGACCGGATCGTCCGCGATCAGTTCCCCATCGGTAAAGACCAATGCCCGGTCGGTATACTCGATCGCCAGATGCATATCATGGGTGATGAAGAGGATCGTGATGTCGTACTCCCTGTTTAACTGCTCCAGAAAGCGCATGATCTCCGTGTAATGGCGGTAATCCTGGCCGGCCGTCGGCTCATCCACAATGAGGATCTCCGGCCGCAGGCTTAAGATCGACGCGATGGTCACCCGCTTCCTCTGCCCGTAGCTTAAGACGCCCACCGGCCAGTTGCGCATGGCATAGAGATCGCACATCTTAAGGACGGTCGTCGACTGCTGCTCCATCTCCTCCTCGCTGCTGCCGTTTAACTGCATGGCGAGCCGGACCTCATCCCGGATCATATCCTTGACCAGCATCTGATTGGGGTTCTGCATGACATAGCCGATGCGTTTCCCGAGATCCCGGATGGAATACTCCGCGCAGTCCTGCCCGCGGAAGGTGATCGAGCCGGTCCGCGGTCTGACGATACCGCACAAAAGCTTGGCCAGAGTGGATTTTCCGGCGCCGTTCCTGCCGATGATGGAAATGCGCTCCCCTTTGTGGATCGTAAAGCTGATATCGCGCAGTACATCCTTTTCGCCGTATCGGAAGGAAACATCGCGCACCTCAAGGAGTGTCTCATCGGATACCTTCACATCCGTGAGCGACGGTTCCCTCTCGGAAAAGTGTTTTCGCAGGGGCTCCCGGATGATCCCGGTTTCCAGAGAGGAAAGATCGGAGAGATTCCCGATCCGGCCGAGATCAACTCCGGCATTCTTGAGGGCGCTGAGATAAAGCGGTTCCCGGATGCCCATCTCCTTGAGAACGCCGGATCGCAGGAGCTCATCCGGCGTGGTATCCAGCGTGATCTCCCCCTCCGAGAGCAGGATGATCCGGTCTACATGGCGATAGAGCACATCCTCCAGGCGATGCTCGATGATGAGGACGGTCTTGTCCTGTTCCCTGTGGATCCGGTCGATCAGATCGACCGTCGTCATCCCCATGGCGGGATCCAGAGCGGCAAGCGGCTCATCAAAGAGGAGGATCTCCTCGTCATTGTGCAGGACACCGGCTAATGCCACCTTCTGCTTCTGACCGCCGGAAAGATCGTAGGGAACCTCCCCGAGGAAGTCCTCCATCCCGACGATCCGGGCCGCTTCCGCGACCTTGGGCAGCATCTCCTCCCGGGGGAGAGCCTCATTTTCCAGTGAAAAAGCAATATCTTCGCCCACGGAAAGCCCGATGAACTGTGCATCCGTATCCTGCTGCACCGTTCCCACGTGCTTGCTTAAGGCGAAGATATTGGCCTGTTTCGTATCAATGCCGGCAACCGTGCAGGTGCCGGTGATCTCTCCCTCATAGGACCAGGGGATCAGTCCGTTGATGCAGCTGCCGATCGTCGATTTCCCGCTTCCGCTGGGGCCCAGGAGCAAAACCTTCTCCCCCCTGCGGATCGTGAGGTTGATGTGCTTAAGTGTCTCGGTGGTCTGAGACTTGTAGCGAAATGAAAAATCATCAAATACGATGATCGGCTCGGACATCAGACTATTATTCCTCTTCCTTGGTCAGGTTGCTGGAGCGTGCGTTTCTCTTCGCAAGAAGGAAGAGCAGCGGGATGCCGATGATGATCTGAACGGAAGCGTTGCTGATCACAGCCGCCGAAGCCTGTCCCCAGGTAATGGTGAGCTCATGGGAATAGAACAGATAGGTGAGGATCGGTGTGATCACGCCGAATGCAAGGAGGTTGCCGAGCACCACGGTGAGCGCATAGATGACCGCGTGCTTCACTTCGAAGACGCCGTCCGCGATCTTTGCGCCGTAGACCGGCAGAAGTCCCACAAAGAAGCCGAGGATCCCGTTGCCGATGGACCAGTCAAACCAGAAGCCCCATCCACCGATCAGATCGGAGATGACATTGCCGATCATGGCCGCCAGTGCGGCGGGCAGAGGTCCGAAGAGGGCGCCCACGATGACGTCGATGATCATGGCAGTAGTCAGGGATGTGTTGGTGAAGACGCGGATCCCGCCGAAGTTCATCAGGACTCCGAAGAGTGCCGCACCGATGGCGATCCCGATGATCGTCTTGGTGTTCCATGTGCCGAGTAAGACCCTGCCGATACTTTTCTTTTCCTTGTTCATGATATCTCCTCCTGATAAATCTGCGGATCCTTTTCATCCGCTGTTTATATCACACGGTCCCGCAGAGCGGTCCCGCAATTCACGCCTTGAAGTAGTCTGTCAGTTCCCGCAGCGTGTCAGCGACGTCACTCAGATCCGTTGCTACATGCTGGATGCTCTCTGTATTAGCCGATACCCGATCGAGGGAGGATGAGGTCTCCTGTGCGGATGCCGCATTCTCCTCGGAGATCGCCGACAGGTTCTGGATGATCTCATTGAGCTTGTCGCAGAGTTCGGAGACCGCACCGGATCCCACTCTGACGGATTCCACCTGCTCCCTGGTGCTGTCGATGGCGGAGATCAGCTGGTTCAGACTCTCCTGTGAAGTCCGCGAGGTCTCTCCCTGTTTCTGCATCATCTCGGAGAGCTCCGACACGGAATCGACCGCATCATTGGTCTGGTTCTGCAGGGTCGCCATGATGGTCTTGATGGTCTCCGCGGCTTTGTTGGACTGGTCGGAAAGAGAACTGATCTCCCCTGCTACGACCGCGAAGCCCTTTCCGGCCTCTCCGGCGCGCGCCGCCTCAATGGAGGCATTGAGTGACAGCAGGTTGGTCTGTGCCGCGATCTCATTGATCTCTCCCGCCGCCTTGTTGACATCGTCCACCGCCCTGGCTACGGCATCCATCTTCTCCGAGATACCGGTCAGCTTTTCGATACTCGTATGGGTGTCGCGGATGAGGACATCGAAATCCGCGACGACCCGGCGGCTGTCCTCGGACATGGCGTTGGTCGCATCCTCGGCATTGGCCACCGCATCATTGATCGAAGTGAGGTTATCCATGACCTCCGTGACGGACTGTGCCGCATTCTGCACTTCTCCCGCCTGCTCCGTCGCTCCGCGCGCGATCTCCTCGACCGCCCGGTTGAGGTTCCCCATGTTTTCCGCATTTTCCGTGGATGTAGTATCCAGATTGCCGGAATGATCCACCAGCTCCATGGTCTTACCCTTGATACCGGAGATGGAATTACGAAGTGCGCTGGATAAGCGATCCGCACTCTCGATCAGCATCAGCGTCTCCGCGATATGGGATTCGGCACTCAGCTCAGCATTGACATCCCCGTTGGAGAGATCCTCGATGTTCTCCGCGACACTCTTGATGGGATTCGCGATCTTGCGGGAGATGAGCAGCGCGATCACAAGGAAGAGCACCTCCATCAGAACCGCGATGAGGAGGATCGTCATATAGAGATGATTCTCTGCCGCCTTGACACTGGTGGCGGGCTTCCCGGCGAAGGCCATTCCCATGACGTTATTCGTGTTACCCAACGGAAGGTAATATACATAATAATCGATCCCGTTGATCACCACATCATCGGAATAGTAAGCCTGTCCGCTCTTCACCGCGGCCCAGACCGCCGGAGAAGCCGGCGTCCCCTCGATCCGCTTGCCCGAGGCATCCTTGATCGTGGTCATGAAACGGATGTCTTCCTTAAAGAGCGTGAAATCGATCCCCGTCTCCTTCATGGTATCGATGTATTCGTTGTCATATTCACAGAAGCCGTCCACCAGATCGATTCCGTTGATCAGATCGTACGCGTAATACTCCTGCAGACTCTTGGCGGCGACATGCAATTCTTCCTTGATGTTCTCCTCGATCCGGGCCGTCATGATGAACGAAGCAGCGAGTCCCAGAGCGATCAGCGATGTGGTCATCGGGATCAGCGCATACATCACCAACGTCTTGTTGAGTGTCAGATGGCTTTTCTTTCTCTCTTTCATTGCAATTCCCCCTCTTCGGATCTCCAATAAAAATACACCCTGTTTATTATACGATTTTTGCATGAAAAAGCAATGGAGGAGCGATTGAAAAAAGAACTTGCATTGCCACCTTTCTTATGTTAAAATGCAATTTGCTGACGCGGCATTGGGCTATCGCCAAGCGGTAAGGCAACGGACTCTGACTCCGTCATTTCGCAGGTTCGAATCCTGCTAGCCCAGGAAAAAGATCCCTGACAGTTAAGAGCTGTCAGGGATCTTCTTTGTGTCTGCTTATTCCGCTATCAGGCAACGTTACCGGAGTTCTTAACCGATTTCCTGATGGTATTGGCTGCCACGAAGATCAGTATGCTGATGAGAAGGGAAGGGATCGTGCCGCCTACGCCTTCCCCGTTGGTAAGGTTCGTCACAAGTGTGATGATCCCCATCACAAGACTGATGATCGCAAATATCCAGGCAGGTCCGATCTTGCTGTTGTCCTTCGCCGCCCTCACGGAGAAGATCCCCTCGATCAGGCTGACGATACCGGAGATGACCATGATGATACCGATGAAGACTACCATAAATCCCGCTGTTTCATCCTCTGTCGCTTCCGTTACTAATGAGCCGCCAAAGGATGCCACCAGGCCCAGGATCAGGCTGAGTGCTCCGCCGATGATCCCGAGTATTCCGAAGATCTTAAGAATTTTGTTGCTGGTTTCCACTGTCATTTTTATCTCCCCCTTTACGAAAGTGTGTTTTGGAAACAACGATATTATATAAGATAACATGTGTTATGTCAAAAAAGATTGTCCTTTACAGCAGGTCAATCTGTTTCTCATAGGCCGCACAGGTATTGTCATTGATCATGCTTTCTCTCTCCTCATCCTTATTTTTCTGCATATGATCACCGCAACCACCCCCATGCAGGTGCCAAACAGGATCCCTGCAAGAACGTCTGTCGGGAAGTGAAGAAACATATACAGTCTGCTGAAAGCGATAAGCGCCGCAACTGCGAAAGCCGCTATACCGGCTTTTTTGTGATTCATAAATATCGCCGTCGCCCCGCCAAAGGCCCAGGCCGAATGAGTAGAGGGGAAAGATGAGCTTGACGGACGCGCCACAAGCATCGGGAAGTCCAGATCAACCTGACACGGTCGCGGACGGGAGATCAGGTTCTTCAGGATCGTCTGTCCGAAAACAAACACACAGACATAAGAGATCAGCACGGCGATCCCGGTCATCCGGGTTTTCCTGAAAAACAATAATATCAGGCCGATGATGACCCATAACTGTCCGTAAGAGCCGGCAAGATTTGTGATAAACATAAAGAAGCCGTCTAATAACTCCGTGCGCGGTATGCTGTAGAGAAATGTCAATTCCATCCTGTGCCTCCCTATCTCCTTACCAGATTGATATCGTCTGTCTGCCTCATCCTCTCCGGCACCTGTTCTCCATCCGTACCACATCCCCCGGCTCCGCGCCGGTCATGGTGCCCCCTTCGCTTCCGATCCGCACAAGGAGCTGTTCCATCGGATGAGGAGCGCTTTCGCGTGTCTCGCCGTCTGTCGTCGTGATCGAAAGGACCCTGCCGCGAAGATCCGAGTCCGGACTGCCCGGCCGCATCACCGTGATCTCATCTCCGAGGGAGAATTTATTCCGCTGTGTCAACCGGAATGCGCCGTCCGCGGACACTCCGGTGATCACGCCGAGAAAGCCCTGACCGCCGGCGTAAGCCCCCGGCTGAAAGCCGTCCCCCGGGACCGGTATGCTCCCGGTCTCCCTGCCGCCCTCGCCGGCCGCATCAAAGCAGAATCCGGTCGACAACGGCCTGACTGCCGTCGCACGCAGTTCCTCCATCATCCGCGGGACAGACCTGCGGTATTCCTCTTCCTCTCCCGCCAGGATCCGGTCGATGGCAAAGCGGTAGCATCTGGCGACCGACGCGACGTAGAGCGCATTCTTCATCCTGCCCTCCACCTTGAAGCTGCTGATACCGGCCCGCATCAGTTCCGGCAGATGCTCCAGCAGACAGAGATCGTCCGATGCCAGGATCTCGGTCCCCCGCGGTCCCTCGGCGATCGGATGATACACCCCCGGCCGCTTGGCCTCCACGATCGCATATTCATACCGGCAGGGATGCGCACAGCTCCCACGGTTGCCGTCCCGATCCTCCCCCACCATCGCACGGGAAAGGAGGCAGCGCCCGGAATAGGAGATGCACATGGCCCCGTGGACGAAGCACTCCAGCTCCAGATCCTCCGGGATCTCATCCCGTATCCTGCGGATCTCGTCCAGAGAGAGCTCTCTGGCAAGGACGATCCGGCTTGCACCGTTGTCCTGCCAGAACCGGCATGCCGAGCTGTTGGTGGTATTGGCCTGCGTGGAGATATGAAGCGGGATCGACGGTGCTGCCTGCCGTGCCAGTGCGAGCATCCCGGGATCGGCGATCAGGATCGCATCCGGCCGCTCCCCGGCGGCAAGCGCCTCCAGATCGGCAAAGAGCTTCTCCGCGGTCGAAAGCTCCTGCTCTCTGGCATAGACATTGGCGGTGAGATATCCTCTTTTCCCCCGCTCATGCAGAAACCGCATGGCCTCGGAGATCTCCGTCAGGTCAAAGTTCTGCGCACGGGCGCGCAGGGAAAGCTCTTTCGCACCAAAATAGACCGCATCTGCGCCGTAACGCACCGCGGTCCGTAAGGTCTCCAGATTGCCTGCAGGCAGGAGCAGCTCCGGGCGGAGTGTCATCATCCCTCCGGCGGCGCGTCTTCCGCTTCCTGCTCCATCCGCTCGAGGATCTCTTCCTCACTGGGCAGCTGATCATCCCCTGTGCCCTCCTCGGGCAGATCCCCCATTCCGGCGGAATCATCACTCTCATCAGCCGTCGCTCCGTCCTCCGTCTTGTTCTCGTTGGAAGCCGCGGCCTTCATGCTCTTCTTCGCCTCATTCTCCGCCTTCCTGGCCTCGACGGTGGGCGCCGCCATGATCTCGATCATCTCATCCGGCTTCATGGAGGGAGAGAGTTCGTAGGTCCCCGTCGCGATCATGTCATGGTAGACCGACAGGCGCTCCTGTATGCGGAAGATCGGGACATCATTGATCAGTCCCTTCTCCTTTAATGCCTTTCCGACCGCCTCGGCATCCGGGTCCGCGATTGTCACGCTGACCGTCCGGGTATCGGTCAGGGATACCGGCTGCTGATCAAAGATCGAGCGCCCGATCTCGTAGGCGTACCTGACTCCCCGGATGATGAACATCACGGCGATGACGGTCAGGACGATCTTACAGACCGCATCAAAGAAATTGAAGATGAAGTGCTTGATACTCATGCCTTATGCCCGTACATCCATGATGATCGGAATGATGATGGGACGGCGTTCCGTCCTGCGCCACAGGAAATTCCCCAGTTCGTCCCGAAGGATCCCCTTGAGCTTGTTGTTGTCCCTGGTCCCCTTTTCCAGTGCGTGGCTGAGTTCCTCCACCACCAGGTCCATGCAGTCCTCGATCAGCTCGTCCGCCTCCCGCATGTAGACAAATCCGCGGGACTGGATGCTGGGAGCGCCGATGAGGTCTCCCGTCTCCTTGTCGACCATGGCGGCGACGATCACGATCCCGTCCTCGGACAGGTGCTGTCTGTCCCGGAGGACGGCGTTTCCGACATCTCCGACGCCCTTGCCGTCCACCAGAATCGCACCGACGGGCACCTTGCCGTTAACTGCCGCTCCTCTGGCATTCAGCTCCAGGATATCGCCGGAGCGCAGGATAAAGACGTTTTTCTTCGGGATCCCCAGATCCCTGGCGATCTTGCCCTGTGCGATCAGGTGCTTGTATTCGCCGTGCACCGGGATCGCATACTGCGGCTGCACCAGCGTGTAGATCAGTTTGATATCCTCCTGGCAGGCGTGACCGGATACATGGACATCCTGGGAGATCACATCCGCTCCTTTTAACAGCAGATCATTGATGACATTGGTGATCGCCTTCTCGTTGCCCGGGATCGGGTGAGAGGACAGAATGACGGTGTCGTTCGGGCCGATGGTGATCTTCTTGTGCTGTCCGGTGGACATCCGGGACAGCGCCGCCATATTTTCCCCCTGAGAGCCGGTCGTGATGATGACGGTCTTATTCTCCGGGTAATTCTTTAACTGCTCGATGTCGATGATGGTATTCTCCGGGATCTTGATACAGCCGAGCTGCTGTGCGATATCGATGATCGTCACCATGCTGCGGCCCTCGATCACCACCTTACGGCCGAATTTCGCGGCGGAATTGATGACCTGCTGCACCCGGTCCACATTGGAGGCAAAGGTTGCCACGATGATCCGCGTGTCGACATGCTCCTGGAAAAGCTGATCGAAGGTGCGCCCCACCGTCTTCTCTGAGGCCGTATAGCCCGGTCGCTCGGCATTGGTGGAGTCGCACATGAGCGCCAGAACTCCCTGTCTGCCGATCTCCGCAAAGCGCTGCAGATCGATGGGGTCGCCGTATACCGGCGTGTAATCCACCTTGAAGTCTCCGGTGTGCACCACGGTTCCCGCCGGAGAAGTGATGGCCAGGGCCGCCGCGTCCACGATGGAGTGGTTGGTGCGGATGTACTCCACCTGAAACTCCCCGACCTCGATCACATCGCCGAACTGGACCACATGCCGGTCCACATCATCTAACAGATGATGCTCCTCCAGCTTGTGCTCGATGATGCCCATGGTCAGTCTGGTCGCATAAAGCGGTGCCTTGAGCTGATTCAGGATATAGGGGATCGCTCCGATATGATCCTCATGCCCGTGCGTGATGAAGAACCCTTTGACCTTCTCCTCATTTTCCAGAAGCCAGGAGATATCCGGGATGACCAGATCCACGCCCAGCATGTCATCGGTAGGAAAGGCCATACCGACGTCAACCACGATGATACTGTCCCCGGAGCAGAAGGCCGTGATGTTCATGCCGATCTGCTCGAGGCCGCCGAGCGGGATGATCTGAAGCTTTGCCCGATCGTCCTGCTCTGCGTTATGATGTTTTTTTCTGCTCAAATCTTTCTACTCCTTCAGTTCAAAATCCTCATCGATCAGGAGCTCCGAGAAGACCCCCATCAGGGTCTCCGCCTCCTCGTCCTCCTCAACGACGGTGAACAGCGCCTCGGCATCCGATTCCTCGGAATCATCCCGTAAGATCAGGGCTTCTCCGTCCTCCTCTCCGTCCGGATCCACATCCGACACCAGGAGATAGGTCCGCCCGCCGAAACGCGTTTCACTGATGACATAAAATTCCACCGGCGCTTCGTCGTCCGCCGGTCTAAAAGTGATCTTATCCATGGGAATTGATATAATCCTGTAAGATGATCTCAGCCGCCAGGCTGTCGATCTCTTCCTTCCATTCTTTCTTCGGAATGCTCCGCATCCGGAGGATCTCCTCCGCCTCGACGCTGGTCAGTCGCTCATCCTGCATCTCGATGGGAACGGTGAGCCTCTTTTCCAGCATCTCCCGGAAGCGGATCGTCTTTTCCGCGCGCTCCGACATGCTGCCATCCATGTGAAGCGGCAGTCCCAGCACGATCCGGCCGATCTCTTCCTCCCGCGCAAGACTCTCGATCCGTCTGACGGTCTCCCGCAGGGCACTCTCCCGCTCTCTGCGGATGATCTCTCTCGCTGTCGCGATCGTACCGGTCGCATCGGAGATCGCCACCCCGACGGTATGCGCTCCGAAATCCAGTCCCATCAGACGCATGGAAATCCTACCCCGGGTCAGGGAGATTTATGCCCAGCCGTTGGTGCGGATGTATTCGCCCAGCATCTCCTCCACCAGCTCATCGCGCTCCACCTTCATGATGAGGCTGCGGGCACCCTTGTAGCTGGTGATATAGGTCGGATCGCCCGACATGATATAGCCGACGATCTGATTCACCGGATCATAGCCCTTCTCCGAAAGTGCTTCATAGACCACGGAGAGCACCTTTTTGGCACCCGTCTCGGGGTCCGGCTGTACTTTGAAGAATTGTGTATTTCCTAAATCCTGTTCCGCCATGGTTT
>JAFPTK010000124.1 GCA_017400305.1 Lachnospiraceae bacterium | reverse complement strand
CATAATTCTTAAGATATCCCTCCAGCCATTCGATGGCATGCATATCCAGGTGGTTCGTCGGCTCGTCCAGGATGATCAGGTCGTTTTTCTTAAGCAGGAGCTTGCCCAGCGCCACGCGGGTCTTCTGCCCGCCCGAGAGGGTGGCGATGTTCTTGTCGAGTTCCTCGTCCGTAAATCCGAGGCCCCGCGCAACGCCGACGACCTCGCCCTTGAGGCCGAATCCGTTCTCCCGGGAGAACAGTTCATTCAACCGGTCATGCTCCTCGACAGCGGCAAGGAGCTCATCCCCGGTCAGCTCCCCCATTTTCTCCTCCAGGGTCCGCAGCTGCGCTTCCGCGTCGATCAGATCCTGCTTGACCGAGAGCAGCTCCTCATAGATCGACCGACTGCTGTCGATATTCTGATCCTGTGCGAGATACCCGATCCGCAGGCCGCGGCCGAAGACCACCTGCCCGGCATCCGGCTCCAGCTCGCCCAGGATGACCTTTAGGAGTGTCGTCTTGCCGGCGCCGTTGATGCCGACGACCGCCGTCTTTTCCTTCTCCTCCATGCGAAAGGAAACGTCCCGGAAGACCGGCACGTCATTGAAGTCCTTGGTCAGATTGTGACATTCAAATATCGTCATAAACGTTCTGTTTGAGGAGTTTACCCAATCATGATAAGATGATAGCAATTGTGAAGCCAATTGACAAGCGACCGTCAGGAATCGAACCGCAGGGAGGAATACCATGGGAACAGAAGGCATACAGGATCCGGGGGCCCGGCCCGTCTTTGTGATCGGTCACAAGAACCCCGATACAGACTCTGTCTGTGCCGCACTTGCCTATGCGGCCCTGAAGCGCAGGCTTACGGGCGGCAATTACATCGCGGCCCGCTGCGGACATCTGAATGAAGAGACCCAGTTCGTCCTGCACCGATTCGGAGTCGAACCGCCGCTCTATATCAAGGATGTGCGGACCCAGGTGCGGGATATGGAGATCCGCAGCCTCTTCGGCGATTCCGAGGAGCTCTCCCTCAAGAAAGCCGGTGAGGCCATGCGCAGGGCCGGTGTCGTGACCCTCTGCATCACGGAGGAGGGAAAGCTCAAGGGGCTCATCACCACCGGCGACATCGTCGAAGCCTATATGAATGTCGAGGACGAACGCGTCCTGTCCGAGGCCCGCACTCCCTACCGCAATGTCACGGAGACGCTGGACGGGGAGATGGTGGTCGGCGCCATCGATGACCGGCTGGAGGCCGGGAAGGTCGTCATCGCCGCGGGGAATCCCGAGATGATGGAGGAGACCGTCGGTCCCGGCGATCTCGTGATCCTCGGGAACCGCTATGACACCCAGCTCTGTGCCATCGAGATGGAGGCCGGCTGCCTCGTGGTCTGTGAGGGGGCCAGAGTCTCCGCTTCCATCATCAAGCGCGCGGAGGAGCACGGCTGCCACGTGATCTCAACGCCCCATGACACCTTCACCGTGGCGCGCCTCATCAATCAGAGCCTGCCGGTGCGTGCGATCATGAAGCGGGAGGAGCTGGTCAGCTTCCGCATGGACGACTTCATCGAGGACATCGAGCCCACCATGACGCAGATGCGGCACCGCTACTTCCCGGTGCTCGACAAGGGGGACAATTTTGTCGGCATGATCTCTCGCCGTAACTTCCTGGGCGCCAGGAAGAAGCAGCTGATCCTGGTCGATCACAACGAGAAGAGCCAGGCCGTCCAGGGCATGGAGGATGCGGAGATCCTCGAGATCATCGACCATCACCGCCTGGGGACCGTGACGACCCTGTCGCCGGTCTTTTTCCGCAACCAGCCGTTGGGCTCCTCCTCCACGATCATCTACCAGATGTATCAGGAGAACGGCATCGCCATCGATCCGCAGACCGCCGGGATCCTCCTCGCGGCGATCCTGTCGGACACCCTGCTCTACCGCAGTCCCACCTGTACCGCGGTGGATCGGGCCGCCGGAGAGGATCTCGCCGGCATCGCCGGGATCGATGCCGAGCAGTTTGCCAGAGAGATGTTCCGCGCCGGCTCCCACATGGCGGAAAAGACGGCCGACGAGATCTTCCGCCAGGATTTCAAGCGGTTCTCCATCGGCGAGAATACCATCGGGATCGGTCAGATCAACGGGATGGATGCGGCGGAATTAAAGGACATCCGCGGGAAGATCCTGCCGGAGCTCGGCAAAACCCGCTCCGCCAACGGTCTTTCGATGCTGTTCTTCCTGCTCACGGATATCATCGGGGAGAGCTCCGAGGTGCTCTTCGACGGGAAGGACGCCGCCTGGACGGTGGAGCATGCCTTCTCCTGCCCGATCGGAGAGGACGGACAGAGCGCCCTGCTGCCGGGCGTCGTCTCCCGGAAGAAACAGTTCCTGCCTGCCATCGTGGAAGTGATGCAGAATTGAATGCGGGGATACCGAAAGGGCCGGATCCTTACGGATCCGGCCCTTCTTTTCTCCTTATGCCAGTCTCTCGGCGATGGCGTCGATGAATTCCTCCGTGTTCTTCACGGTGACGCTCTCCTTCGGAAGTGTGGTGATGAGCGCCAGATCCTTCGTCATCACGCCGCTCTCGATGGTCTGAAGGGTCGCCTGCTCCAGCCGGTCGGCGAAGGCCATGAGATCCGGCAGATCATCCAGCTCTCCGCGCTTCCTAAGGCCGCCGGTCCAGGCAAAGATCGTCGCCACCGGATTGGTGGAGGTCTCCTCTCCCTTTAAGTGTTTGTAATAATGGCGCTGCACCGTCCCGTGCGCCGCCTCGTACTCATAGACCCCGGAGGGCGAGACCAGGACGGAGGTCATCATCGCCAGGGAACCGAAGGCCGAGGAGACCATATCGCTCATCACATCGCCGTCATAGTTCTTGCAGGCCCAGATCATCCCGCCCGGCGACTTCATGATCCGCGCCACCGCGTCATCGATCAGCGTGTAGAAATATGTGATCCCCGCCTCCGCAAACTTCGCCTGATAATCCGCGGCAAAGACGGTATCAAAGATCTCACGGAACCTCGCGTCGTAGGTCTTGCTGATGGTATCCTTGGTCCCGAACCAGAGCTCCTTCTTCTCGTCCAGGGCAAACTGGAAACAGGCGCGGGCAAAGCTCTCGATGGAGGCATCCAGATTGTGGACGCCCTGCACCACACCAGGCCCCTTGAATTCCTGGATGAGCTTTCTGGTCTCGTTCCCCTCCGCGTCCGTGTAGACAAGCTCCGCTTTGCCGGCGCCGGGGACGCGGATCTCCACATTCTTGTAGACATCCCCGTAGGCGTGACGCGCCAGGGTGATGGGCTTCTTCCAGTTTTTCACGCAGGGCTCGATCCCCTTCACCGTGATGGGCGTACGGAACACTGTCCCGTCCAGGATCGCGCGGATCGTGCCGTTGGGGGACTTCCACATCTCCTTTAAGCCGTACTCCTTCACACGGTCGGCATTGGGCGTGATGGTCGCGCACTTGACCGCGACCCCGAGGCGCTTCGTCGCTTCGGCGGAGTCAATGGTCACCTGATCATCCGTCTCATCCCGGTGCTTTAAGCCGAGATCATAGTACTCCGTCTTCAGATCGATAAAGGGATTTAACAGTTTCTCCTTGATCAATGCCCACAGGATCCGGGTCATCTCATCCCCGTCCATCTCCACGAGCGGTGTCTTCATCTCGATCTTGCTCATCCAATCCTCTCCTCTCCAGTTCCTGTCCTCTCACTCATGCCGCCTGTCGCCGGCGTTCCCGCAAGGCCGTTTCGTCCCTGCCTCACTGCTTTGGCCGGACCCTGATCCCGAGCTTCTTCTCCGCCGCTTCGACCCGGTCCACCAGTTCCTCATCCGTCAGGATCGTGACGCGTCCGCCGGCATATTCCTCGTCCACCCAAGCCTTGACCTCGGCCACCAGGGGCGAAGTCTTCTCCATGGCGTCCTCTCCCTGGAGACCGTAATGCCGGTTGATCCAGTGTGCGATGCCGGCAAGGCCCGAGGTGTTGGAGACCGCGCTCACCGGCGGGCGGTTTAGGAATTTCTCCGTGTCAAAGATATTGTAGATCTCCTCATTCTTAAGGAGTCCGTCGGCATGGATGCCGGCGCGGGTCACGTTGAAGTTCTTTCCGACAAACGGCGTGTTCGGCGGGATCGTATACCCAATCTCCTTTTCGTAATACTCCGCGAGATCCGTGATCGCCGTCGTATCCATCCCGTCCAGGGTTCCCTTTAACTGTGCGTACTCAAAGACCATCGCCTCAAGCGGCGTGTTGCCCGTGCGCTCCCCGATGCCGAAGAGCGAGGTGTTGACCGAGGCGCAGCCATAGAGCCAGGCGGTGGTGGAATTGGTGACCGCCTTGTAGAAATCATTGTGTCCGTGCCACTCAATGAGCTCCGACGGCACGCCGCCGTTGGTATTGAGCGCATAGATGATGCCCTGCACACTGCGCGGGATGACCGCACCGGGGAAGTTGACCCCGTATCCCATGGTGTCGCAGGCGCGCACCTTGACCGGGATCCCGTAGGCGTCCTTGAGCTTCATCAGCTCCAGGCAGAAGGGCACGACAAAGCCGTAGATATCGGCTCTCGTGATGTCCTCCAGATGGCAGCGGGGGCTGATGCCCTCCTCCAGACAGGAGCGGATCACGGACAGATAGTGCTCCATCGCCTGCCGTCTCGTCATCTTGAGCTTTAGGAAGATGTGGTAGTCCGAGCAGGAGACAAGGATCCCCGTCTCCTTCATCCCGATCTCCTTGACCAGCTTGAAATCCTCCTCGCTCGCCCGGATCCAGCTCGTGACCTCGGGATAATCATAGCCGCGGTTTAAGCACCGGTCCACCGCCTCCCTGTCCTTTTTGCTGTACAGGAAGAATTCGCTCTGGCGGATCAGCCCCTTGGGGCCGCCGAGGCGGTGCAGCTCGTCATAGATGTGCAGGATCTGGTCCGCCGTGTAGGGCGCGCGGGACTGCTGCCCGTCCCGGAAGGTGGTATCCGTGATCCAGATCTCTTTGGGCATGTTGTGCGGCACGATCCGGTCATTGAACGGAATCTTCGGGATCTCCTCATAGGGGAACATGTTCCGGAACACATTGGGCTTCTCGACATCGTCGAGAATGTACATGTGCTCCTCGATCTGCAGGAGATTGTTGTGCTCGTTTAAGGTGACCGGTCTGCTGAAAAACGCGTTGTTGTCTTCTTTCATGACTCCTTCTCCGTCGCCAGGGGGATCCTGGTCTTCTTCCTCGTTATCTTACCTCTGCGGACGCTGCCGTCCGCGAAATGCACCACCAGCTGTCTGTCCTCACCGGTCTCCGACACGATGAGATAGAGGGCGTCCTCTCTGACCTGAGCCCGTGCCATCCACACGGTGTCGCCCTTCAGATCCGGCACCTCGCACTCACACTGCTGCCCCGCCTCGGGCAGGTAGTAGTGAAGGGTCAGGCCCCTGTCATAAGCATAATCCGGCTGCGTGGAGCAGTTCCCCACCGCCAGCATCCTGCCGCCGCGGACAAAGACCGGCAGGTGGAAATAATCATACGTCCGCTCATAGTACCGGCCGCCGGTCAGGATCTCCTCATCCAGCAGATTCTTCCAGGTCCCCTCCGGGAGATAGAACTGTACCCTGCCGTCCTCCCGGAAGACCGGGGCGACGAGCAGGCTGTCCCCCAGCATGTACTGCATGTCGAGATATCTGCAGGCGGGATCCGCCGGGAATTCAAAGGGCATGGGCCTTAACACCGGCGTGCCCCTCTCATGAGCGATCACCGCCATCCGATAGAGATACGGCATCAGGGTACATTTCAACGAGGAGAAGTACTTCAACACCTCGCAGCTCTCCTCATCAAAGACCCACGGCACCCGGTAGGTGTCCGATCCGTGCAGTCTCGAGTGGGTGGAAAAGATCCCGAACTGCACCCATCGCTTGTAGAGATCCGGCGTCGCCGTCGATTCAAAGCCCGAGATATCATGGCTCCAGAAGGCAAAGCCGCTCATGGCAAAGGAGAGACCGCCGCGCAGGGTCTCCGCCATGGACGGATAGCTGGCGAAGCAGTCTCCGCCCCAGTGCACCGGGAACTGCTGGCAGCCCGCCGTCGCACTCCTGGCAAAGAGGACCGCCTCCTGCTCCCCCTTGACCTCCTTGAGCGTATCAAATACGAGACGATTGTAGAGGTAGGTGTAGTAATTGTGCATGGCCTCCGGATCGCTGCCGTCATAATAGAGGACATCCGTCGGGATCCGTTCGCCGAAATCGGTCTTTAAGCAGTCCACACCGAGGGAAAGGAGATGCTTTAATTTCCCGGCGTACCAGTCGCAGGCCGCCGGATTGGTGAAGTCGATGACTGCCAGTCCCGGCTGCCAGTTGTCCACCTGCTTGATCCCTCTTCCGTCCTCCCGGAGCAGGAAGTAGCCGTTTTTCGCTCCTTCGGTGAACATGCCCGTATTCTGCGCCACATAGGGATTGATCCAGCAGCAGATCTTCAATCCCTTTTTGTGGTAACGCGCCAGCATCTTCTTCACATCGCCGAAGGACTCATCCCACTCGAAATCGCACCAGTGAAGGCCCTTCATCCAGTAGCAGTCAAAGTGGAAGACCCGGAAGGGGATCTCCCGCTCCTGCATCCCGTCGATGAGGGCGCCGGTCGTCTCCTCGTCATATTCGGGTTTAAAGCTCGTGGAAAGCCACAGGCCGAAGCTCCAGGCGGGCGGCAGAGCAGGTTTCCCGGTGAGCCCGGTGTAGACCTCCATGAGATCCGCCGGCGTCTCGCCGTAGAGCAGATGATACCGGAGCTGCTCTCCCGGGACGCACATACTGACATATTCCACCTTTTCACTGCCGACCTCCAGAGAGACGTGGGAGGCATGGTCGATGAAGACACCGTATCCCTCGCTGGTCATGTAGAAGGGGATGTTCTTGTAGGCAAAATCACTGGCCGTGCCGCCGTCCTCATTCCAGAGATCCACGGTCTGGCCGTTCTTCACAAAGGGCGTGAACCGCTCGCCGAGTCCGTAGACGGTCTCACCGGGCTTTAAGGAGAGCTCCGCCAGCATATAGGGTTCATAATCCTTGCGGAAATAGTCCTGTCCCGGCCGCATGGTGGACGGGATCGTGTCATAGCGGACATAGCCGGTATTGCGGAAGCCCGCCCCGGTGAGGATCCTGTCCGCCGCTTCAAAACGGTAGGCGCAGGTTTTCCGATCCACCCGGACCAGGAGATCTCCCGCGATCATGACCGCCTCATCCTCCGTCTCAACGATCGTCACGGGATCCGGTTCGCCGGTCAGAGGAAAGCGCGGCTCCCCGCTGTCATACGCCTCATAGTGCGTGATCGTGACGGCGATATCGTTGTGCGCCACCGACACAAAGTCGATGGTGAGGACGGTCAGATCCAGCGCGTCGGCGCGGCTTAAGATCGGCCGCTCCGGAGCGACGATCCGCATGCCGTTCTCGATCTCCTCCACCCGAAAGGCCTGTGATGCATAGGATATGTTCGCGCGCTCATTGCGCAGCCAGTATCCGTCCGTAAACTTCATGTCCGATCACCTCCCGCCTGTTTTATCGCGTCAGCGTGATACAGTATAGCACAAAAGAGGGCGGCGATGCCACCCTCTTTTCTTCCGATCCCTCCATGTGATTTTCCCGGTTATCCTTCCGGCATTCCCACTGTTTTCGATGCTGTCTTCTCCTGTACCTTTTTCTTCCTCTCGCTCTTGTGCTTCTCGGCGCCTTCAGAGACTTTTGTTTTCTTTGCCTTTGCCTCCGGCATATCCTTTACGCTCACTCTCGTCTTCGTCTGAGGACCGTGTGGAGCCCTGAGTTCCGTCATGGCATGTGCCATATCCTGGCGAACTCTTCCCATACCGGATTTACGCTGGCCCTGATGGGTTTTCTGATATCCTGCACCCGCCTTGTTTAGTTCCCGATACAGTCTGTCCAGCTCCTTAACATCTTCATCCGGCAGATTTCCGCTCTTACCGCTTGCCGCCATTTCGGCAAGTTTTGCAGTCTTTTCGGTAAGCTCTGCCAGAGACTGCTTCATCCATTTGTAACCGCCGGAATCTATGTGTGCCCGATGATCCGCATCGTTCAACATCTTTGCGATATCCTGAAGCTCCTTATGCGCTTCTATCATGGAGCTGTATGTGATCGGTCTGGTATCCTGCTCGTATTTCCAGCTTCCCGTTGCAGCGGCGTAGGTGATCCCCTTGTCCGGCGTATATTCCTTTCTATCCTGTTTTTCCTTCATTTCCGCTGCCTGTTCCCTGACAATTTCAGGGACAAACCCGATGTTATAGAAATAGTTCTCCCCTCTTCCCTTCTTTTCCACATCAGGCCGCATCTTTTTATGGATCTCTTCTAAATTCAGCTGTTCTATCTGCTCATCCGACAGGATGTGAATATGACCGGCCTCCGATGTACCGGCTTCTTTTCCTTTAAAATAGTCCTTATCATTGGTGATCTGTGTCTGCAGGGCTTTGAGACGGCTCTTGGCTGCATCGATCTCTTCCGGCGTAAAGGAGAGATCCTGCAGCATCAGTTCAAGTGCTTCCGGTTTAAGTCCAATAACCGCATCGGCAGTGGATTCCCGCATGAACATCATGTCCCCGGGTCTGACCAGGCGGCTCCTGTTCCCTGTGTCATCTCCCCGGATCCTGCCGAATGACATATCATTGTCGATCCCCGTGATCCCGGTCACAACGGTATTCCCGTTGATCTGCTCCGTATGATACAGCATATTCCCAAGATGACGGTCGATGTTACCGCACAGATAATCCAATACCTGAAGATCGGCCAGTTGTCCGGCAAGGGATCCGCTGTTCATGCTCAGCTTTTCGACATTTTTTACCATGTCGGAATCCAGCGTCAGGTGACTGATATCCTCCCCGGTTGCTCTTTCCATGAAGACACCCTGCTTCACCTGGCCGCCGACATTGAGCGCCATGGTCTCCGCGCGGGCGATCAGGCCTTTCATACCAAGTGCATCTCCGACACGGGTCATACCGACATTGCGTTTGCTGAGATCCTGCCCGTCCGGGATCAGCGCGTATCTGCTGTTCATCATGTACGGGGGAGCCTGATCAAGGATCTCACCGATCAGTTCGACATATTCTTTGGTAGCCTCTTTGTTCAGATACAACTGATCCAAATATGACAGAGAGACTCCATGATCCTGAAGGATCGTCTGAAATGCCGGGTATCTCCAGATCCCTCCGTCTTTTGCCATATCCTGAAACACGGATGCACCGTCAGCTTTCGCGTCGAAACGCCGCGCCCCCCTCACACTCTCCTCAAAGGCATCCATGATCTGGAGTCCGATCTCATTCGGATGGGAACTGATCGCATCCAGGATCGGCCCCAGATCGTCATTCGTATACTTTTTCCGGATCTCCGAAAATACCTGGCCAAAACCCACCGGGGAAGCACCTGTGAAGAAGCCCGCGCGATCCTGCGACAATTCCGACACCTGCAGCGGGATCCTCTGGCTCATTTGGCCGCCGACGGTTTTAACAGCAGTCGGATCATCCACGTTGACATCTGCTGCACGGGCCTCTGCCAGCACATCCTTGAGCGTTTTCGTCGTACTTCCCGTCGCGGGAAGCGCGGAAAGTCCCTTCAGATCAAGACTGATGATCCGATCGATCTCCTGGACGCAGTGGAGGCGTCCCTGACCGTAACTGGAAAAGCGCTTGGTGCCCTTGCCGTCCATGTAATCCAGGCAGGCCCTGTGCAACTCATCGTAAGCCTGTTCCAGTCCCTTCCGGGTCATCAGATCGAGTTGCCGGTCAAATGCCTGATGGGTCAGACTCTGTGCTTTCTCGATCGCTCTCAGTACTGCCGTAAACTTCTTGGAATCGCTGTGACTTCCCTGCAAAATACCGGTCAGATCCTGGGCTGCCAGATCGAGATCCGTAATGATGGGATTCATGTGCTCTCCTTTCCTTCTGTTCGGGGTATCAAAATCTCTTTTATTTTTGCGCGGAAGCGGTCTTGCCGGACGACGCCTGTTTCCTGCGCTGCCTCCAGGTGGTCCCTCCGGCGGACTTTTCTGTTTTTTTATCACCAGTCCGAATCCCAGTCGGAGCCGCCGGAATCCCAGGAGTCCCAGGAATCGCTGCTGTCCCAGGAATCCCAGGAGCTGTCGGAATCCCAGTCATAATCGTCATCGGAGGAGCCGCTGTCATACCAGTTCGTATCTTCAAAGGGCGTCCCCTCATTGCCGTAGCTCTGATACGCATCATCCGTATCATCGTAGATCACGGAGTCCAATAGGTCACTGTTATCGGCATAGGACCAGGTATCGTCATACGGATCGTAGGAATACCAGGAGGTGCCCTGATAATAGTATTCATTGCCGTCGTAGTGGTAATATCCTTTGGCGGGCCGATGATCCAATACCATAGGAACGATGAACGACAGTAAAACGATGATAAATAGGAAAACCGGATTGGAAAGGATCCCGACCACGATCGCAAGGATGTCCGTGATATCGGGACCACTGCTGTTTCTTCCGCTGCTTCTTCCGTTCCTGCTTCCCTTATCGGCGCTGTTTTTCTTCTGATCGGCGATCTCCGCCCGGAGTCTCTGATAGAGCTCGTTGACGGCATAGCCCTCGTCTTTCCCCCGGTAGCGGACCGCCCGTTCCCCGTTGCTCTTATTCTTGTATACGACGAAATCTCCGCTGTCGTCCCGATAGATGCCGAAGGCCTTGGGCTCCTTGATGTTCCTGCCGATAAAGAATCTCGTCTTCTCCTCCGGCGGGAGATGATGGTCCGTATACCACTTTTTCAGTTCCTCGATGGTCTTCGGCTGACCGGAAGCGACGCGGTTTGCCGTGGATACAGGGCCGCCGCAGAAGGGACATTTCTTCAGTTCCTCATCGATCATCTGACCGCAGTAATCACATTTGATCCTCATTGCTCTCCTCCTCCCACGTACTCTCATCCACCGAGACGGTCCACTCCATCCCCGGGATCAGGGTATCCTCCCGGGAGAACCTGAGGAACTGCCAGACCGTTACCGCCGTGAGCACGATCATGTAGACGGCAAGGAAAACGGTATACTCGATCCTCTCCGCTCTCAGGCAAAAGACGTAGAAGCCGTGCAGAACGGTCGGCAGGAGGATCGCCTGCACGAGACGCCTCCGAAAGCCCCGATCATCCCCGGCGCCTTTGGCATTGCGCGCAAGTCCGTAGTAATATCCCATGAATATCCCGAAGATCACATGTCCCAACAGGGAGAGGAGGATACGGGTCAGGGAGCCTGCGGAATCGGTCCGGATCGCGAAAATGAGGTTCTCGACAGTGGAAAAGCCGACCGTGACCGCCACAGCATAGATGATGCCGTCAAAGGTGTAATTGAAGGCGCGGTTTTTCCAGGTAAGGAGCCACAGGATCAGGAAGAATCCCGCCTCCTCCACCAGTGCCGTGAAGAGGAAGCTGTCAAAGAGGAGGCAGCCAAAGGAGCGCGGGTTTTCCGCGATCCGGCGGGTTATGAGATCGCCGGCCAGTCCCAGGAGGACGGCCGTGATAACGGTCAGCGCGCCGCCGAGAAAGAGCTTTGCCAGCAGGGCCGGCGGTTCCTTCTCCACGGTGTCGAATTTCCAGACGACTAACAGGATCAGGATGCCCGGCAGGATCGAAAGTGCGTACATGTCTTGTCTCCTTTGGTAAGGTTGATGGCAGGCTGTGGCATGAAACAATAGATCTATTATACAACAAAACGGGGGTGGTGCACCTCGATTTCGCGCTTCGCGCTTCATCTCGGTGTCGTTTGTCGTCAGATACCTTTTTTCTAAAGCAAAATCACAACGTGACCATAGGTCACGTTGTGAACCCCATGAAAAAAGGCCGCCTCGCAAGCAAGCTTGCAGGCGGTCCAGCCATGCAGCTCACCTCGATTCCGCGCTTCGCGCTTCATCTCGGTGTCGGGCTGCGCCCTATATCCCGGATAACAAAAAAGCGGCTCCGCTCAAGCAAGCTTGGCGGAGCCACTTTTGTTATCCGGGCTGCATGGCTTGGTTTATCACATCATCCCCATCCCGGGATTTCCTGCAGGCATGGGTGCCGGGGGCTCCTTGATGGTGGCGACGGCGGCTTCGGTGGTGAGGAAGCTGCTGGCTACGCTGGTGGCGTTCTGAAGAGCGCTCCGGGTGACCTTGGCGGGATCGATGATGCCGTCCTGTACCATGTCGACATACTTCTCGGTGTAGGCGTTGAAGCCGATGCCCTTCTTGGACTCCTTGACCTTGTTGACGATGACGGAGCCGTCCAGGCCGGCGTTGACCGCGATCTGATACAGCGGTGCCTCAAGGGCCTTGAGGACGATGCGTGCACCGGTCTTCTCGTCGCCGTCGAGGCCGTCAGCGAGCTTCTCGACGTCCTTCATGGCGTGGATGTACGCGCTGCCGCCGCCGAAGATGATGCCTTCCTCGACCGCCGCGCGGGTGGCGTTCAGCGCATCCTCCATGCGGTACTTGGCTTCCTTCATCTCGGTCTCGGTCGCGGCACCCACACGGATCACCGCAACGCCGCCTGCAAGCTTCGCCAGTCTTTCCTGTAACTTCTCTCTGTCGAAATCGGAGGTCGTATCATCGATCTG
>JAFPTK010000123.1 GCA_017400305.1 Lachnospiraceae bacterium | reverse complement strand
TTGCCGAGCTTTTTGAGCACTTCCGGGGATGCGACCAACGAAACGGACACCCTGATGCCGTATGCCATCGATCTGGCACACAAGCTGACCAAAAAACTCACGGAGGTCCGCAAGAACGGAACGCTTCCCTATCTCCGGGCCGACGGCAAGAGCCAGGTCTCCGTGGAGTATGATGAGAACGGGAAACCGACCCGCCTGGAAGCCATCGTCCTCTCAACCCAGCATGATGAAAAGGTCACGCAGGAGCAGATCCATCAGGATATCCGCAAATACGTGATCGATCCCGTGGTGGATGCCAGCATGGTAGATGATAAGACCAAGATCTTCATCAATCCCACCGGTCGTTTCGTGATCGGCGGCCCGCAGGGTGATGCGGGTCTGACCGGCCGCAAGATCATCGTCGACACCTACGGCGGCGCGGCCAGACACGGCGGCGGAGCGTTTTCCGGCAAGGACTGCACCAAGGTGGACCGGAGTGCCGCATATGCGGCGAGATATGTCGCTAAAAATATCGTGGCGGCGGGGCTCGCAGATAAATGCGAGATCCAGCTGTCCTACGCGATCGGCGTGGCACAGCCGACCTCTGTGCTGGTGGATACCTTCGGTACCGGCAAGGTCTCCAACGAGAAGCTCGTCGAAGCGGTCCGCAAAAACTTCGATCTGCGCCCGGCCGGCATCATCAAGATGCTGGATCTCCGCAGACCGATCTACCGCCAGACAGCGGCTTACGGCCACTTTGGCCGCAATGATCTGGACCTTCCCTGGGAGAAGACAGACAAGGCGGATGCACTGAAGGCAAGTGTCTGATGACGGAGAAACCCATGAAAAAAAGAGCTGTGATCCTGCTGACAGGAGCGGCGGCTGCGGCCCTGCTCCTGGCCGGCTGCACCTCCAATCCCGAGGATTCGATCTTCGATCCGAATTCCGGGACGCCCGCGATCTTTGAGCCATTGGACGATACCTCTTACGAGGAGGAGTTCCATCCGGAGGACTGGATCGAATATGATGAGGAGGGCGAACCGATCCTCCCGGACGGCGTGGAGAAAAGCGACGTCTTCGACGATGCCGGCAACTTCATCGGGGATCCCTCGATGTTCGGCTTTATCTCGGGCAGCAGCCAGAATCGCTCCGGTGGTCAGGCCGGCGAGCAGACCGGCGGACAGGCGACCGGAAATACCAATGTCGCGGGAGATAACGGCGTTTTTGTGGACAACGCAAACGGCGATACGGGATTTCAGGAGGGGCAGACATCCGAGGAAGGATGGTCCGAATCCTTCGATGAGGAAGATGGCGGCGAATGGGAAGAGGATTCGGGCGATGACGGCGATGACGACGGCTGGGTAGAGGACTCCGATGACAACGATGACGAAGACGAGGATGACGGTGTGGAGCTCTGGAACGGCACCGGGGAATGGAACGGGTATTAAACGGCCATGAATATTGTATGTTTGGATCTGGAAGGTGTGCTTGTCCCGGAAATCTGGATCGCTTTTTCCAAGGCATCCGGCATCCCGGAGCTTTCCCGTACGACCAGGGATGAGCCCGACTATGACAAGCTGATGCATTTTCGCCTGGGCATCCTAAAGGAACACGGACTGGGCCTGAAGGAGATCCAGGCGACGATCCGCACGATCGATCCGCTGCCCGGAGCCAGGGAATTTCTGGACAGCCTCCGCGCACAAGTGCAGGTACTGATCCTGAGCGACACCTTTGAGGAATTTGCTTCCCCCCTCATGGAGAAGCTGGGCTGGCCGACGATCCTCTGCAATTCTCTCGAGGTCGCACCGGACGGCGAGATCACCGGTTTCCATATGAGATGTGAACAGTCCAAGCTCACAACCGTGAAAGCGCTTCAGTCGATCGGTTATGACACGATCGCTGCCGGGGACAGCTTCAATGATCTCAAGATGATCGAAGCCTCCAAGGCGGGATTTCTGTTCCGTACCACCGACGCGATCCGGGCCGCACACCCGGAGCTGCCCGCTTTGGAGGATTACGACTCCTTCCTGGCAGCGATCCGCTCGGCGCTTTGATCCTAAACCATGTACACCTGGGAGACAAGGATCCGATACAGTGAGGTAGACGAGCGGGGATTTCTGAAGCTCCCCGCTGTCGTGGATTATTTTCAGGATTGTTCCACCTTTCAATCGGAGGATGTCGGCTTCGGTATAGCATGGCTCGCCTCCTCTCACAGGGTCTGGGTCGTAAACGCCTGGCAGATCGAGATCAGCCGCCTGCCCAGGATCGGTGATCGCATCATCGTCGGCACAAACCCCTATGAGATCAAAGGTTTTCTGGGTCTCCGGAATTTCTTTCTACAGACGGAATCCGGAGAAATGCTAGTCATGGCCAACTCCGTCTGGTCCTTCCTGGATCTCGACAAGAGCACGATGGAACGGGCTCCGCAGGAAATGTCGGATGCCTATGGACTGGGTGAGCGGCTGGATATGAACTACCTGCCCCGCAAGATCCCCTTCCCCGGAGAGTCTGAACCGGAGAAAAAGCCGCCGGTCGAGGTGCAGACAACCCATCTGGATACCAATCACCATGTCAACAACGGACAGTTTTTCCATATCGCGATGCAGGAGGCCTTTGGAGACACCATGCCACAGGTTGCAAGACTGCGCGTGGAATACAAGAAGCAGGCCCATCTCGGAGACCTGCTCTACCCGGTGATCGCCCGGGGAACGCAGGTGCCTGCCGGCCCGGTCACGATCGCCTTAAATGACGAAAACGGCCTTCCCTACTGCGCGGCGGAGATCACATTGTGTTAAAGCTCGGAGAAAACCAGACCCTGACGGTCGCCCGGCGCACGGAGCACGGCGTCTATCTGACCGACCGGGAGGACGGGGAAGAGGTGCTCCTGCCCCGTCATTATCTGACCGGCAGAGAACAGGAGGGGGACTCCCTCGAGGTTTTCCTGTATCTGGATTCCGAGGACCGGCCGGTCGCGACCACGGATCAGCCGAAGTTGAGACTCCACGAGGTCGGACGTCTTACGGTGTGCGCCACCGGAAAGCTCGGCGCCTTTCTGGATTGGGGACTCCCCAAGGATCTTTTCCTGCCCTATGCCAATCAGACGACACCGGTCCGTAAGGGACAGGAGATCCTCTGTGCGCCGATCCTCGATAAATCCGGCAGACTGGCAGCGACCATGAATGTCTATGAATGGCTGGAAACCGGCAGCCGTTTTCGGGCCGGAGACTGGACAGAGGGAACCGCCTACGAAAAGAGCGGCAACTTCGGCATCTTTGTCGCCGTAGAGGATCGCTACTCCGCTCTCCTGCCGCGGAAAGAGCTCACCAGGGATGTAGCCGTCGGCGAGAAGCTCCGCGTCCGCGTGACCCGCGTATTGCCGGACGGCCGGCTGGATCTGTCCCTGAGGGAAACCGCCGTCCGCCAGATGGACGAGGATGCGGAAAAGCTCCTTTCCTATCTCTCTAAGAACGGAACAATCCCGTTTACGGACAAAGCGGAACCGTCACTCATCCGAAATACCTTCGCCATGAGTAAAAACGAATTCAAACGGGCGGTGGGACATCTGTTAAAGGAAGGACGGATCGCGATCGGTACGGATCGGATCGAGAAAAAGGATTGATCTATGGAAAAGAAAAAGGAACCCTCCAGGGTTCCTTTTGTTCATGCACTCATATCAAAGTTGCTGCCGATGTCCGGATTAACGGAGAGCTCCATCGCACTGCGC
>JAFPTK010000122.1 GCA_017400305.1 Lachnospiraceae bacterium | reverse complement strand
TGTCCTGCAGATAGGACAGCAGGCGTCTGCGCTGACCGACCATCTTTAACAGGCCTCTGCGGGAATGATGGTCCTTCTGATTGGTGGACAGATGCTCATTGAGCTCCCGGATGCGCTCCGTCAGGATTGCGATCTGTACCTCCGGTGAACCGGTATCTGCCTCGCCGCGTGCATACTTCTTGATGATTTCCGCTTTCTTTTCCTTGGTGATCATAATCTCTCCTTTCTGCCGGACAGGCCCTGCCCATCCGATGATCCGCCCTGCACAGCGAGCGGGTTGGAGCGTCCCGTCCCGATGTGCGGGTAATTACAGTTTCGTGCCCTGCGCAAAGCGAACGCAAAGCAACTTATTTAACATACCACAGGAAGTCGGTGTTGTAAAGAGCTTTTTACTCTGTTTCCCCCGCGGAATCCATGCTCTCGCGCATACGCGCTTCCACTTCCGAGAACATCTTCTGCAGATCCCTGATCTCGGAATAGACCGCATAACCGGCATTCAGATAGACCGTGCAGGGGATCCCGTCCACTTCACGGATCTCTTCCACCCCTCTGACCACGGCGTTGACGGTCTCCTCGACCTCCCGATGATCCTTCACCTGTTGGACCACCAGGAAATGATCGCCGTTGATCCTTCCGCAGACCCCTTCCACGCCGACGATCTCCTGGATCTTTTCCACCAGGTGGCCCAGTAGATGGTTGCTCCATTCCCTTCCGTAGTTCTTCGTAAAGAGATGAAAATGACTGATGTCGAACAGGAGCATGGCGAAATCCACGCCCTTGAAGACATAACTGTCCTGATATCTCAAGAGTGCCTCGACGATCCCCAGGAGGCTCAGGGATCCGGTCAGCGGATCCATCCGTGAAACCTTGTCGATCTCTACCCCCGCGTTCCTCCAATCGGTCATGTCAAGGAAGTATCCCATGAGACCGACGATCTCTCCCTCCCGATAGATCGGCATCTTGCTGGAGACGATGTTCCGCATCCTGCCCCTGCAGAGGCATATACCGGGCTTTAGGAAGGTCTGTTCCCCGGTTCGGAGGATCATCTCCTCATCACGGGCATACGGTTCCGGATCGATATGCCACCCCATCTCCTCATCCGTCTTGCCGACCAGTACGTCCGCGGAGGAGAATCCGAAATAATTAAGGAACGCCTGATTGACACCGATGAACCGGCGTCTGGTATCTTTCCAGAAAAAGGCGGTATCGGAATACTGCGTGAAGTTCTTCCACAGGATCTCGGCCGGATAATCCGACTCCTCCTTCCGATCCGCCGCATCCGCCTTTCTGCCCAGAACACGTGTTGCAAAGCTGTTATTGACCTTGCGGTAGCAGATCAGGATCTTCCGGTCCTGCGGATCCGACGCAAACAGACAGACGATCAGCTTCCAGGGATAATCCCCGCCAGAACTGCGCATCCGGAAGATTTCCGAGATATATCGGCTGGGACTGCTCAGGATCCTCTTTTCCAGGGTATCGGGATCCATAAAAGCCAGATATCGCTCCTGCTGCTCCGGATAGATCTCCTTTGCGGAAAACAGGCGGATCTCATCCGAAACGGAGCCTTTATTGTATTTTGCACGGGTCTGGCTGCTCTGGTACAGATTCTCCGATTTCCCATCCTTCATATCAATGATCGATATCCGGTCGTAGATCGTGAAGATACTCGGCAGATAATCCTCCAGCCGTGTCAACTTGGAGATCAGACGGTTATCGGATATATTCTGTATGGACCACAGATAGGCGTCACCGCCCGGATATCCTGCGATCCACCGCACCAGGGCAAAGACATGGTTTCCGCCGCTCATAAAATCGATGGTGATCAGTTCATGGGTCTTTTTGGCCCGTTTCATCATCTCAAGGAAGTGCTCCCCCACATAGGATTCTCCCTCGGAAAAGTCCCGTTCCACTTCCTCCGTGGACGTCAGGCGCAGATGGGACAGCGTGGCCAGGTAGTTCTCGTTGGTGAAGATATAGCGGATGTTTTTGCCGTCATGCTCTACGATCGCGAGCGGGATCTGTCCCTCCCGATAACCCTTATTCTTCGTCTCGATATCATCCTGCTCAAACGGTGTCGCACTCAGGATATTCACACAGCCGATGTCATGGTAATACTTCGCTTTTACCAGACTCTCCTTGTGATATCCCCTCTCTGCCAGCGCAGCATCACACTCCTTGATCGGCATCGGCTTGCCGATATAGTACCCCTGTGCTTTTTCACAGCCGATGCTCTTAAGAAAAGCAAGCTGCTCCGCCGTCTCCACGCCCTCCGCCAGCGTATGGACCCCGATCCTCTTGGACATATCGACCACAGACTTCACGATCTCCCGGGATCTCAGATCATCATTGCGCAGAAAGATCATATCGATCTTTAAGGTATCAAAATGATAATCCTTGAGAACATTGAGGGAAGAATATCCGCTGCCGAAATCATCCATCCAGACGCGCAGACCGCACTCCCAGAAGCGGTCGATCACATGACGCATCCGTTTTGCGTTGGTCTCCATCGTGCTCTCGGTGATCTCCACCCGAAGGGCATCCCGCGGGATCTTGTATGAACGGATCTGATCCTGGATGTACTGATGGATGTCACAGAGCTGAAAATCCAGACGGGAGAGGTTGAAGGACACCGGGACCGTGGATACCCCCAGTTTCTCGGCCTCATCATAATTCATGCAGATCTGATGGATCACTCGGCAGTCCAGCTTGTGAATGAGGCGACCCTTCTCCAGCGCCGTAATAAACTCGTCCGGACTGAGGAGTCCGTATACCGGATCCCTCCATCGTGCAAGAGCTTCCAAACCGCAGATCTCATCGGTGAGCGTCCGGAGCACGGGCTGATAGAACACCTCGATCCAGCCCTCTTCCACCGCCTGATCGATATGCTCCGTGATATAAGCGCGCAGTTCCTCACCTTTGGGTTTTATCATCTCTGCCATGATCTATCCCCCCCATCTTCCGTTAAGGCCCGGCCTCAACGGATCTCAGATCCTGTTCTCTCCTGCGTTATCGCTGCCCCGGCGACCGTGCTTCTCATCTTTCGTACAGTCGATCACTTCGAAATCGTAGAGAACATCGACCACATCGGCGTATCCGAGCCTGTTCCACTCCTGCAGGATGCGTCCCGCCACATTGTTGATGTATTGGGAAGCCAGCTCGGGGAACAGGATAAAGAACTGGTTGGACTTCGTCTGCATCATCAGATCACTCTTGCGAAGGGTGTTTTTTAACATATCACCGAACTCCTCGGACAGACGGTTCAGCACGGATCCGCGGTATTCGATCGCAAGCGGTCTGAGGGTAAACATCGCCTTGGAAGCGACGCCGTGATAGGTCTGGATAAATCGGATCATGAACCGGTAGATACCGACAAACGCATCCTGCCCCAGCCAAAGGGCGCAGTTTGCTTCGTTTCTCTCATCCAGGATCACAGAGAGTCTCTCCATATCGGCCATGGGATCCTCTCCGATCCCGCCGTCGGTATCATCCTGCTCGTCATACAGCGCATAGCCGTGCTTTCCGTTCTGCTTCACAAAGAGCAATGCCTTGTCCGCCTGCCGGAACAGCTCCTCATAATCTTCGTCGTTTCCGGAGACAAGGACCGTACCGGCCGATACCCCCAGAGGGATATTGCAGTCACTGCCCATGAGCTTTTCCGCTTCCAAAGTGATCTGCTCATTTAACCGCGCGATCATCTTCTGTACGACCGCCTCATCCGTCACCTTGCGGCTGAAGCATATGAATTCGTCCCCGCCGATCCGGCCGACGATGTCCTCCGCGCGGATACTTCGCCGTACGAGATCCGCAAAGACCTGCAGCATCCTGTCTCCCATTTCATGGCCGTAGATATCATTCACCGGCTTAAAGCTGTCCAGATCCAGGATCATGAGAGCTCCCTGCTCATTGCGGCAGACCTTTTCCAGTTCCGCGGTGACTCCCGCTTTGTTAAGAAATCCGGTGAGCTGATCGACAGCGGCCTCATGCGTAAGGTCTTTGATCCTGTCGGAATTGTGAACGATATTCTCAATGCGGCGCAGCAGTACATCCGGGTTAAAGGGTTTCCTGATATAATCCGATGCACCGAGCTCCAATCCCCGCCTCTCGGCTTCGCTGTCCGTCTCCGCCGTCAGAATGATCACCGGTATCCTGGGACGCTCCGTCTCCTTTTCCCACTTACGGAGTGCCTCATAGGTCTGGAACCCGTCCATATCCGGCATGATAAGATCCAGCAGCACCAGATCCGGCGAATTCGTCTCCATAAAGGACAGGAACTGACTGCCGGATTTCACCACACTGACTTTCATGCCGTGTTCGCTTAAGATGGTCCTTGCCATCCTTAAGTTGATCACATCATCATCTACCACTACCACCCAGCAGGACATGCGGTCTTCCTTTCTCAATTGTCGCGAAGGATCGATGAGATCTCTTCGTAGTCAAAGCTTTCCGCCCGTTTTCTGATCTCATCCAGTCGTTTCCCGTCTTCCCCGCGGAACCGATAGCGGGCCGCCTCCTTCAGAGCAGCCTCGATCCCGTCGATATCCATGGCATCCGCAGCTTCCCGTATGCGCCGGAAGATTTCCTCTGCAACCGTCTCCTCCGCTTCCGGAAGCTGCCTTATCTCCCCGGCGTCATCCGCTATGTCTGTGACCGCCTCCCGCAGGATCTCCCGAAACGACCGATAGTCCGAAAGGAGATCCGAATGATGTGCCCTGAGGAAGGTCTCATCCTCTGCCTTCGCCGCATCCTCCACCGCCTGCGCGCGATCCGCCAGATCAAGAGCGCCGATCACACGGGAGGAGCTCTTTAAGGAATGCATCTCGATCGCATAATTCCTCCAGTCCGACTGCGCATACAGGCGCTCCAAAGAAGCCGACTTGTCCTCGATCCCCTCATAATAGACTCTGAGGATCTGCTCATAGGCTTCCTCGCTGCCACAGTATTCGATCCCCTGCTCCGTATCAATGCCGTTAAGCTTCCATTCGCTCATAGTCCCTCTGTCAGCAGGTTCCCCTTTCGAAGGCATATTCTCGCATATTATAATCTTATCTTTCGGCAGGTATTTCGTCAACATCCCCTCCAATGCTTCCGGATCGATGGGTTTACTCAGGTAATCATCAAACCCGTCGGCGAGATACTGTTCCCGTGCGCCGGCAACAACATTGGCCGTGAGACAGACCACCGGTGTCCCGGCATTGAGACCTCCGCCCGCCCGAAGCTCCCTCAGCGTCTCCGTTCCGTCCTTTCCGGGCATCATCTGATCCAGAAAGATCAGGTCATATTTCTTCTTCGCCGCAAATGCCAGTCCTTCCTCTCCGTTTACTGCCGTATCGACCCTTACGCCGGTCCGTTTCAGCAGACTCTTCGCCACCATCAGATTGACCTGCGTATCATCGACCAGCAGGATGTCGGCTTCCGGGGCCCGGATCCCCGCCAGATAATTGCGCACGGTCCCGTTATTGTCCCGGCAGGATTTCTCATAGTCCTCGGAGATGAGTTCCATCTCTCCCTCCCCCCTCCGGGAGTAGGACAGGAGGTCATCCACCATATGCAGCAGCTCCGTTCCCGCTGCCCGGATGGTCTCCGCATAATCGGCGATATTGACATCCGTCGTCTCACGCCGGATCATCTCGTTCATCCCTATCATGGCGTTGATCGGTGTCCGGATCTCATGGCTCATCCTGGCCAGGAAAGCATTCTGCGCTTCGCTCTGGGCGATCGCCCGGGCGGAGAGATCCTGCAGCTCATCCCGTCGCTTTTTCTCCTGATCGATATTCTCTACCAGCCACAACACGCGGGAGATCTCTCCCCGCGGGGTGTACTCCGATACCACAAACCGTCCCCGGCACCAGCGCCCGCTTATCCCGAGGAACTCCAGGGTGATCGTGTTGGACTCCCCGAGCCGCTCCTTCAGCGTCCGGAGATCCACAAAAGCGAGCACATTCTCTATGGACTCCTCCGCCGTTGTCTGCCGCATCACTTCGTTCAGTGTTTTCTGTGCGTTCTTGTATCCCGCAGACAGAAATCCGCTCACATAGGTATCGGCGTGGATCTGCAGATACCGGTCATGGATCACATCGATATCGTGTGCAGACACATAGATATCCGCTGTGGCGGATAGCTGGCGGCTCAGACGCTCCGCCGCGAGGGTCTTGGCCCCCATCGTCAGGAATATGATTAACAGCGCCACAATGATCAGCGCGATGGCACAGATCGTGACGAAGGTCAGATAACGGAGCGGCCGATAGCGGGATCCGACATCGATGACCGCCACGCTGTACCACTGTTCATTGATGGCAAGCGCGTATACCAGATACTCCTCTCCCTCATAGCGCATTTCAAAGAAGGGATCCTGTGTGGCATACAGCTTTGCCGCGATACTCGCGCCAAGGCTGTCCTTTTCCTCAAGATAATTATGGCCGATCTGGTCTTCCCTTGTATGGATCACGACCAGTCCGTGATCATCCAGGATCATCTCCATCCTGTCTTCATCGGCCACATCGCGGGATGCCGTGATCCTGCGCATCATGTCGATCGTGATATCGAGGGCCACGACACCGTTTCCCTCCTCCAGCGTCTGCGCCACCGTCATCATCATCTGTCCCGTCTGCGCATCCACGTAGGGTTCGATATATACCACCTTGCCCGGTTCCTCCATGGCACCGATATACCACGGTCTTTCGGTCGGCTCATAATCCTCGTCCGGAACCCAGTTCGCCCCGTCATAATACTCCCCGTTGATCACTCCGTATACGCCGGTAAATTCCGGATCCAGCGCATTCTGGATATTCACGGTCACCTCGGTCATATAATCCAGGATTTCCTGCCTGGAATACCCGTCCTGCAGCATCCTGTCGATGCGGAATCGCAACTGCTTGACCGTGTCCGTCGTCTGGTTCATGTAATGCTCAAGCTGCTCCGCTGCATCGAGTGCCCTGAGCTCCCCCCGGAGGGTGATATTCTCCCGGATCGCCGATGACATCATCAGATAGGAGGCGACAATGACTGCCACAAAGAACAGGTTCGCAACGATGGCCGCCAGGATGTAGCGGCCCCCCACCCTCCGATAGGCCTGACTGGCCGTGATCCTGTGGCTGTGCATGCGCTGCGAGATATAGAGGATGATGAGGAGGACGCCCACCACGATCGCAACGACGGCCGCGACCAGATAGGCAAGGATCAGTCTGCTCACATCCTCCGCAAGTACGGAACGGGGCGTAGCGATCCCCACATACCATCCGACCTCGGGGATCTCGGAAATATTGATCCCGCGCACCACCTGGTCATAATCCCTGACATAGACGATATGCCGCTCCCCGGATCTCATCATATCAAGGACCCGGGAATAATCCGCATTCCCTGTCTCCGTCATGTGTTTCGGCTGATCGTCGTAAGCGTAAGCCGGATCAGGATGTGCCACCATCCCTCCCTGTCGATCCGTCAGGAAGGCGTAACACCCCTCCGCCAGATCCGCGCGGCTGATCTGATCCACGATCTGATCCACATAGATATCGGCAGCAAGAACCCCCTTCAGGACACCGTCCATCCGGATCTCCCGTGCGATCGTCACCACCGGCACATTCTCAAACTCATCGTTGTAGGGACCGGAATAACACAGTCTGCCACTCTTAACGGCATCCTGATAGAAGCTGTCACTGTTGACGTAATCCACCTGTCCGTCGGAGAAATAATCGACGGAACAGGTCATATGATTATCGGGATCGATAAAGTAGATATCGTAGAATTGTTCTTCTTGATTGAGGTTCAGAAAGGTCTGTGCCAGATGACGGTGCAGTTCTTCCGGCGGAAGATCGGCGAGTCCCTGTGTCTCAAATTCCGCTGCCAGTGTGTCGACGATCCTTCCGTAGCCGGTCAGCCAGCTTCCGAGCTCCTGCGCATACCGGTCCGCACTCTCCTGCGCCTGCTCCGCGACACGGTTTCTCAACGCGTCGGAAACATGCAGATAACTGATCACGATCAGAATCGTGGTACAGATGAGAATATCCAGTGTTACGACTGCGATCCACTTCCTGCCCTGTGCCTGATCCATAGACCCGTTCCCCCCAATGGTGAGTGCCTCCAAGGTATCCCGATCTTAGCTATCCCGACTTCCTGCCCAGCATCCGCAGGGCCTCCTCACTGTGCCCTTCCTTCAACGCCTGCCGGATCCGCGATGAGCTGATGGGGCTTCCATCCGCCAGTACTTTGTCTACCACCGTCACATCAAAGCCATACCTCTCACCGAGCGCGGCAAGAAGGATCCGGTCTCCTCTTCCGCCTGCTCCGAAGGAAACATCCTCCCCGCATACGATCGCGGCGGCATGCATTCCTTCGACCAGGATCTTTTCCACAAAGGTCTCCGGCTTCATGGCTGCCCGTTCTCTGTCAAAGGGGTATTCCACCAGGACATCCACCCCCAGCTCCCGAAAGGCCTCTCTCTTCTCCTCTGCCGACATGAGCGGCTCTTCCTGTCTGCCGAACAGCACCGCCGGCGAGGGATCAAAAGTGAACACCGCCGCAGTGAGATGCCGTTTATCGGCAACCCCCTTAAGGGTCGCGAGCAATCCCTGATGCCCCCGGTGCACACCGTCGAATTTCCCGATGGCCACCGCGCTCTTTCCGGCCGGATATTCCGCGAGGTCCCTGATGATCCGCACCGTCAGACTCCGTAGAAAAACTTATCCACCAGAAAGCGCTCTGTCTTCACGCTGTACCGGTAGATCCCAAACCAGTCCTTCCCGCAATAGACACGGACCGGTTCTCCGTCACGATATCGCTCGTTTAACGGGATCACATCCTCTTCTCCCTCCAGGTCCTCCTCCCGGATCATGGTAAGCGGAAACGGATTGCCGTTCTCCATCGGAAGCCGGTATTCCTCCCGGACCGTCACGCGGTCCATCCCGCGAAAGATCCCCTCCACCGGCAGGATATGCTCCGTGAGCGTCCCGTCGTCCCGGCAGGCTTCGATCTGCGTAAGCGTCAGCGCCTGATCCACCCGGAAACTGCCGACAGCGGTGCGAAGGAGAAATCCCATCGCCGCCCCGCAGCCCAGCCGCTCTCCGATGTCATGACAGAGCGTGCGGATATACGTCCCCTTGGAGCATCTCACCTCCATGGTGAAGCGGTGTTCATCCGAAAGGGCGCCGTCATCCACGAGGGAGATCGCATCGATCGTCACCCTCCGCGGCTTCCTCTCCACCGTTCTGCCCTCTCTTGCGAGCTCATAGAGGTGTTTCCCTCCCATCCTGATGGCGGAATACATCGGCGGGATCTGATCATAATCCCCCTTGAATGCCTGCAGTGCCTCCGAGAGCTTCTCATGCGTGATCCCGGATGCATCTCGCTTTTCAAGGACCTCCCCGGTCGTATCCTGCGTATCCGTGACGATGCCCAGCTGTACGACCGCGATATACTCCTTATCATGCTCTGTGAGCAGTTCCACCGCCCTCGTGGCATTTCCCAGACAAACCACAAGAAGACCGACCGCATCGGGATCCAGCGTCCCGGTGTGACCGATCTTCTTTTGCTTCAGGATCCCTCTGAGTTTGGCGACCACGTCATTGGAGGTAAACCCCGCTTCTTTATTCACCAACAACAGCCCGTTCCAGCTGTTTGCCATATGTCAATCCACGCCTCTTAGCTGTTCTGCGATGTATTTGGCCAGATTGTTCACGCAGTCGTGGCTGGTGCCGTTCATCGTGCACCCGGCAGCGCGCACATGACCTCCGCCGCCGAAGATCTCCGCGATCCGGGACACGTCCACCATACCGTTGGAACGCAGAGATGCCTTGAACTCCAGGCTTCCCGTCTCATGCAGGAAGATCGCGCAGGCGACGCCGCTCGTCAGCATCAACTGACTCACGATCCCCTCCAGATCACTGGTGGTCGCCTTGTAGAATTCCAAAGTCTTGCGTGTGACGATCCCGACGATACACCTCCCGCCCATGAACAGGGTCGACTCCATCAGGACGCGTCCCAGAAGCTGATTCTGCACATAGGTCTTGCGGTAGAAAGTCCGGTCGATCAGATCATTGAAATCAAAGCCGTAGGAGATCAGATCCGCTCCGATCCGCATGGTCTTGGGTGAGGTCGCGCTGTACTTGAACACGCCCGTATCGGCGATGATGCCGCAGTAGATCGTCTGGGCGAGATCCTTGTCAATGGCATCATGATCCAGCAGATCATAGATCAGCTCACAACAGCTGGAAGCATCGCCGTCCATATAGTTCTCATCTCCGGTCCCGTGATTGCTCACATGATGATCGATGTTCACGCGCAGCTTTGCGGCGTCAAAAAGCTTCTCGGCCGGCCCGGTCCGGCTTTTGTCCGTATCACAGACAATGAACATATCGTATTGCTCTATGTCCGTCTGAAAATCCGTGCGTACGGTATCACTTCCCTTGATGAAGGAATAGATCTGGGGGATCTCCTCCAGGAAGACATCCACACGCATTCCTTTGTAGCGGGCAAGGAGATACTGCTTCAGTGCGAGTACCGCCCCGATGCAGTCCGCATCCGGACGAATGTGTCCTGCGACGCCGACGGTTTTGATCTTTTTCGGATCGATCAGATCATCTATCTTTGTAAACGCCATAACCACCTCATCAGATCAGTTTTCTTCTCCTCTGGCCTCACGCGCCGCATTATCCCTGGCGATCACGTCATCGATCTTCCTCCCGATGTCGATCGCGTACTCCACCGAGCTGTCCATGTAGAAAAACAGCTCGGGTGTGTTGCGGAGATTGATCTCATGCGCCAGTACGGAGCGGATATATCCGGCGGCGCTCTTTAATCCCTTCAGGGTCTCGTCGCGCGATTCCTCATCGCCCATGACGGAGACCCAGACCTTGCAGGTCTTGAGATCCGGTGCCACCTGTGCCTCCATGACCGTCGTCATTGGAGAGATCCTGGGGTCCTTGGACTCCCGGATCGCCTGCGCGATCACACGCTGTACCTCCCCGTTGATGCGGTTATTCTTGATACTGTTCTTTCTCATCGATCAGCCCTTTTCCAACTTTTCTCTCGGGATCTCGACCATGATGTACGCCTCAACGACATCGCCGATGTTCATCGCATCAAAGTCGCGGAACACCAGGCCGCACTCATAGCCTTCCCGGACTTCCTTGACATCATCCTTGAAGCGCTTGAGCGATGCCAGCTCGCCCTCAAAGATCTGCTCTTCCCCGCGGCGGATGCGCACCTTGCAGCCCTTCTGGATCGTACCGTCAAGCACATAGGAACCGGCGATATTGCCCACCGAAGACGCCTTGAAGATCTGACGGACCTCGGCATGGCCGGTGATCTTTTCCTCATAGACCGGCGCCAGCATCCCCTTCATGGCCGCTTCGATATCGTCGATCGCCTGGTAGATGACCTTGTAGAGCTTGATCTCCACGCCTTCCCGCTCGGCCGTGCTCTTGGCGATATTGTCCGGCCGCACGTCAAAGCCGATGATGATCGCATTACTTGCCATCGCGAGCGACACATCGGATTCGTTGATCGCGCCGACACCGGAGTGGATGATCTTGACGACCACTTCGTCGTTGGAGAGTTTCTCGAGACTCTGCTTGAGCGCTTCGACCGAGCCCTGGACATCCGCCTTGATGATGAGCTCCAGTTCCTTGAGTTTCCCTTCCTCGATCCTGGTGAACAGGTTGTCGAGGGACATCCGGTTGCCCTTGGTCTCGTCGATCAGTTCCTTCTTGTGCTGCTTCAGATAGGTATCCGCGTACTGCTTGGCTTCCTTGTCGCTGTCGTGACCGAGGAAGACCTCACCCGCATCCGGGACATCCGAAAGGCCCAGGATCTCCACCGGTTCGGAGGGAGTTGCCTCACGGACCCGTCTCCCCTTATCATCCACCATCGCACGGACCTTGCCGGAGCAGGCACCTGCGGAGATAAAATCTCCGACATGCAGCGTACCCTTCTGCACCAGTACCGTTGCCACAGGGCCGCGTCCCTTATCCAGCTGCGCCTCCAGCACGATACCGCGTGCCACACGCTCCGGATTGGCCTTCAGCTCCAGGATATCCGCGGTCAGGATGATCGTCTCCAGGAGGTTTTCCAGACCCTCCCCCGTCTTGGCCGACACCGGGACAAATTCCGTCTGTCCGCCCCAGTCCGTGGCGATCAGTCCGTATTCCGTCATCTCCTGCTTCACGCGGTCGATATTGGCATTGGGTTTATCGATCTTATTGACCGCCACAATGATCTCTACCTCCGCCGCCTTGGCGTGGTTGATCGCTTCCACGGTCTGCGGCATGACACCGTCATCCGCCGCAACGACGAGCACCGCGATATCCGTTGACTTCGCACCGCGCATACGCATCGCAGTGAAAGCCTCATGACCCGGGGTATCCAGGAAGGTGATCTTCTGTCCCTTGACCGATACCATGTAGGCACCGATCGCCTGGGTGATGCCGCCCGCCTCTTTACCGGTCACATTGGTCTTACGGATCGCATCGAGGAGGGATGTCTTACCATGATCGACGTGACCCATGACGCAGACCACCGGCGGCCGCTTTCTGAGCGTCTCAGGCGCATCCTCTTCCTCCTTTAAGAGTTCCTCGATGATGTCGACCTGCTCCTCCTTCTCACAGATGATGTCATATTCGATGGCGATATTCTCGGCCTCCTCATAGGTAAGCTCCGAGTTGACCGTCATCACCTTGCCGGAGAGGAAGAGTTTCTTGATGATCGCAGACGGCTGCATCCGCATCGCCTGTGCCAGATCCTTGATCGTCAGGGTCTCAGGGATCGTGATGACCTTTATCTGCTCCTCAGGCTCCTCCTTCTTGACTTCCGGCTTGATGAAACGTCCGGCGCGCTT
>JAFPTK010000121.1 GCA_017400305.1 Lachnospiraceae bacterium | reverse complement strand
GTAAACGGCTGCTATACCAGTTCGGTCAAGAACCAGACGACCGGTGAAACGACGGTCACGGCATACTATTTCGATAAAGGGAAGCTGAAGACCGGCAAGATCCGGGTCTACGATAACGAGACGCATACGACCGTCACGCGGAAGTTTGACAGTCGGACCGGAGCGTGTGTATATACCAAATAGGAGTGAGATGAAGCTGTTAAGCGTTATTGTTCCCTGCTACAACGAGGAGGAAAACATCGTCGATTTTTATGACGAACTCATGAAGCAGGATGCGTATTTTCGGAAAGAGGAGGTCGCACTGGAGCTGATCTATGTGGATGACGGCTCGAGTGATGCCACTGCGGCGCGTGTCCGGGAGCTCCATGGACGGGATGAACGGGTACATCTGATCTCCTTTTCGAGGAATTTCGGCAAGGAGGCGGCGATCTATGCGGGGTTAGAAGCATCACACGGCGAGCTTACAGCCCTATTGGACTGTGATCTGCAGGATCCCCCCTCCCTTTTGCCTGAGATGTACGAAGCGATCACCCGGGAGGGATATGACAGCGTTGCGACCAGACGTGTGACGCGCAAGGGGGAGCCTCCGATCCGGTCCTTTTTTGCCAGACGGTTCTATCATCTGATCAATCGCATGTCCGATACCGAGATCGTGGACGGTGCCCGCGATTACCGGATGATGACAAGGCGCTTCGTGGATGCGATCCTGTCCCTTTCTGAGATCAACCGGTTTTCCAAGGGGATCTTCAGCTGGGTGGGGTTTGAGACCAAATGGCTGGAATATGAGAATGTGGAACGGAAGAAGGGAGAGACCAAGTGGTCCTTCTGGAAGCTTTTCCGTTATGCGATCGAGGGGATCATCGGATTTTCCACTGCGCCGCTTGCGTTTGCATCCTTTTTGGGGGTCCTCTTTTGCGTTCTGGCGGTGATCCTCATCATCGTGACGATCATTCGCAAGCTCCTGTTTGGTGATCCGACGAGCGGATGGCCGTCACTGGTCTGCATCATCTCTCTGATCAGCGGAGTTCAGCTGTTTTGCCTGGGGATCGTGGGGCAGTATCTGGCGAAGACGTATATGGAAGTAAAACGTCGCCCGATCTATCTCGTGAAAGAGGAGATCTGATCCCGCATGGGCCCGAAGGTGAGCATTGTTGTACCGGTGCACAATGCGGCACCCTATATCCGAGAGACACTGCTGTCGGTATTTCAGCAGTCGCTCAGGGACTGGGAACTGATCCTCGTGGATGACGGTTCCCAGGATGAGAGCGTGGAGATCATCAAGGAGACGGCAGAGGAATCCGGGATCCCGGTATATTTCCTGCCGCTTCTGGAACGGGAGGATCCCTTCGAGCGGGAGGCCAGCAAGAAGGGGACCGGAGAGATCATCCTGTTAAAGCTCCGGGAGAGCCGCGGCGCGGCAGGAGCCAGGAATGTGGGGATCCACGCGGCAGCCGGGCGATATCTGGCATTTCTCGACGCGGACGATATTTGGCTGCCGGAGAAGCTTTTCCTGGAAACTTCCTTTCTGCATGACCGGAATGCGGCTTTTGCATTTACCTCCTATGAGTTCGGAGATGAAGATGCAGAGCGGACCGGCAAGGTAGTGCATGCGCCGGCGACGCTGGATTTTAAGAGGGCACTGACGCGCACCGTGATCTTCACCTCGACGGTGATGTTTGATCTTAAGAAGATCAAAAAAGAAGAGATCCTGATGGAGCATATTGCAAGTGAGGATACGGCGACCTGGTGGCGGATCCTCAAGTCAGGTGTCACGGCCTACGGATTGGACAGCGTGCTCACGATCTACCGCCGTCCGATCGGATCGCTCTCGTCCAACAAGCGGGTGGCGGTGAAAAGGATCTATAATCTCTACCGCAGGGTGGCCGGTCTGTCACAGGCACAGAGCCTGCGGTGCCTGATCGGGTGGGCGATTCGCGCAACGTGGAGGAGACTTTGACCGCCGGTATGAATAGCGTACGGGGTGAAAATGTCAAGAGGATGATCGTACTCATCCTGTCCTTTTTTGATCTGGCGATCCTGACCGGGGTTTATGCCGTTTTCTGGTTTACCCGTTTTTACCCGGTGGTCCGTGTGCGGCGGTTCTCTGCTAACGGTGTGATCTATTTTGCAGAGGGTCTGAAATTCTATTTTCGCGGTCATCTGCTGATCCTATTTATCTATTTTGTCCTGCTGTGGTTCTTCCTGGGAACCTACGGCGGTCTTCGGATCGGATACCTGAAGGTTCCGGATCTGTTCTTCTCACAGATCTTTGCGATCGTGATCGTCAACGTCCTCACGTATTTTCAGACCTCCCTTATGCGCAACTGGGTGGTGGATGTATGGCCGTATCTGATCATGACGGGGGCAGAGCTTGCTGCCACCTTGCTCTGGCTCCTGGTGTCGGCTGCGATCTACCGCAGGATCTTCCCGCCCAGACGGCTGCTGCTGGTGCATGGGACCCATCCGATCGAAGAGATCCATCGGAAATTCGAGTCCCGCAAGGATAAATATACGATCACGCAGCTGGTAGACATTGGAATGGGGGTTCCGGAAGTGGAGCGCCTCTATGAAGAGGGGGATTTTGACGCGATCGTCATCTGGGATGTGCCGACGACGGAACGGAATCTCCTTCTGAAGTACTGTTATGGCAGGAACATTCGTATCTACACCTCCCCGAAGATCTCCGATGTGCTGATCAAGGGATCGGAGCAGATGCACCTCTTCGATACGCCGATCTTCCTGATCAGAGAACAGTCGATCCGGGCGGAACAGCTCTTTATCAAGAGGGTGAGTGATATCGTACTGTCCCTCCTGCTCCTGATCATTGCCTCGCCGATCATGCTGGTGACGGCCCTTATCATCCATTTTACGGACGGAGGCCCTGTTCTGTACCGTCAGATCCGCTGTACAAAGGGGATGAAGGAATTCCAGATCCTGAAATTCCGCAGCATGCGGGTTGACGCGGAAAAGGACGGGGTGGCCAGACTGGCGGAGAAAAACGATTCCCGTATCACCCCGGTAGGACGGTTCATCCGCTCGGTGCGGATCGATGAGCTGCCGCAGCTCTTCAATATCCTGAAGGGGGAGATGTCCTTTATCGGACCGCGGCCCGAGCGGCCGGAGATCATCCGGGAGTATGTCAAGAAAATGCCGGAATTCATCTTCCGCACGCAGGTCAAGGCGGGGCTTGCGGGCTATGCGCAGGTTTACGGGAAATACAACACCACACCGTATGACAAGTTAAAGCTTGATCTGACCTATGTGGAAAACTATTCTATCTGGCTTGATCTCAAGCTCATGCTGCTGACGCTCAAGATCCTGTTCACCCCGGAGGCGACAGAAGGGGTTGAGGCCGGACAGGTGACAGCGCAGAAGGACCACAGCGAATGAATGCCTATGTGACAAAACAGACAGGCAGGGAGGCGGTTTCTCTGCGCGGATACTACCTGCGGATCCTGTCCCGCTGGTATCTGATCCCGCTTGGCGCACTGGTCGGAGCGTTGATCGGGGTGGGGATCTACCTGTGTCAGCATGTGGTATTTGCCCCCGCGAGAGAGTATGCGGCCGGTGCGCGGCTCTATCTGGAATTTTCTCCGGAGGCGGCAGAAAACGCGCAGGACTATTACAATGCCTGGACCTGGAAGGAGCTGATCACCGGTGATGAGATCCTGGATACGGCGATGGGGGAATTGATCGCGGAAGGGCTTTCGGAGGAATCACAGCGCACTTCGGCCGCTGTCAGGACCGACGGGTCTGCCGTGAAGACAGAGGATGACGAGCTGGTCCTGGTACCGGGTACGCCCAGTGGGATGCTCACGCGCGCCGAGGTACTTTCTTCCGTCACGATCCGCCTGCCTTCCGATCTGCGCGTGATGATGCTCACGGTCACCCGACACGATACGGACTCCGCGGATGCGATCCTTCAGGCAATGATAACGGCGCTTGCGGCTTTCGGAGAGAACAATCGGAACTTTACGGAGATCCGTGTCCTGGAGCAGACGCCGGCGCTGCTTGTTGTGACGAAGGATCAGACAGGCCGCGCGGCGATCCTGGGAGCGGTATTGGCGCTGATCATCTGCGCATTTGTGCTGTTCCTGAAATACGCCGTAGATGATGCGCTGTATGATCCGGAAACCTGCGGCAAAAGATACTCTCAGCCGATGCTCGGCGTACTGGGCAGGGAAGCGGGCGGATCGACCGAACAGTTTGAACGGGAACTACAGACGGGATGTCACGCGGCACTGACAGGGGCGGGGGACATTATCATCCTGGCGGCCTCCGCGGACGGCAGAGAGAGCGGCAGACTCTGTGACCGTCTGACAGCGATCTTGAGTGCTGATCTGCAGGAGAGGGGGATCCGCCTGATTCCTGCGGATCATGTGTCGGAAGCCTCGGGGGATGCGGCGATCGTCTGTGTGCCGTACGGTAAGGCCGGCAGCGGTCTGGCGGAGCATATCCTGACAGCACTTGCGGTGCGAAAGATCCCGGTGATCGGACTGATCCTGTATGATGCGGATATGAGGTATCTGAAGAGATTGTATGGACTTCGTTAAGAACAGCAGCGGTCTGACGCACATTGTGGCCGCGTTAAATGAAAACCCGAAGACACTGGCGGCACGCATGCATCTTGGCTGTGATGCCGTCATCGTCAATCAGTGCCATGAGGACCGGGTGGATTCCTTTCAATATGAGGACCATCTCATCCGGGTCATCTGCTCCTCCGCCCGCGGTGTGGGACGTTCCCGAAATCAGGGGCTGCTGCTTGCGGAATCGGAGATCGTCCTGATCGGGGATGAGGATATCGTCTACCGTGACGGGTATGCGGAGAGTGTTGTGCGGGAATTCCGGGATCATCCCGAGGCGGATGTGATCCTCTTCAATGTCACACAATCGGCAGGGCGGGAAACCTATCGCAATAAGGATCACGGCAGGGTGCATCTCTGGAATTGCGGCAGGTATCCCGCCTACAGTATCGCGCTTCGAACGGCGAAGCAGCAGGAGGCCAACGTGTGGTTTTCCCTGCTGTTCGGAGGCGGCGCCAGATACGCGGCAGGAGAGGACAGTCTGTTTCTGGCGGATTGTCTGAAGAAGGGGCTGAAGCTCTATCGCTCACCCGTCTGTCTCGGGGAAGAGACCGCCCGCGACTCCACCTGGTTTACCGGCTACAATGACAAGTTCTTCCGCGACCGGGGAACCCTGTATCGTGCCCTGTACGGTCGGATGGCGGGACTCCTGGCACTCCGGTTTCTGTATAAAAACAGGCGGGAATGGCTGGCGGACCGTTCCTTTGGCAGCGCGTTTCGCCTGATGCGGGAGGGAATGCGGTGATCCTGTATCTGGCGGCAACCGTCTGCACGATCCTTTTTGCGGTCGGGATCCGTTCCGCCGCGGTCCGTTCAACCGGCCGGACAGCGGTGCCGCAGGGGTTTGTCACCCGGGAGATCTTAAAGAGCAGGGTACTTCTGGTCGGTATCTTTCTCATCCTGTTTGGGATCCTGGCGCTCAGGATCAACGTCGGAAACGATTACATGAAGTACGTGGAATTCATGCATCTGGCACGTTCCGGATTCTACGTACCGACGGAGATCGGCTTTAATCTGCTCTCGCGGGCAGCCTTTCTCCTCTTTGACGGCGAAAATTTCCTGTTCTGCTTCGCTGTGATGGCATTTGTCACGGTGCTGTGCTTTCTCAAAGCGATCGATGGCCTTTCGGAGAGCTTTCTGCTCTCCTTTGCCATGTTCATGCTGTTGGGGTATTACTTTCAGTCGATCAGTACGGTCCGTTACTATTTTGCGCTGGCAGTGACAACATTTGCGATCGTATCGTTCCTTAAGAAGGACTATCCGAAGTTTATCCTGTTGGTGCTCTTTGCGGCGACCTTTCACAAATCCGCCCTCATTGTCCTGTTCCTCTATCCGGCAGCGAAGCTGCGATATCGGCGGTGGGTCTATTTTGCGCTTGCGGCAGGCGGTTTTGCCGGTTTCCTTCTGCGGGAGCCTGTGTTAAAGCTCCTGCTCATGGTGTATTCCACCTATCAGGAGACCGGATATGCCGCGGGCGGAGAGGGGAGTCTCATCAGTATCGTGCGCTGTCTGCTGGTGCTGGTGTTGACGGTCTTCTGTGACAGGGAGAGTCTGCTAGGGGGACCGATGAGTGCGGCGGCAGAGGAAGAGGGCTGCTGCGGCGCTGCGGCGCGGCGGTTTTACTGTCACTTGAATATACTGGCGCTCGTTCTGTATGTCTTTTTTGCCTATCTGCCCATCATATCGCGGATCGGCTATTACCTGACCGTGACGCACATCTTCTACGTCCCGATGCTCATCCGCCGGATGCCGGACGGCCGCGGGAAAAAGACGGCGATCGCGGTTACAGCCCTGTTTTGCATCGGCTTTTTTGCTCATATGATGTGGCATGCGGGGGATGACGGTCTGCGGATCCTGCCGTATCAGACTTTTGTCTTTCATGAGATGCCGCCGACGTTGTCGGACAAGGGATATTGAGGGTGGATGGATGTTTCTGGCGGTGATCATCGTATCATATAATCCGGGAGATCGGTTAAAGGCGACATTAGGCAGTCTGCTCTCTCAGGAGGAGCGTGATTTCCGGGTCATTGTCAAGGACGCGGGATCTGCGGACGGCTCGGATCAGGCGGCCCGAAAGGAGCTCGCTGACCCGCGGGTGACGTATGTGTCACAGTCGGACCGGGGGATCTACGACGGGATGAATCAGGCACTGGAAATCCTCTTCTCGCAGGCACTGCGTGGAGAAGCAGAGCTCCCGGAGTGGATCTACTTCTTAAACTGCGGAGATCTGCTGCATGATGAGAGGGTTCTCGGACGGGTGCGGGAAGCGGTCGGATACACCGGGCAGGAAAGTCCATCGGAGGCAGCCGGGGCTCGCGAGACCGCGTCCGAAGGATCTGTCATCGACGGTGACAACGAGAGGATCCGGATCATGTATGGCGATATCATCGAGATGCGGACCGGTCAGCGAGCGGCGGCGAACCCCCGGATGGACGCCTTTGCCTGCTTCCGCAACGTGCCGTGCCATCAGGCGTGCTTCTATCACGCATCGCTCCTGTTCCGGGAACGCTTTGAGACGAGATGGCGCGTGCGGGCCGACTATGAGCATTTTCTGCGCTGTGTATTGTCTCAGAAAGTAAGGACGAAAGCACTGGGATTTGTGATCTGCGATTATGAGGGCGGCGGGTTCTCGGAATCCCGTGAGGGCAGCAAGCGTTCTGCCGAGGAGCACCGTGAGATCACGGCTCGCTACTTCACCCGTTCTCAGCGCCTCCGATACCGGATGTATCTCATCCTCACCCTGCAGCCCCTTCGGGCCTTCCTCGCAGGAAACCGCATCACCGCCGGCCTCTATCAGGGGATTCGGAGCAGACTTCTTAAGAGGTAAGAAACGCCGCAGACACAAGAATTGTGTCTGCGGTGTTTTACTCCGGAGTTGGAGGGATTCGAACCCTCGCGCCGGTAAACCGGCCTGCCGCATTTCGAGTGCGGTCCCTTACAACCACTTGGGTACAACTCCTCAGCATTAGCGATTATAACCGAAACAGAAGCTGCCCGTCAAGTCAGGGATCGGAACGGGCAGCTGGTGAATCACAACGATTTACAGATGATTGACAATGTAACTCGCGATCAGCGCCATCCCCTGCGCCGTCGGATGGATGCCGTCTCCCAGATACATCTTCCAGTTATCGGAAGTGATCCCGCAGGCATAGGTATCGCAGCACAGCACACCATGATCGGCGGCGGCCGCCCGGATCACCGTGTTGTAATCATTGATCGTGAGCCCAAGTTCATTGAGCATCGGGGTTCCGGTGGAGGTGCAGATCGCCGGGATACAGGTGAGGCAGACGATCTGTGCGCCGGGATGCAGGGCCTGGATGTTATTCAACATGGTGTTGTAGGCACCGGCAAAGGAACCGTTGCCGCTCGCCTGCGCAGCTTCTCTGCTCACATAACTGCCGGGCTGCACCGAACCGAAGAAATCATTGGCGCCCATCATGATGAAGATCATATTCGGCGCGGCAGCAGCGGTGGACAGATCGGTCGCGCGTTTGATGCTGCAGCCGGTCTTGCCGGATTCATCCTGACTGTTGCCGGTCACGCGGCTGCCGGACCAGCTGGCATTGGCCACATATGCCATGCCGCCGGCACGGATGGTCTGCATCCACCAGGTCAGATCACTGGTCGGCATATAGGACTGCGGGAAAAACGGAACATAATCCGTCGGGTGATTTCCGCCGAAGGTGGAGATGCTGTCGCCGCAAATGGAGACGCTGCGGCCCTTCCAGCGCTTCAAAAAAGCGCGGGGGGCGGAGACCGGTGCAGCTGTTGCGACCGGATTGACAGCCGGCGCGGCAGGTGCCGCCGCGGCGCCGTTAGAAACGGGAAGACGTCCCTCCTTTTTCCCGTATTTCTGATAATGCTGGAAGAGGGCATTTTCATCTGTCCCGAAGACCTTGACGACATCCGGATACATCGCCCCGTAGAATGCCGCATCAAAGATGACCCCGCCGGGCATCTCTTTCGGCGCGGCACAGGCGGTCGCCGGTGTCGCATTCAGGATCAGAACAGCGCTCAACAGAAGCGCGGATAGAAGGATCAGGGAAATCTTCTTATTCATGGCACACCTCCGCGGTTATTGTATGCGCAATGCATGCAATTGTCAAACGAATCACCGACGGAGGTTGTGATTCCTCTTGAATCGAGCGATTCATTGTGGTAAAGTAACGAAGTATCGACGCATTCAATGTAATACCGTCACGGATCCCCTGCATCCGGTGACGGGAGCCGGATACCGTTCGAAGCTGCGATCGGGTCCGGATCAGGTCAGATACTGAAAAACTGCATTTCGTAGAGGAGGAAGAGGAGAGATTATGAAAAGAACAGTTGCAATGATCCTGATGACGGCCATGACAGTCCTGACGGTTGCCGGCTGCGGCAAGGCGGGAAAAGCAGACAGC
>JAFPTK010000120.1 GCA_017400305.1 Lachnospiraceae bacterium | reverse complement strand
TGAAGGGGGATCTCATCACCCGTAAGGTGGGTTCCGCGGCGGGGATGGACAATACGGTCTTCCTGACCGTGGAGGAGGGAAATGACGGACTGATCTATGCCGGGACCGACGGCGACGGCATCTATGTCATCGATGGGGAGAGCTTTACCCGGATCGGCCGGGAAGACGGCCTGACCAGCGACGTGATCTTGAGGATCAAGCGGGATGAGGAGCGGGGGGTCCTCTGGATCATCACCTCCAATTCCATCGAATACTTAAAGGACGGCAGCATCACCAACGTCAGCACCTTCCCTTACAACAACAATTTTGATCTCTACTTTGACAGCAATGACAATGTGTGGATCCTATCCTCCGCGGGGATCTATGCGGTCCGGGCGAAGGACATGCTCGATGACGACGTCCGGGATTACCGACTCTACACGATCGCCAACGGACTCAGTGCCACGCCCACCAGCAACGCCTACAGCGCACAGGATGCGGAGGGCAATCTCTATATCGCCGGGAGGTCCGGCGTCAGCAAGGTCAATATCGACCACTATTTCGAGGTCTCCGCCGGGATCCGCACCGGGATCCGCTCCATCCGCTTCAACGACGAGGAGATCCTGCCGGATGAGAACGGCAGTTACACCATCCCGGCTGCTCTGGGAAGGATCCAGATCACGCCGGCGATCCTGGACTACACCATGACGAATCCCACGGTGCATGTCTTTCTGGAGGGGACGGAGGACCCCGGGATCACCGCAGAGCAGAGCCGCGTGACGCCGTTAGAATACACCGGCTTAAGCTACGGCAGTTATACCCTCCATATTCAGGTGCTGGACGGGAGTACCGGCGAGGTCTTCCAGGATGATACCTATCCCATCGTCAAGAAGCCGCGGATCCTGGAACTTCTGGTGGTCCGTATCCTGCTGCTGGCGCTCCTGGCGGCGGTGGCGGGCCTCATCGTGTGGCGGATCCTCACCGGGACCGTCATCCGCAGGCAGTATGTCGAGATCCGGCAGGCCAGAGATGAGGCGGAGCGCGCCAATTCGGCCAAATCACGTTTCCTGGCCAATATGTCCCACGAGATCCGCACGCCCATCAACACCATTATGGGAATGGACGAGATGATCCTCCGGGAGGATGCCACGGATGTCCCGAAGGCGTATTTTCAGTCGGTGGTCAACTACGCCATCGACATCCGCAACGCCTCCGAATCTCTCCTGGGGCTGATCAATGATCTCCTGGATATGTCGAAGATCGAATCCGGCAAGATGAACTTGGTGGAGCAGGAGTACGATACGCAGGATCTCTTCCGGTCCATCGTGTCCATGATCCGTGTCCGGAGCACCGAAAAGGATCTCGCCTTCACCGTGGACATCGACGGGACGATGCCGACCCGCCTCTACGGAGACTCCGGAAAGATCAAACAGATCCTCCTGAACTTATTGACCAATGCGGTCAAATACACGCCGGCGGGCGGGTTCTCCTTTACCGCCTGTGTGACGGCGGTTTCCGAGGAGACCTGCAGCCTGAAGTTCGCCGTGAAGGATTCCGGCATCGGGGTGAAGCCGGAGGATATGGACAAGCTCTTCACCGCCTACGAGCGTCTGGATGAGGTGAAAAACAGCGGGATCCAGGGAACCGGCCTCGGACTCGATATTTCCCGCCGCTTTGCGGAGCTTATGAACGGCAGACTCTGGTGCGAGAGTGTCTACGGCGAGGGCTCGGAATTCTTCCTGACGCTGGATCAGCGCATCGTGGATGACCGCGCCATCGGAAAGTTTGTGGAGCACGATGACAGCGAGCAGCGCGGTCCCTATGTGCCGCAGTTTGTCGCGCCGGATGCCGAGGTCCTGGTGGTGGATGACAACCCCATGAACCTCACGGTGATCAAGGGACTGCTCAAGTCCACGAAGATGTTCATCACCACGGCGGCCAGTGGGGAGGAGGCCCTCGAAAAGATCCGGTACGGTACCTTCCACGTGGTGCTTTTGGATCATATGATGCCCGGGATGGACGGCGTGGAGACCATGGCGCGCATCCGTGAGATGGATCCGGACCTCCCGGTCTACGCCCTCACCGCCAATGCCACGGCCGGCGGGGATGAGTTCTACAAGTCCAGGGGCTTTAACGGGTATCTCGCCAAGCCCATCGACAGCAGGGCGCTGGAACGCGCCATTATGAAGCATCTGCCGGAGGAGATCATGATGAAGCCCTCGGAGACGGATGCCGTGCAGGAGGAGACGGATCTGCCGGAGGATCTTCAGTGGGTGAAGGAGATCCCGGAGATCTCCGTGCCGGACGGGATCAAATGTGCCGGCGGGGTATCCTCTTATATCTTTTCCCTGAACCTTTTCTATGATACGATAGAGGATAGTGCGGACATCATAGAACGCGCGCGCAGGGACGATGACATCCGGCTCTACACGGTCAAGGTCCATGCCCTGAAGAGCTCGGCACGCATCATCGGCGCCGCAGGGCTCTCGAAGATGGCGGAGGAGCTGGAGGCTGCCGGGAACCGGGAGGACATGGCCTTTATCGACGGGCATCACGAGGCGCTCCTGACGGAATACCGCGCGTACAGAGAGCGTCTGAAGAGGCTTTCTAAGTCCGGAGACGCGGAGGATAAGCCGGAGATCCCGGCGGAGGAGCTCTCCGGGGCGATGGATGCCCTTCGGGAGGTCATTCCGCAGATGGACTACGATGCGGTGGAGATGATCCTGGGCGATCTGGAGGCCTATCGGCTGCCGGAAACTGAGGCGGCGCGGATCGCCGATCTTAAAAAACTCATGAAGGTCCTTGACTGGGACGGCATGGAGAACTGGCTTAATTGAACCGATACGGGGGAACCTATGGCAGACAATAAGATCCTCATCACTGGCGAAAAGGAAAGCTTCATCGTGCGTGTCCTCATCAAGAAGATCAGGGATGCGCAGATCGACTGCGAATTTGTCCACTGGGATGTCAACGCCATCAATGCCAAATGGACGGGGACGAATCTCGTCACCCTCTATCTGGATGATCTGGACAAACCGGATGACAAGGTCCTGCACTTTATCGGGGACCGGCTGGCCGAGACGGGGATCTCCATGATCGCCATCGGGGAGCGGAACGACCTGCAGTACGTTCTGGACCGCGTCCGGGGAGACCTCATCTACAAAGTGTTTTACCGGCCGCTTGACAACGCGGAGTACATGACGACCGTGAGCGACTTCTTCCACAAGCTGGAGAACGGCGATTTCCTGCGGTCCATCCTGATCGTGGACGATGACCCCAACTATATGGGACTCGTCCGGGACTGGCTCCGGGGCACCTACAAGGTGGCGATGGTCACCTCCGGTATGCAGGCCCTCAAGTGGCTCGGCAAGAACAAAGCGGACCTCATCCTCTTGGACCATGAGATGCCGGTCACCAGCGGACCGCAGGTGTTGGAGATGTTAAGGAGCGAGGAGGAGACGAGGAATATCCCCGTGATGTTCTTAACCGGCAAGGGCGACAAGCAGAGCGTCATGCAGGTCCTGGCGTTAAAGCCGGAGGGTTATTTCCTTAAGACCATCGAGCGGCAGGAGCTTCTGGAGAATCTGGAGAAATTCTTCGCGGGGAGAAAATGATCCCCGTTGGGAGACGGGGGATGGAAGTGAGCCCCGGTTTTGTGTATAATGTGAGTTAGTCATGAATAACTGTAGCGAAAATCGGCGAAGAGTAACCGTGACTCTGGCTGCGTCGGCGGCCGGAGTGTTTTTCGTGTGCGCGGCTGCCCTGCTCACCCCTGCGAGAGCGGAGGCGGCTTCCGTCTCCGACGAGGAGCGCATGCGGGGCTTTGCCACCTATGTGCAGGAACAGGATCTGGCGGGCGGTGTTGTGGGCTTCGGCGATTTCAGCGACATCGGCGAGGGCGGAGAGAACATCCCCAACATGGTCGCCGGGGATTCGCGCATGCAGGGGATGTTAGATCAGATGCGCGCCATGGAGGCCGAGTACGGCCCGCTCATACAGGACAAGGTCACGGTGATCAGCAAACGGGACGACCGGAGCGGCCGGACCGTGCGCATGGAGGATGCGCGCATGTCCGAGATGTCGACGCTCGCTCAGGACGCGGCGGCCCTGGCCGTCGATCTGGAGGAGGCGCCGGCAGAGCAGGTGAGGACGGTGCAGGATCCGGTCATGCAGACGCCGGAAGAGATCATCCGCCTTGCGGAGCAGCAGGTGCTGGGCGGAGGCCTTCCGCTGTTGACGCATATGGATCTGGAGAAGCTGCGCCGGGAAGTGAGCGGGACGCTCTCCGGGGACACCTTCCCCACCACCAACTGGCGGCGGTTCGGGGAGGATCTGATCAGTCTCGGTGACTTTACCCTGACGGCCTATGATCCGTGTGAGATCTGCTGCGGCAAGACGGACGGCATCACGGCGACCGGGACGCACGGCAAGGCCGGGAGGACCATCGCGGTGGATCCCTCGATCATTCCCTACGGATCGCGGGTTCTGGTGGGCGGTTACGTCTTCATCGCCGAGGACACGGGTTCCGCCATCCGCGGACGGCATATCGATCTGTTCATGGACACCCACGAGGTCGCCATGCAGTTCGGCAGACGGGAGGGGGAGGTCTTCCTCATCCGGTGAGGACCGCGCGGCCCCGTGGTGTACGGCGGCAGTATCTTAAGTAAATGCAAAGTCTCGGAGCGATCCGCAGACAAATGACCTGCATAGAATATCGACATCATATAACAGAAAAGAGGAGAGAAATGAAAAAGATCAGCTTTACGGCAAAAGAGATCGCAACCACCGCCATCCTGCTGGCGTTCTGTATCGCCAGTCAGGTCTTTAAGAATCTAAGCATCTTCATCACGGGACCGATCATCAACACCTGCCTCATTCTGGCGGTCTTGATGGTGAATCTGCCCTGCGCCCTGATCCTGAGCGCGATCACACCGGTGACGGCGTTTTTCATCGCCTCTTCCCCGGTGATGATGGCGGTTCCCGGGATCCTGCCGTTGATCATGCTGGGCAACGCGGTGCTGGTCATCACCTTCCATTTCCTGATGGAAAAGGACTTTAAGAAGGGCACCGGGGCGCTCAAAAATCCGGTCAACTACGTCAAGGCCGTGCTCTGTGCGGCGGCGAAGGGCGTATTCATGGGATTGACCATCTCTCTGTGGCTTCTCCCCACCTTCATCCCGGCGGAGAGCCCTTTAAGAGGTAAGATGAGTGTCTTTCAGACCACCTTTTCTCTGTATCAGTTCCTGACAGCCTGCATCGGCTTTGTCTACGTCTTCATCCTGTGGGCGGTGCTCCGCAGGATCGGTACGGGCGACGCTCAGTGATCGGGAAGTTCAGGGACAGGATCCACGCACACCTCGCCGGTCTGTCGTTCCGCATCATCAGCGGGACGATCCTTTTGCTGCTCATTTTCGGTACCATCCAGGGAATGATCGGATATGCGCAGTTCACCCGGTCCCTGACAGCGGAATATGCCGAATCGGCCTTTCGCACGGCCGAGACCGCCAGTTTCCTGATCGATGCCGATCACATCGGCGAGTATCTGGCTACGGACGGAGCGGGCGAGGAGTATGACCGGATGAAGAAGTATCTGTATACCCTCTGTCAGAAGCAGAATGTGACGCTGATCTATGTGATCGATCCGGATCGCAGCGATTACGGGAGCTTCACCATCGTGGTCAGCGTACAGAATGAGAGGAGCAGCTACGATCCGTGGCCGATCGGCTACACCCGCGAGACCACCAATGAGGAGTATCGCACGGTCTATCGGGACATCTGTGAGAACGGTTTGCAGAGAGGAACCGTCCTGCGTCTGAAGGATTTGAGGGGGAAAGAGCCCCACACGACGGCGCTGGTCCCCCTGACGGACTCGAAGGGAGAGGTCAGCGCGATCCTCTGTGTCCAGCGGCCGATGTCGGAGCTGACCTACGGGAGGAATCGTTTCCTGTGGCGGATCGTCCTCATGACGGTGCTGCTCGCGATCCTGTCCTCCCTTTCGACCTATTTCTTCCTGCGAAAGCATTTCGTGCACCCCATGCGCGCCGTGACGAAGGAGGCGCAGCGGTTCGCCGTTGAGAGCAGCAGAGCGGAAGAGGATCTGCTCACCGATGTCGGCACGATCAATGAGATCCGGGTGCTGGCGCGGTCCATCGATCAGATGGAGCGGGATACGCTTAAGAATATCGATCGGATCACTCTGATGACTGCGGAGAATAAGCGGATCGGAACAGAGCTCTCCATCGCGCGCAAGATCCAGGCGGCGATCCTGCCGAGTGATTTTCCACCCTTCCCGGACCGGCATGAATTTGAGATCTTTGCCTCCATGACACCGGCCAAGGAGGTGGGAGGCGATTTCTATGACTTCTTCCTCATCGATGAGGATCATCTGGGACTGGTGATCGCGGATGTAGCAGGAAAAGGAGTGCCGGCGGCACTGTTCATGATGGTGGCCAAGCTCCTGATCAAGTTAAGAGCCAATTCCGGCGGCGATCTGGGAGCCATGCTCACCGATGTGAACGGAACGCTGTGTGAACGGAATTCCATGGGCCTGTTTGTGACCGTCTGGTTGGCCATCATCACGATCTCCACCGGGGAGGGACGGGCCGTCAATGCGGGGCACGAGAACCCGGCGCTGCGCCATGCGGACGGGAGCTATGAATACATCAAGTACCGGCATTTTCCGCCGGTGGCGGTCATGGACGGGATCGTCTATCAGGAGCACTCCTTTCAGCTTAAGCCGGGGGACAGCATCTTCGTATACACGGACGGCGCCACGGAGGCGGTGAATGAGGAGACGGTCATGTTCGGTGAGGAACGGCTGTTAAACGCGCTGAACCGGGATCCCGGACTGACGCCGGAGAAGCTTCTCCCCGGGGTGAAGGAGCAGATCGATGCCTTTGCCGGCGAGGCGGAGCAGTTTGACGATATCACCATGCTGGGCTTTCTGTACCGCGGTCCTAAGAAGTAGGGGACGGGGATGGCGACATGTACTTCAGTCCTAAGAAACACATTCTCTCGGATGTCATCATGGAAGTGGCACTGGTGCGGCTCACGGGAGCGGGTCTCTATGGCTTCTTAAGGCTCCTGCTCCGAAAGGGCGGCATCCTGCCGGACTTAACTGACGCCTCGATCTGGCGGATGCAGCTCATCTTTTCGGCGGTCACGCTCCTCATCTCCGCCGCGATCTTTCTCCGGGCACTCCGTTCCATCGCGCAGGGATTGAAGGCGATCCCCCGGGAGGACCGGCAGGAGATGGCGAGACTCCAGGAGGAGGTCTTCGGCGAGGAGAATGCGGCGCTTCCGGCGGAGACGATCCGGAGACTCTTAAGGATCTGGCTCACGATCCTCGTGGGCGCCCAGAGCATGTATGATTTTTCTTCCGTGATCTATCAGCGGTTCCTCTCCCACCTGACACAGTTCTTCCTCGATACCACCGGCGGGACCGGGGAGGCCTATGTCTCCCTTTATAATCTGACCCACGGCTTCAAATACCAGGGTATGCTCATCGCCCTTCTCTTAGGCGCCATGATGACGGGCATCTTCCTGGATGACCGGAGTCTGAAGATCACCTCCATCGTCATCGCACTTCTCTTTATGATCTCCGTCGCGGGACTTGAGATGTTCACCCTCTCCCTGCTGGGCAGGAACTACGGCATTGTCTGGTCCTCCGTCATCTTCCATCTCATGGAGACCGTCGGCCTCTTTGCCCTCGCCCGCTATCTCCGCATCCGCTATCACGGGGTGTGATATTTCCGTTATGATTCACAGAAAATTAAATACTGGTATTTGATTCCCATTTCGTGTATAATACCCTCGAAATTATGTCCTGACATATGAACGCTATGGAAAAGGAGAGAACATGAAAGAAATCGTGTATCAAGCGCCGGAGCGTGTTGACGGAAACAATGCCTCAGCTGTACAGGAAGCCATGCTGGAGAAGGCTGTCGACGCGGAGGAGGGGGATCTGTTTGTCACGGATATGGTAAATACGGGGTACTTAAGCTCTGCCGGTCTGCGTTCCCTCACCGTCGTACAGAAGAAGATGCGCTCCGTCAAGGGCAGCTTTGTCCTGCGCAACGTCAATGAGAACCTGCGGGATCTGCTGGACGTCACGGGCTTATCCGGCTACCTGCCCATCGAGTGAGCTGACCGGACAGAAACGGACGGGGGACTTAAGTGAGCGGTAAAAAGAAGTTTCGGCCGTTTCGCTGGATGTCGTACCTCTTCGACGGCGAGGCCGGTTTAGAGGACGACGCCGACGACAGGGACGAGGCGAAAAACGACGCTCCCAGAGAGTCCGGGAAGACGGACGGGGAGGACAGCGCGTCCGATGACGCGCGGGAATCTTCGGCGGACGCAAGCTTCGGCAGGAAGAAAAAAAGAAAAAAGGGGATCGACGACGAGGACCCGGTGAGTTTCCGCACTGCCACAGGGAAGCTCACGATACAGCAGATCCTGTATTATGTGGTGCGGGATCTGTTCTATGCCGCGGGACCGATGATCACCTACATCGTGATCACGATTCTCTGTATTGTCGTGGGATACCCGCTCTCCGGCATGATGCGGTTTTCCTTCCGTGAGTACATGGTAGAGCGATCCAACCTCATGGTGGCCATCGCGGTCGTCTTGACGTTGAGACGCCTGCATCGCAGATCCAGGAAGGGCGGCAGCACATTCTTTGAGGACGCAGCGCTGTTCCATAAGGGGGTCTCGTGGAAAAAGATCGTGCTGGCAGTGGTGTTTGGGACCGGCACGGCATTGTTCCTGTCGGCGGTGCTGACCCTGATCCCCAAGGTATGGGTATTTGCCACCTATCAGACGCAGGTAAGCCGCATCTATCAGCGGTACGATATCCTGTTGACGATCGTGGAAAGCGCGGTGCTGACTCCTCTGGTGGAGGAGATCATCTTCCGCGGATATATGTTGAACCGGCTGCTCAGGCGCTGGCAGGATCTACCGGCCTTGCTTGTGACGACACTCATTTTTTCCATCCTGCACGGCAGCAGCATCTGGATCCTGTATGCGTTTGTCATGGGCCTGCTCATTGGACAGCTTTCCCTGCGGGAGGGCAATATCCTGTACGGGATCTTCCTGCACGCAGGCTTCAACCTCCCCTCGGTGGTGCAGTGGTTTACCTGGTTCCTGCACCCGGAGCGGCAGAGCGAAGGAAGGGCAACGGATATCTTTCAGACGATCCTTACGGGGGTCACGGGAGGTATCGTGGCGGTACTGGTGGCACTGCTCTACCGGCGGATGACGCCGGATAAGGAGCGTTGGGACGAGGTAAAGGAGTAAGGGATGGACACACCTCAGATTGATTTCAAAAGAATTCTGATCGGATTTTTGTCGGCAGTGCTCGGCGTCGTGGTGATGGGTGCCGTTACCGGTATCCTGCTGGCTTCGCTGAACGGATGGCAGGCGGGCGAGTCGTTTCAGCTGGTGGTCTCACCGACGACCATGTTCGGGGTGACGCAGCTGACCTACGGCCTGATCGAACTGGGCGTGATGGTCGCTCTTTACCTGGTGTACCGTCTCTCGCTCAACACCGAGAACGCCAACCGGCTCTTAAAGGGCCGCAGCGGTGAGCGCGACCGCGTCGAGGGTTCCCTGGAGAATTCCCGCTGGATGACCGACAAGGAGCGCAATGAGCTCTTCCCGCACAAGACCTTCCGGAAGCTGCCGGAGCTAAAAAAGGACGGCGTTCCGCTCTATGCGGTCTACAATCCGCGTACGCGGGATATGGACATCAACCTCATCTCTCCGGCTCACGGCATCATCATCGGTGCTACCGGTTCCGGTAAGACGACCACCTTTGTCAACCCTGTGGTCCAGATCCTCGGGCACTCCGCCGCAGGCTCCTCCATGATCTGCACGGACCCCAAGGGCGAACTGTTCCAGATGCATTCCAAGCTGCTGCATGATCACGGCTACAACTGCATGGTCCTGGACCTGCGTGACCCGTACAGCTCCTTCCGCTGGAATCCGCTGGGGGATATCTTTGACAATTACCAGGAGTACCTGACACTCGGCAACAAGATCAGAGAGCATACGGACAGTATAGAGGATTATCCGGACTTGAAGCGCATGCACTCCGATGAGGAATTTGCCAATGCGGAGGACTGGTACGAGTGGGACAACTGCGCCTGGGCGGTGGGGACTGATCTCATCAACAAGATCCGCGTCGAGAAGCAGAAGATCTACGACGAATGCTACGAGGACTTAAACGACCTGGTCTCCGTTCTCTGCCCCATCGAGAATGAAAAGGACCCCGTCTGGGAAAAGGGCGCCCGTTCCATCATCATGGCGGTCTGCCTGGGAATGCTCGAGGATTCCGGCGATCCGAAGCTCGAGATGACGAAGGACAAGTTCTGCTTCTACAATATCAACAAGGCCATCAGCAACTCGGAGAACGAGTACAAGGCTTTGAAGGATTACTTCACCGGACGCGATAAGCTGAGTAAGGCGGCGGGCCTCTCCCGTCAGGTTCTGTCGGCCGCGGACCAGACGCTGTCCTCCTACATGAGTATCGCGCTGGATAAGCTCTCGATGTTCAACGACGAAGGCCTGTGCGCTCTGACCAGTGCCACGGATATCGTGCCGAGGACCTTCGCGGATACGCCGACGGCGCTGTTCCTTAAGATCCCGGATGAAAAGGATACGAGACACGGTCTGGCGGCGGTGTTCATCCTCTGCATCTACAAGGCCCTCATCAAGGTGGCCAGTTCCAGAGAGGATCTGTCGCTCCCGCGCAATGTCTTCTTTCTTCTGGACGAGTTCGGTAACATGCCCAAGATCGACAAGTTCGACAAGATGATCACCGTCGGCCGTTCCCGTAAGATCTGGTTCGAGATGATCGTGCAGTCCTTCGCGCAGCTTAAGAACGTCTACGGCGAGACCGTGGCGGACATCGTCAAGGGTAACTGCGGTATCAAGCTCTTCATCGGTTCCAATGACATCCCGACCTGCGAGGAGTTCTCCAAGATGTGCGGTAACATGACCGTGCGGACGCAGAGCACCTCGACGGGCTTAAATGACAAGACCAACAATATCAACGTGTCCACGCAGATCCAGCAGCGGCCGCTCATCTATCCTTCCGAGCTGACGCGCTTAAATAACGCGAAGTCCACAGGTAACTCCATCGTGGTCACCTTCAATAACTTCCCGCTCCGGACGAAGTTCACGCCGAGCTACAAATGCCCGCTGTATGAATTCGGGCAGATGGACTTGACGGATGTCCGCTCCAATGTCTTCTTTGGGAGTGAGATCTACTATGATCTGGACGAGCGCAACTATATCATCCTGGATATGCAGGGACAGGTTGACGATGGGGCGGAGGGAGCCGAGGACGCCACCGGGACGGAAGGCACCGAGGGCGGTGTGACCGAAGAGGCTTATACGGAGCCCGGTGAGGCCGAAGGAGGCTATACGGAGCCCGGTGAGGCCGAAGGAG
>JAFPTK010000119.1 GCA_017400305.1 Lachnospiraceae bacterium | reverse complement strand
TGGTAGAACACCAGCCTTCCAAGCTGGATACGTGGGTTCGATTCCCATCACGTGCTTTTTTGCTGCCATGAGAAGCCCGGATAACGGGGCTTCTTTTTTAATACCAAATGTTATTTATTGGCAGCCGGAGATGTCAGACATCATGGACACGATCGGCAGAACTTGCGCAGAGGGGGCTTATCATTTTCCGGAAAAGTGAGAAACAACATCGATTGATAGACCCTGAAAAAATGTGTATAATAGAAACGTTTTTGGGGTGAGACCACAAAAGGAGTGTGACATGACCAAAGAGGAAGCAATCAGGAAACTGGAACAATACGGACAGGAGCATGTGCTGGCCTGGTGGGATGAACTGACCGGAGAACAGCAGGCATCGCTGCTGGAACAGATCGATCGGACGGATCTTGCGGTCCTCGATAACTGCAAGAAACGCGGGCACACCTATCCGCGCGGCACGTTTGCCCCGATGAAGACGATGGAGCTTCCGGAGATCGACGCAAGACGCGAGGAGTTCGCCGAGGTTGGCCGGGAAGCGATCCGTCAGGGTAAGGTCGGGGCGGTCCTGCTGGCCGGCGGGATGGGGACCCGGCTCGGATCCGACAATCCCAAGGGGATGTATGATATCGGTCTGACGAAGCATGTCTACATTTTCCAGAGACTCATCGAGAACCTGATGGAAGTCGTGCGGCAGACCGATGCCTGGCCGCGTCTCTTCATCATGACGAGCGAAAAGAATAATGACGCGACGATCGCCTTCTTAAAGGAGCACGCCTTCTTCGGTTACCGGGAGGACCGCGTCACGTTTTTCATGCAGGATATGGCGCCGGCCTCCGATTATGACGGAAAGGTCTACATGGACAGCAAGTGGCAGATCTCCACTTCGCCCAACGGCAACGCCGGGTGGTTTTCCTCTCTCATGAAGGCGGGACTGTTGCCGCTCGTGGAACAGGAGGGGATCGAGTGGATGAACATCTTTGCCGTGGACAACGTCCTGCAGCGGATCGCGGATCCGGTCTTTGTGGGCGCGACGATCACGGCCGGTGTGGAGGCCGGGGAAAAGGTGGTCCGCAAGAATGCCCCGGATGAGCGCGTGGGTGTCGTGTGTCTGGAGGACGGGAGACCCTCCATCGTCGAGTATTACGAGCTGTCGCAGGAGATGATGGACGCGAAGGATGACAAGGGCGAACCCGCGTACAACTTCGGCGTGATCTTAAATTACCTCTTCCGCATGGACGCGCTCCTTCGCATCGCGAAAAATGAGCTGCCGCTGCATGTGGTGGAAAAGAAGATCCCGCATATCGATGAGAACGGACAGCCGATTAAGCCCGCGGAGCCCAATGGATGCAAGTTCGAGCAGCTGGTGCTGGATATGATCCATGAGTTCAAGGATTGCCTGCCCTTTGAGGTGGTGCGGGAGCGCGAATTTGCCCCCATCAAGAATCCGACCGGCATCGATTCGGTGGAATCCGCGCGGGAGCTTTGCAGACAGAACGGGATAGAATTGTAGAAAATTAGAGTCGCGGACCGTTCCCGGGATGCGGCGGAAGGGATGAGAATATGGCGATCTTAGTGACAGGCGGTGCGGGATTTATCGGCAGTCATACCGTAGTGGAGCTGCAGCAGGCGGGAGAGGATGTGGTGATCCTTGACAATCTCTCCAACGCCGATGAGCGCGTCCTCGGGCGTTTGAAGGCGATCACCGGCAAAGATGCACTTTTCTACAAGGGAGATATCCGTGACAGGAAGATCCTGGCCGAGATCTTTGAGAAGGAGAAGATCACGAGCGTGATCCATTTTGCCGGCTTAAAGGCGGTGGGCGAGTCGGTGGAGAAGCCCTGGGAGTATTACGACAACAACATCACGGGAACCCTCACGCTGATCGACGAGATGCGCAGGCATGGGGTGAAGAACATCATCTTTTCCTCATCCTCGACGGTATACGGGGATCCGGATGCCGTACCGGTCACGGAGGAGTCGCCGAAAAAGGCGTGCACCAATCCCTACGGCTGGACCAAATCCATGCTGGAGCAGATCCTTTCGGATGTTCAGAAGGCAGACCCGGAGTGGAACGTGGTCCTTCTCCGCTATTTCAACCCCATCGGTGCCCACAAATCCGGCACCATCGGCGAGAACCCGAACGGGATCCCGAATAACCTGATGCCCTATATCACACAGGTCGCCGTCGGGAAACTGAAGGAACTCAACGTCTTCGGCAATGATTATGACACACCGGACGGTACCGGCGTGCGTGATTATATTCATGTCGTCGATCTGGCGAAGGGTCACGTCTGCGCCCTTAAGAAGCTTGCGCCCGGCAGCGGACTGTCCGTCTACAATCTCGGAACCGGCACGGGATACAGCGTGCTGGATATCGTGAAGAACTTCGAGGAAGCCACCGGGGTGAAGATCCCCTATGTCATCAAGCCGCGCAGGGCGGACGACATCGCCTGCAATTATGCTTCGCCGGCCAGGGCGGAAAAGGAGCTCGGGTGGAAGGCGGAGAACGGGATCCGGGAGATGTGCGAGGATTCCTGGCGGTGGCAGAAGAACAACCCGAACGGCTACGCGGACTGAGGGGCAGCGTGTTTCGGCTCTGGGTCAGACTGATCGAGGATAATCATCTGGTGAAGGATATGGTCGTCGAGGATGACGGCCCGGACAACCGGACGAAGAAGATCAAGCGGGCGATCGATGAGGCCTGCACGGCTTTTGATCTGCCCAGGCCCATCTGGCTCGCGGCGACGGTGGAGGAATTCAAGCGGCACGATAAGTGCCGGTTTACCCAGGATGCGTTTATTGAGACGATTCCTTTTGACTATATGGAGATACAGGTGATCCCATGATTACAAAACAGACGATCAAAAGATCCATGGAAGAGATCAGCGATGTCACCGGCATTTCCCTGACGGTATTCGACTTAAGGGGCAACGTCGTGACACAGGCCGGGGAACCGGCGGAGATCGACAAGGATGCGGTGCTCGCCTTTGCCTCCGGCACCAGAGAGGAAGGAGAGGCGGGGGAATCCTCACTCTTTGCGGTCTGGGATGAGGAGCAGTTCCGCTATGTGCTCGCCTGTACCGGAGAGCAGAGCAGTCTCCTCGGAAAGGTCGTTGCGGCGCATCTGCATGAACTGCTCATCGCCTATCAGGATCGTTTCGACAAGAATAATTTCTTTCAGAATCTGCTCCTGGACAACATGCTCCTGGTGGATATCTACAACCGTGCCAAGAAGCTGCACATCGAGGATCAGGTTCGCCGTGTGATCTATCTGATCGAGGTCTCGAGCGAGAGTGAGGTCCAGCCGACCGATTATCTGAACGGGATGTTCGCCCCCGGGAGCGGGGATTACGTCACGGCGGTGGACGAGACGAGTGTCATCGTGGTGAAGGCGCTGGCGGAGTCTGATGCGCAGACGGAGATGGAGAATGTCGCGCGGTCGATCGTCGCGATGCTCAATGCCGAAGCCATGGTCAACGCGCGGGTGGCGTTCGGAACACCGGTGGATGAGCTCAAGGATCTGAGCAAATCCTACAAGGAAGCCATGCTCGCACTGGAGGTCGGCAAGATCTTCTACGCGGAGCAGCCGATCAACGCGTACAGCACGCTGGGGATCGGACGCCTGATCTACCAGCTGCCGGCCAACCTCTGCCGGATGTTCATCTCCGAGGTGTTCGGCGACAAGCTCCCGCTGGAACTGGATGAGGAGACCCGCATCACCATCGATCAGTTCTTTGAGAATGACTTAAATGTCTCCGAAACGGCGCGGAAGCTCTTTGTGCACCGCAATACGCTGGTCTATCGCATCGATAAGCTGCAGAAGGATATCGGTCTCGATATCCGCGACTTTGACGATGCGCTCACTTTAAAGATCTCTCTGATGGTGGACAGTTATCTGAAGTATCTGGACAGCCGTTCGTTCTGAGCGCTCTCATTCGATCGCGGTTGCGTGCGGATCGATGCGCACGTTCTATTGGCGTAAATTCTTGGGCGTAATTTTTTTCCTGCATTAATGTAATCGGATCGTTTTTCTGATATAATGGAAAAACAGGTATTATGGGCTTTGGTTTTTGTTGCACGAATGATCAAAACATGGGGGTCGATATGTTGTTTGGAAGGAAAAATGAGGAACTCGCTGAACGGGATGCCAGGATCGCGGAACTGGAAGATCAGGTAGCCGACCTGAATGAGAAGCTTGAAAACAGCACGCTTGAACTCGAGTCTGTCAATAACAGTACGCATCTTGGTATCTGGCGGAGTTATTACTTCGCGGACGGAACTCAGACAGTTGTCTATTCCGATGAATTCAGGCGGATGCTTGGATATTCCAAGGCGGATCTCCCGGATGATATGAGCGCTCTGGGCAAGATCATGCATCCCGATGATGCGGAGGGCGTATTTGCCGCGTTTGGTGCCGCGGCAGGTGACAAGTCGGGCAGGACCAGATTCGATATCGATTACAGACTGCTCACCAAGACGAAGGGATATAAATGGTATCACGCGGCGGGGGATTGTATCCGAAATGCTGACGGTACACCGAAGGAGTTTATCGGGACATTCTCCGATATTGATGAGCAGAAGAAAACGGCGGAGATATTCGAGCACGATTCCAGGCGACAGACGGCTGTTGATAAGATGATGCTTGAAGGCAGCTGGAGTATGGATCTGACCAAATATGATATAAATGATATCAATTCTCCGATGGTATATTCCGATCAGTTTAAGAAGATCCTCGGATACAAGCCGGGCTCATCGGAGTTTCCGGATGTGATGGGGACATGGATCACGAAGATACATCCCGACGATGTACCGATGGCATCTGAAACCATGGCAAAACAGCTCTCAGACCCATCAGGTCAGACCGTGTTTGATATGGAATATCGCATCAAGCATAAGGACGGCCATTGGGTATGGGTCAGGGCGTCAAGTTATGTGGTATGGTCCATGCATAGTGAGCCTTTGATGGCGGCTGGGACGATCCTCGATATCAGCGCTGAGAAAGCCAACAAAACGCGCTTTGAAGAGGAAATGGAACCCAATATCGAATCGCTCAGAACCGGCATGGCTGAGATCTCTGCCAATGTCGAGAAAGCGACCAATCAGATGCGGGAGGTATCATTAAAGCAGGAGCAGGTTACTGAGGCGGCAAATACCATAGAGATCGCCGTTACCGATTCCATGGAGATCATCAGCAGTATTCAGAGTATCGCCAATCAGACTAATCTTCTGTCACTCAATGCTTCGATCGAGGCGGCCAGAGCGGGTGATGCAGGCCGCGGATTCGCTGTTGTCGCCACGGAAGTTCAGACACTGTCCAACTCGACCAAGGAAACAACGGGACATATCTCCGAAAAACTCAATAATGTTAACGAATCGGTCAAGGATATTCTGGCCAGGATCCGTCAGATCAGCGACAGTATCGCCGAAGAAAATGAGGAAATGGGCACGATCAATGCCACGATAGAGGAACTCCACGCGGCGGCGGATGAGATCGCCTATATGGCAGAGACGCTGTACAAATAATATCCGCGCACCTCGTGTGATATTGACATCCCGGCGGATGTCCGTTAGGATAATAGTCGGCTGTCGGTCCCGTGCAAGGAGGACCCGCGAACCGTGTCAGGTCGGGAACGAAGCAGCACTAAGCGGACTTCCGCCTGTGTTGCGGGGTGCCGGCAGCCATTTTCGGTTTTTTCAGAGAACCTTCCCCAGGAAATTCTTAAGACGTTCGCTTTTGGGATGATTGAAGAATTCGTCGGGCGCGCCTTCTTCGACGAAATCGCCGCCGTCCAGGAACATGACGCGGCTGGCGACCTCGCGGGCAAAGCCCATCTCGTGCGTGACGACGACCATGGTCATCTTATCCGCGGCAAGATCCTTCATGACATTTAAGACCTCCCCGACCATCTCGGGATCCAGCGCGCTGGTGGGCTCGTCAAAGAGCATGACCTCCGGTTTCATGCAGAGCGCGCGAACGATCGCGATGCGCTGCTGCTGGCCGCCGGAGAGCTCGCTGGGATAGGAGGAAGCGCGGTCCTCCAGGCCGACGCGCTTTAAGAGCTCCCTCGCGTAGGCTTCCGCCTCGGCCTGCGGCTGATGCTGCAGCTTCATCGGTGCGAGGGTGAGGTTCTTGAGGATCGTCATGTGCGGGAACAGATTGAACTGCTGAAACACCATGCCCATCTTTTCCCGGTGCTTGTCGATGTCGATCTTCCGGTCGCAGACATCGATGCCGTCCATATAGATATGGCCGCCGGTGGGTTGCTCCAGCAGGATCAGGCAGCGCAGAAAGGTGGATTTACCGGAACCCGAGGGACCGACGACACAGACGACCTCGCCCTTGCGGATATCGGTGGAGATGTCGTTTAAGACCACTTGATCTCCGAAATGTTTTTCCAGATGGGAGACGCGGATCAGGACGTCCTGCTCCGTCTCCCTGCTCCTGTTATCTTGCTCCACGGGACAGCCTCCTCTCGAGTAAAGAGACCAGCTTTGTCAATGCCAGGACCATCACGAGGTAGATGAGCGCCACAGCGATGAGCGGCATGAAAGCGGAATACGTGCGGCTGCGGATGATATCGCCGCCCTTGGTGAGATCCTCCAGGGCGATGTAGCCCGCCACGGAGGTCTCCTTTAAGAGCGTGATGTACTCGTTGCACAGGGTGGGCACGCAGACACGGAACGCCTGCGGCATGATGATATAGATCATGGTCTGCCCATAGCTGAAGCCCAGGCTCCGCCCGGCTTCGAACTGCCCGCGGGGGACCGACTGGATCCCGGAGCGGAAGATCTCCGCCTGATAGGCACCGGAATTGATGCCAAAGGCGATGATCGCCGTGAGGGTCTTGTCGATCCGGACGCTGGCAAAGATGACAAAATAGATGATCATCAGCTGCACGACCACCGGGGTGCCGCGGATCACGGTGAGATAGAGATTGCAGATCGCGTTCGCGATCTTAAACTTCCCGGTATTCTCGTACGTGTTCCGGATGATGGCCGTAACAAATCCGAGGATGACCCCCAGCAGCGCCGAACAGAGCGTCACGATCAGGGTGGTCTGCAGCCCGTTCGTCAGGTAGCGCCAACGGTCATCTTTGATGAAATTGAGGACGAAATCCGCCTGAAACTGTTCCAGCATGGTCTTAATTCGCGGAGATGTACTTTGCTACGATATTGTCGAGCGTCCCGTCGGCCGTGAGCTCCTGCAGGGCGCTGTTCACTTCGTCTAAGAGTACCGTGTTGCCCTTGCGGATCGCAGCCGCGTAATCTTCATCGGTGTAACTCTCACCCAGGATCTTGAGGCCGGGGTTCTCGGAGACAAAGACCTTGGCGGGCTCGCGGTCGATGACAACGGCGTCCACCTTGCCCTGTGTGAGAGCCTGTACCGCTTCCATCCCTTTGTTGTAGCGCTCGACGGTGCCGATCGAATCGTCGTCCGAGCAGTAGATGTCGCCGGTCGTGCCGGTCTGTACGCCGACCACGGAATCGGCACTCAGGTCGCTTAAGGAAGTGATGGCGGAATCCTCGGGTACGATGACGACCTGGCTTGATGCGGCATAGGGATCAGAGAAGTCCACGCTCTGCTGTCTGTCGGGAGTGACCGTCATGCCGGCAAGACCGATATCCGCTTTGCCGGATACGACCTCGGGAATGATGGAATCAAAGGCGATATCCTCGATCTGCAGGGTGCAGCCCATCTTCTTCGCGATCGCCTGCGCAATCTCGACGTCGATACCGACGATCTCGCTGCCCTCATGATATTCATAGGGCGGGAATTCGGCGTTGGTCGCCATGACGAGAACGCCGGGAGTGGCGGTGCCCTTGTCGCTGCCCGATGAGCCGCAGGCGGTGAGGGACATTACCATGCCAAGGATCAATGCGATGGAAAGAGCTTTTTTCTTCATAATTATCTTCCTCCTCTTCAAACAAAAGCAATATGCCAACGTTTTATCACAGAAATTGACGGGATGCAATAATAAGAAGGAAGAAACATGGACAAATGCGTTGCTTTTTGATGGCCAATAGAGTAAAATTGATATGTTGTGTTTTTACTCTTGTTTCTATTACGGGAGGGTTTCAGGTGGCAGCACAGGATACGATCGAAGCGATCCGCCAGGCGGAGATCGCTTCACAGGAAAAGGAACGGGAGGCCAAGGCAGAAGCGGCACGGATCGTGGAGAGCGCACGGGCGGAGGCCAAAAAGCTGGTGGCCGACAGACTGGCGGGGCTCAAGAACGATGACGAGAGCGCCGCAGAGCAGGCAGCCAAAGACAGCGCCGCGTTAGTGGCGCAGGCGGAAGAGGATGCCGGACAGGAGATCAGCGCTTTGCGTGAACGCGCCGGCAAGAATGAAAAGGCAGCAGTGGACGCGGTGTTAAAGCGCCTGACCGCATAACGACAGGAGGATCTATGGCTGTACTTCCCATGAAGAAAGTCCTGATCGTCGGACTCCGCAAGAACAGAAAGCAGATGCTCGAATTGCTGCAGAGACAGGGTGTCATGCAGATCGAAATCCGCAAGAGGAGTGAGGACGAACAGGATCCCGTCTTTGAACAGATCGATACCACGGGCATTCGGACCACCTTCGAGAAGAATATCATACTGGCAAATCAGTCCCTGCAGGTACTGGATGCCGTCAAGCCGCCGGAAGCATCGGATGGCGGTCTCTTTGCCGGCAGGAAAAAGATGTCCCTCACGGACTACGAGACCAATACCCGCAAGCGCGACCGGATCATGGAGATGGTCTATAACATCCAGACGCTGGATAAGAAGCGCAATGAGATCGCCGCGGAGATCCCCAAGACCCAGATGCAGCTGGAAGCACTGGCGCCGTGGATGGATTTTAAGCATCCGCTCGATCATTCGGGCACACGCAGCACGAAGACCTTCATCGGCACGCTGGCCAATGACGTGCCGGAGGAGACGATCCTTGCCGGGATCGGCAGGGAGGATGTCGCTCTGGATATCATCTCCCATTCTCCGGAGCAGACCTGCATCGCTGTGACGTGTCTGAATAAGGACGCCAATGAGGTGGAGGAAAGCCTGCGCCACATGAGCTTCGCGAGACCCGCTGTGAGCGGCGATGTGCCGTCGAAGCAGCAGGAGGCCCTCACGGTCAAGCTGGAGCGCCTGCAGTCGCAGGATGAGGAATTAAAGAATAAGATCGCGGCCTATGCGGACCGGAGAGAGGAGATCAAGTTCATCGCGGATTATTTCCGCCTCCGTTCCGATAAATACGAGGTGATCGGCGGACTGGAGCAGACAGACCGCGTCTTCATCGTCAACGGATATCTGGCTGCCCGGGATGCGGCTTCTCTTGAGAATCTTCTTACCACGCGTTTTGACTGCGTGGTGGAGTTCTCCGATCCGGAGGCGGACGAAGAGGTGCCGGTGGCGCTTAAGAATAACTGGTACTCGGCTCCGGTCGAGGGCGTTGTCGCGTCCTATGCCATGCCCGGCAAGGGGGAGATCGATCCGACCTTCCTCGCTTCCATCTTTTACTATTTCCTGTTCGGTATGATGCTCTCCGATGCGGCCTACGGTCTCATCATGATCATCGGCGTCGCGGTGATCCTCAAGAAATACCGTGACTCCATCGAGCCCGGTATGCGCAAGACCCTGACGATGTTCCAGTACGCCGGCGTCGGCACCCTGTTCTGGGGGATTATGTTCGGCGCTTACTTCGGCGATCTGCCGGCGGTGATCATCCGGACCTTCATCAACCCGTCCCTGCCGGCGGATTTCTCGCTGGCCATCTGGTGTGAGCCTTCCGTACAGCCCATGACAGTACTCGGCTTTGCTTTCATCGTCGGTATCGTGCACATCTTCTTCGGCATGGGAGCGCTCGCCTACACTGATATCAAGCAGGGGAAGCCGTTAGACGCGCTGTACGATGTCGGCTTCTGGTATCTGCTCCTGATCGGGGCAATCGGTATCCTTATCAACACGGATATGGTCGGCGGGATGTTCGGTCTCCATCTGAATCTTCCGGCGTCTCTGATCCTTTTCTTCGAGATCCTGGCTCTCATCGGCGCGGTGGGGATCGTCCTCTTCGGAGGCCGTGAATCCTCCAACTGGGGCTTAAGGATCGGCAAGGGCCTCTACGCTCTGTACGGGATCAGCTCCTATCTGTCGGATATCCTGTCCTATTCGAGACTGCTCGCACTGGGTCTTGCGACCGGTGTTATCTCGAGCGTCTTTAATTCCATGGCGGCGATGGTAGCAAAGCCGCCGGTGATCGGACCCATCCTCTTCGCGCTGATCGTGGTGGTCGGGCATGTGCTCAATCTGGCGATCAATGCGCTGGGCGCCTACGTGCATACCAACCGTCTGGAATATGTCGAGTTCTTCGGCAAATTCTACAACGGCGGCGGAAAGCCGTTTACGCCTTTTGAGGAGAACACCAAGCATTACCGCGTTTCGGAATAACAACCTGCGCGGAAAGCTATAGCAACCCAATTTTCACAAAACGGAGGAAAAAAACATGAGTGGATTAGGTCTTTTCTTTGCAATCCTGGGTGCAGCCCTTGCGGCTCTGCTCGCGGGTGCCGGGAGCGCCAGAGGCGTCGGCATGGCCGGTCAGGCGGCTGCCGGTGTCGTGACAGATCAGCCGGATATGTTCGGCCGGGTTCTGATCCTGCAGCTTCTGCCCGGTACGCAGGGTATCTACGGACTGCTGATCGCATTCGTTGCTATGAACAATCTCGGTATCATGAGCGGCAACCCGGAGGTCAGCTGCTCCCTGTTAAAGGGACTTGCTTATCTCGGCGCATGCCTCCCGATGGCGATCGTCGGCTACATCTCCGCGATCAATCAGGCGAAGGCGGCGGTTGCTTCCATCGCTCTGGTCTCCAAGCGCCCTGATCAGTTCGGTAAATCAATGCTGTTCCCTGCGATGGTCGAGACCTACGCGATCTTCGCCCTCCTGATCTCCATCCTTGCTCTGAACGGTGTAGGAGCCATTTGATAGACAAAGGGAATAAGCCTGGGCGAAACGTGCTGGCACGGTTCCGCGAGAGGGCTTTCGACCCATATCGACATCGGCACCTGTTGTATCAGGCGAGGTCTCGAGCCCGGTGCGGCAGGGGGCAGAGTGATGTCGGTCGGATGGCAGGTGTATGCTGAGCGAAGCGCAGCAGCCGGGCGATCCGAGTTTATCAGAAGTCTTCGGTCACAGAAAGGAGTATCATGGCAGGATTAGATAAGATCCTCAGCGAGATCAGCGCAGAAGCCAATGCCGACGCGGAAGCGATCTTAAGCGAAGCGCGGAAGGAAGCGGAAGCGATCCGGGCAGAGGCAGAGCAGGAAGCCGATGAGAGTGCGGAGCGGTTCTCCAGAGAGGCCGCCAAGCGTGCGGATGACAGAAAGTCACGCGCCATTTCCGCAGCAGCCTTAAAGAAACGTCAGCTCCTGCTTGCGGAGAAGCAGCACCTGATCGGTGAGGTGCTCGATAAGGCGAAGAAGGCTTTCCTGGCGCTTCCCGACGATCAGTATTTTGATGCGGTCATCCGTCTGGTGGAGAAAAATGCGCTGGCACAGCCCGGGCAGATCCGGTTCAATGCCAGGGATCTGGAACGGCTGCCGAAGGATTTCGCGGCAAAGGTAGAGAAGGCGGCGATCGGCAAGGGCGGGCGTCTGGCGCTTGCCAAGGAAGCAGTGCAGATCGACGGCGGCTTTCTCCTTGATTATGAAGGGGTGGAGCAGAACTGTTCCGTCACGTCACTTTTTGAGACCAATGCCGAGGAGCTCTCGGATGAGATACAGAAACTGTTATTCTGAGGCTGAAACGGGGGCGGTTAAATAATGCGGGAAGAATATATCTACGCGGTCGCGCGGGTGCGCGGCAAAGAGCAGAAGCTTCTTTCGGCGCCGGTGATGGATTCCCTCGTTTCGGCGTCCGGAGTCGGTGACGCACTCCGGATCCTCTCCGATCACGGTTGGGGGGAAGGCGAGGTGACAGTCTCCGGGATCGATGAGATGTTCAAGGCGGAGAGGAAGAAGACCTGGGAGTTCATCGGGGAACTGGTGAAGGACATGTCGGTCTTTGATGTCTTTCTCTATGCCAATGATTATCACAATCTCAAGGCGGCCGTCAAGGAGACGGCGAGGATGGAGACGCGCGACAGTGTCTTCATCGATCGCAGTGAGTGTACCATCGACGCGGAAACGATCCGCAGGGCGTTAAAAGACCATGATTACGGTTCGCTTCCGGAGGAAATGGCACCGGTGGCGGCAGAGGCGCTGGATGTGCTTCTTCACACCGGAGACGGGCAGCTGGCGGATATCATCGTGGATCGCGCCGCGCTTGCCCGGATCAGGGAAGCGGGAGCTAAGTCCGACAACGAGATCATCCGGATGTATGCGGAGCTGACGGTGGCCTGCGCGAATATCAAGACGGCGATCCGGTCGTGCCTGATGAAAAAGGACAAGGCCTTCCTCAACCGCGCACTGGCACCCTGCGACTCTCTGGATGTTGCGGATCTGGCGCAGGCGGCATCCGAATCCACGGATGCGATCTATGAATACCTCGGGCGGACGACCTATGCGGAGGCGGTTCCCGAGATCCGGAAATCTCCGTCCGCTTTCGAGCGCTGGTGTGATAACCTGATGATCCGGAAGATCCGTCCGGAGATCCATCATCCGTTCACGATCGGGCCGCTGGCGGCATATATCCTTGCGCGTGACAATGAGATCAAGTGTGTGCGCATGATCCTGTCGGGCAAGGTCAATGATCTGTCCGTGGATTCCATCAGAGAGAGGGTGAGAGAAACATATGTATAGAATGGCGGTTCTTGGAGATAAGGACAGTATTTACGGATATGCAGCCCTCGGGATGGAGGTATGTCCCGTAACGGATGAGTCACAGGCTGCACGTAAACTGCGGGAGCTTGCCGAGGGAGATTATGCCGTGATCTATGTCACAGAGGCTCTGGCAGCCAAGATCCCCGGTGAGATCGATCGTTACCGGGAGCAGATGCTGCCGGCCGTGATCCTGATCCCCGGTGTATACGGCAATACGGGAGCCGGGATCGCAAATGTCAAGAAATCCGTGGAGCAGGCGGTAGGATCTGACATCCTGTTCGGCAATCAATAAAGGAAAAGGAGCGAGCGCATGAGTACAGGAACGATCAAAAAAGTCGCCGGACCTCTGGTCATTGCCAGGGGAATGGGCGAAGCAAACATGTTTGACGTCGTCCGCGTCAGTGATGAGCGTCTGATCGGCGAGATCATCGAGATGCACGGAGATGAGGCGTCTATTCAGGTCTATGAGGAGACTTCGGGCTTAAAGCCCGGCGCTCCGGTGGAATCCACCGGTCAGCCCATGAGCGTGGAACTGGGCCCCGGCCTGATCGGGAGCATCTATGACGGTATTCAGCGTCCGCTGGATGATATCATGAAGGTGACGGGCGGCAACCTCTTAAAGCGCGGCGTGGAAGTCCCTTCCCTCAAGCGCGACAAGGTATGGCACTTTGTTCCGGTCAAAAAGGCCGGAGATCTGGTCGCGGAGGGTGATATCCTCGGCACCGTGCAGGAATCCCCGATCGTCGTCCAGAAGATCCTGGTCCCCATCGGCGTGAAGGGCACCATCGAAAAACTCTCCGAGGGCGATTATACCGTGACGGACGTGATCGCTGTCATCAAGGATGAGAGCGGCAAGTCCCACGACGTGACCCTCATGCAGAAATGGCCGGTCCGCCGCGGACGTCCTTATCGTCAGAAGCAGTCCCCGGATACGCCTCTGATCACCGGACAGCGTGTCATCGACACCCTGTTCCCCATTGCCAAGGGCGGTGTGGCCGCGGTTCCCGGGCCTTTCGGCTCCGGCAAGACCGTCGTCCAGCATCAGCTGGCGAAGTGGGCGGAAGCGGATATCGTGGTCTACATCGGCTGCGGTGAGCGCGGCAATGAGATGACGGACGTGTTGAACGAGTTCCCGGAGTTAAAGGATCCCAAGACCGGTCACTCCCTGATGGAGCGGACGGTGCTGATCGCCAACACTTCGGATATGCCGGTTGCGGCGCGTGAAGCGAGTATCTACACCGGTATCACCATTGCCGAATACTTCCGTGACATGGGTTACTCGGTGGCTCTGATGGCCGATTCCACCTCCCGTTGGGCGGAGGCTCTGCGTGAGATGTCCGGTCGTCTGGAGGAAATGCCCGGTGAGGAAGGTTATCCCGCTTACCTGGGCTCCCGTCTGGCGCAGTTCTACGAGCGCGCCGGCCGTGTCATCACCCTCGGTGAGGGCGAGCGCGAAGGTTCCCTGTCCGTTATCGGTGCGGTCTCCCCGGCCGGCGGTGATATCTCGGAGCCGGTCACGCAGGCGACCCTGCGTATCGTCAAGGTGTTCTGGCGTCTGGATTCCGATCTGGCTTACAAGCGTCACTTCCCGGCCATCAACTGGCTGGAATCCTATTCGCTGTATGACAAGCTGGACGGGTGGTTTGACAAGAACGTGTCCGATGAGTGGTCTGCCCTCAAGGGCCGCGTGATGCTCCTGCTGCAGGAGGAATCGGCACTCCAGGAAATGGTCCGTCTGGTCGGTGAGGACGCACTGTCCGCGCCGGATCGACTCAAGATGGAAGCGGCGCGCTCCATCCGTGAGGACCTGCTGCAGCAGAACGCGTTCATGGAGGAGGACACCTACACCTCGCCTCACAAGCAGTTCATGCTGATGAAGCTGGTCATGGCCTTCTACGATGTATGCGGGGAAGCACTCGGCAAGGGCGCCGATATCAACAAGATCGTCGACATGGATGTCCGTGAGGCGATCGGACGCTTTAAGTACACGGCAGAGGATCAGGTGGATGCCCGGTTTGATGAGATCGAGAGGACTCTCCACCAGGAGGCGGACGCGATCGTACAGGCAAAGGAGGAATTCTGAGATGTCAAAAGAATACAAGACCATACAGGAAGTTGCGGGTCCTCTGATGCTCGTGCGCGGCGTCGATGACGTTGCCTATGACGAGCTGGGAGAGATCGAGCTGTCGAACGGTGAAAAGCGCCGCTGCAAGGTGCTGGAGATCGATGACGGCAATGCCCTGGTTCAGTTATTTGAAAATTCGACCGGTATCAATCTGGAGTCCTCCAAGGTCCGTTTCCTCGGGCGCAGCATGGAGCTCGGCGTCTCCGAAGACATGCTCTCCCGCGTCTTTGACGGACTGGGACGTCCCATCGACGGCGGCCCGGATATCCTTCCCGAGGAGCGCCGTGACATCAACGGCCTGCCCATGAACCCCGCGGCCCGCGATTACCCGTCCGAGTTCATTCAGACCGGTGTCTCCGCCATCGACGGATTGAACACCCTGGTCCGCGGACAGAAGCTGCCGATCTTCTCCGCATCCGGTCTGCCGCATGCCCAGCTGGCAGCGCAGATCGCCAGACAGGCCAAGGTGGTCGGTACCGATGAACCCTTCGCGGTGGTCTTTGCCGCCATGGGTATCACCTTCGAAGAGTCCAACTTCTTCGTGGAAAGCTTCCAGGAGACGGGTGCGATCGACCGTGCCGTCCTGTTCATGAACCTGGCGAATGACCCTGCGGTCGAGCGTATCGCTACCCCTCGTATGGCGCTGACCGCGGCGGAGTATCTTGCCTTTGAAAAGGGCATGCACGTCCTGGTCATCCTGACCGATATCACGAACTACGCGGACGCGCTGCGTGAGGTCTCCGCGGCCCGTAAGGAAGTCCCCGGACGCCGCGGCTATCCCGGCTACATGTACACCGACCTGGCGACGCTGTATGAGCGCGCAGGCCGTCAGCGCGGCAGGAACGGTTCCATCACGATGATCCCGATCCTGTCCATGCCGGAAGACGACAAGACGCATCCCATCCCCGACCTGACGGGGTACATCACCGAGGGTCAGATCATCCTGTCCCGTGACCTGTACCGCAAGGGCGTCCAGCCGCCGATCGACGTGCTGCCGTCTCTGTCCCGTCTGAAGGATAAGGGTATCGGTGCCGGCAAGACCCGTGAGGATCACGCCAACACCATGAACCAGCTCTTCGCGGCGTATGCCCGCGGTAAGGATGCCAAGGAGCTCATGGTCATCCTGGGTGAGGCGGCTCTGACCGAGATCGATAAGCTCTATGCGAAGTTTGCCGATGAATTTGAAGCACGCTATGTGTCGCAGGGTTATCGTACCGACCGCTCCATCGAGGAGACCCTCGATCTCGGCTGGGAACTTTTAAGGATCCTGCCGAGAACAGAGCTTAAGAGAATCCGTGACGAGTATCTCGATAAATACTACGATAAGAAATAATCGCTGTTACGCAGTGGTATTTATTGAAGTGGGATAACAGGAGAAGAAAGAATGCCGACAGTAAATCCTACCAGAATGGAGCTGACCCGGTTAAAGGGGAAGCTCGCCACCGCCTCCCGCGGACATAAGCTGTTAAAGGACAAGCGCGACGAACTGATGCGCCAGTTCCTGGATCTGGTGCGCGTGAATATGAGTCTTCGTCAGCGCGTCGAGGAGGGCTTAAAGACCGCGAACCGCAATTTCGCACTGGCCCGTGCGGCTATGAGCGATGAGACGGTCGAGGTGGCTTTCATGGCCTCCAAGCAGGACATTGAGGTCGAGGCGGAGCCCAAGAACGTCATGAGTGTCAATATCCCGCAGTTCACGGTGAAGACCCGGACCAGCGATGAGAGCGACATCTACTCCTATGGTTTTGCTTTCACCTCCAGTGACCTGGATGATGCGGTGAGCTCCCTTGCGGCCGTGCAGGACGATATGGTGAAGCTTGCCGAGGTGGAGAAAGCCTGCCAGCTCATGGCAGCGGAGATCGAGAAGACCAGACGCCGCGTGAACGCGCTGGAGCATATCATGATCCCGCAGTATCAGAAGGATATCAAGTATATCTCGATGAAGCTGGATGAAAATGAGCGCAGCACCCAGATCCGCCTGATGAAGGTCAAGGACATGATGCTGGAGGAAGCGCATCACTACAAGGAAAAGGAAGAAGCCAGAGCGGTAGGATAACGGATCGGAAAGCAGAGATCGATGACAGAGAGGAGAGGCTTATGCCTCTCCTTTTTTGCGCATATGCAGAGTCGGATGCGTTTTCCGGCGATGACAGCCGGCGGCTCGCCGTCTTTAATTCGGTTCCAGCGACAGCACCATCTGGGCGGTCTCGACGATATCGCAGCCGTTGTCCATCGCCCGCTTCTGCAGATAGCGATGCGCCTCCGGCTCCGTCATGTGATGCCGCTCCATGAGAAGGGCCTTCGCCTGCTCGATCGCTTCCCGCTCCTCTCGGGTCCGTTCCCGTTTACTGCCGCGTCTCGCATGGCGTCCGGGGGTGATCCCCACCACGAGGAGATCCACGGTGGACAGAAATTCTCGGACCTTAAGAGGCATCGGAAGGAAGACGACATTTTCCGGGACATCCTCCACCTGCGCCGGATTGGCGATGAGGAGGAGAGAGGCGCTGTCGGGGAGGTTGTCGGCGAGCTCATGAAAGGAGAGATCCTTAAGGCGTTTCCCGGTGATCAGCACAGCCTCAGGGTAATCCTCCAGCGCAGCCAGCGCCTGCGCGCCGGACACGCAGACAGCCGTCGGCTCATACCCGGAGCGCGCCAGGACACTCCGGAGATGCTCCGCATCCTCCCGTTTTGACAGAGCCAGGATGATATGCCGCGTGCGCTGCTTCATCCGATCAATATCTGCCGAGATACTCGCGCATCTCCCACTGCGTCACACAGGTGCGGAAATTGCGCCACTCCTTGTCCTTGGCCTTTAAAAATTTATTGTAGATCCCGCTTCCCATGACATCGCGGACCCAGGGATCATTCCGGAAGGCCTCGATCGCTTCGCCCAGAGTCTCCGGCAGCGTCTCAAACTGCTCGGAACCGGGCATACGGACGGAGTCCTTGTCACGCAGGCTCTCATGGAATTCAGCCGGGGGTTCGAGCTTGCCGCGGATCCCGTCGAGACCGGCAGCGATCAGAAGCGCAATGGAGAGATAGGGATTTGCGGTGCCGTCGGGATTGCGGACCTCGATCCGGGTATCGTCGCCGCGCAGGGGCTGCACCCGGATGAGAGAGGAGACATTCAGGGAGGAACCGGACCAGGTGACATTGACCGGCGCTTCAAACCCGGGCACCAGGCGCTTGTAGGAATTGACGATGGGGTTGGTCACCAGCGTGATCCCGCGGATATGCTTCAGGATCCCGGCGATGAAGGCGTAGGCCAGAGGAGAGAGGCCCAGGGAATCGTGTTCCTCATAGAAGAGATTTTTGCCCTCCCGGTCGCGGCACTTGAAGTTTAAATGCATCCCGGAGCCGCTGACGCCCTCTCTGGGCTTCGGCATGAAGGTGGCAAAGAGACCGTGCTTTTTGGCGACCGTCTTGACGGCCATCCGGAAGGTCATGATCCGGTCGGCGGTGCGATCGGCCGGTTCCTCCTCGAAGTCGATCTCATGCTGTGCGGGAGCGGTCTCATGATAGGAACTTAAGACACGAAAATCCATGTCCTCCAGCGTGAGGACAATGTCGCGGCGGACATTTTCTCCCCAGTCCGCGGGGGCGACATCGAAGTAGCCGGCGCGCTCCTTCGTGTCCGTGATGGGCTCTCCGTCGTCATCGCAGCGGAACAGGAAGAACTCCAGCTCCGGATTCACATCAAAGTGAAGCCCCATGTCCGCTGCCTCCCGGAGCACCTTTTTGAGGACCTGACGGGGATCGCCGGCGAAGGGCTTGCGGTCCAGCGTGCAGACGTCGCAGAACATGCGGGCGACCTTGCCGGACTGCGGGCGCCAGGGGTAGATATCAAAGGTATCCAGATCCGGGACGAGATACATGTCGCTCTCATCGCTGCGGACATAGCCGCCGACGGAGGAGCCGTCAAACATGACTTCGCCGTTTAAAGCCTTTTCCAGCTGAGAGGCGGTCACGGCGATGTTTTTCGGCGTACCGAAGATGTCCGTGAACTGCAGCCGGACGAAGGCGATATCCTCCTCCTCGATGCGCTGTAAGATCTCTTCTCGTGTGTTGCTGTTCATGAGGTTCTCCTTTCGTAAGAAGCATAAACAAAAATACGGCAGGGACACTCCGATGATGACGACGCCCTTGCCGATGAAACCAATATAACACAGCGGGGAAGGATGTGCAATCATCATTTACGCTGCCCTAACGTGAAGCTCTCATTTACACAGCAGCGCTTGTATGATAGCATTTATTTGTACGCGATTATTGCAAAACGTGCAACAACCGACAGGAGGTATCCATGGAACAGGAAATGAATCTGCAGGTCAACGATGAAGAGCTCATCATCGCCAATAAACGGGCGGTCCTGAGTCTTACCATCATCTGCTCCATCATCTCGGCCGCCTATGTGCTGGAGATAGTAAAGAAATCCCGCACGATCGGCTATGTGCTCATCGTGGTGGCGCTGGCGATGATCCCGGTGCTGCTCACACAGATCGAGGTCAGGAGGAATCCGGCTTCTCTGCTCATCAAGCATATCGTGGGGATCGGCTATGCCTGCATGTATGTGTTCGTCCTGTTGACGGCGAGCAATGTGCTGGTATTCACCTATGTCTTTCCGATGCTGATCGTCATCACGCTCTATGATGATGTGAGATACATTTCCATTATCGGAACAGGCGTTGTGGTCTTTAACATCATCGCCATTGTGATCGAGATGAAGAACGGGATCATCACCAACTCGGCGGTGGCGGAGATCCAGGGCCTGGTGACCGCGATCATCGTGGCGTACCTGATCATGGTGAGTGTCACGAACCATCAGCTGCAGATCATCCGTGCGGAACGGCTGGAAACGGCGCATGCCAAGACCACGGCGTTACTGGAGGAGGTCATGACGGTATCCGGGAGAGTGAGCAGCACGGTGAACGAGCTCTCCGGAGAGATGTACACGCTGAAGGATTCCGTGGACAAGACCTTAAATTCCATGGAGGAGGTCAGCAAGGGAACCGACGAATCCGCGACTGCCGCCCAGCATCAGCTGGCGCAGACGAATGAGATCTCCGACCATATCAAAGATGTGGAGAGTTCCTCCGCGACCATCACGGAAAATGTGAACAGGGCAGCGGAAGCGGTGGCCACCGGACAGGAGAACATCCGCCGCATGACAGTGCTCACGGAGCAGGTGGATACCGCCGGTAAGGATGTGGCCAATGCGCTGTCAACTTTCCGGAAGACAACGGAGGAGATGACCTCCATCACGGATATCATCACCGAGATCGCGTCGGAGACGAACCTCCTTTCCCTCAATGCCTCCATCGAGGCTGCCAGAGCCGGAGAGGCCGGCAAGGGCTTCGCGGTGGTCGCCAGCGAGATCTCCAAGCTCGCTTCCCAGACCGCCGATTCCACCAGCAATATCTCGAACCTCATCAACGATGTCATGTCCCAGGTGAACACCATGGTGACCACCATCGACAGTCTGCTTAAGACCGGTGAGGAGGAGAGCCGCTGCGCCGAGGAGACGGCGACGAGCTTTGAGCAGATCTCCGGGAGTGTCGCCTCCATCAAGGAATATGCGGTCGGACTCGGGGATGTCGTGGGCCGCCTGGCCCGGGCCAATGAGGAGATCGTCAGTGCCATCGAGTCCTCCTCCGCCATCACGGAGCAGGTCACGGCGCATGCCTCGGAGACCTATGGCATCAGCGAGAACAATCAGCGCATCGTGGAGAACATCGACCGGATGGTCGACGCGCTGAGCAACGACGCGGCGGCGCTGCAGGCGCATGAGGGTGAGATGTAGATTTCTGTTGACAGGAACGGCTGCTGATCATATAATCTACACAGGCAATGGGGCTGTATCTCGATACAGCCCCGTTTTTTTGTCTTTCTGAGAGGAGAGGACGATGGCGGCATTCGATAAGGTGAAAAGCGGCATTCCGGAGATGGACACGGCCCTCGACTATATCAGACTGGGAGATAATGTCGTCTGGCGGGTGTCGGACCTGTCGGAATTCAAGCTGTTCATGGAGCCCTATGTGCGGCAGGCGATCGAAGATAAGCGGAACATCATCTACTTTCGCTTCGCCAGTCATGAGCCGTTAGTGGACGACTGCCCGGAGGTCAAAACGGTAAATGTGCCGCTTTCCCACCGGTTTGAGAACTTTACGGTCGACATCCACAATGTGATCGAAGAGGAGGGAAAGGACGCCTTCTACGTCTTTGACTGTCTGTCCGAGCTGCAGACCGCATGGGCGACGGATCTGATGATGGGCAACTTCTTCCGGGTCACCTGTCCGTTCCTGTTCATACTGGATACGGTCGCCTTCTTCCCGATCATCCGCGGCAAGCATTCCGTGCAGGCGATCAACAAGATCCTGAATACCACGCAGCTTTTCTTTGACGTCTACTCCGATAAAAAGAACATCTATGTGCGGCCGGAAAAGGTGTGGAACCGGAACTCCGACACGATGTTCCTGCCGCATGTCTACGATCCGGAGGCCGGAACCTTCCGCCCGATCCTGGACGGCGTACAGTCCAGCCGGTTTTATCAGACACTCGGCCACGCACAGCGCTCCGCCGATGAGCAGTACTCCGATTCCTGGGACCGGTATTTCAACCGCGTGAAGTTAATGAACGAGAACGGGACGGACATCTCCGACGCCTGTACGGAGATGTGCAATATCATGATGACGCGGGATCCCAAGATGCGGGAGATGGTGCGGAAGCATTTTGAACCGCAGGACTATTTCGCCGTGCGGGATCACATGGTGGGGACCGGCATGATCGGCGGCAAAGCCTGCGGCATGCTGCTCTCGCGCGCGATCATAAGGAATAAGGAGCCGGACATCGATGAGATCCTGGAGCCGCATGATTCCTTCTATGTGGGTTCGGATCTGTACTACACCTACATCGTGGACAACAATCTGTGGGACATGCGGATCCGGCAGCGCACGGAGGAAGGGTATTTCTCCCTCGCGGGCGAATTCGCCGAAAAGCTGATGAGCGGCGTTTTTTCGGAGGCCATGCGGGAGCAGTTCGTACGGATCATCGAGTACTACGGACAGGATCCCTACATCATCCGCTCCAGCAGTATCCTGGAGGACGGTTTTGGGAATGCCTTCGCCGGGAAATATGAATCGGTCTTTTGTGTGAACAGAGGGAATCCGGATGAACGACTGG
>JAFPTK010000118.1 GCA_017400305.1 Lachnospiraceae bacterium | reverse complement strand
TATGCTTCGAGGTGACGACCGGATCCAGCCCCTGCAGGCCGTCCGCCCGGAGAATGGCCTCCACGGAGGCATCCGGCCGGGGGGTGATCTTGTCAATCATGGTCCAGGGGAAGGATACCCGCTCGCTTTCCAGATACTGAAGGAAACCCCCGTCCCGCCAGGCCCGGGCAAAAGCGGTCACGGCGCCGCGGAGCTTTTCGCCGTTGTGAGAGCAGTTGTCCATACTCACCATGGCGATGGGAAGCTGCCCGGCCTGGTAGCGCGTATACAGAAGGGAGAAGACCTTGCCGAGATAGCTCTCGGCCCCCTCCGGGCCGGCGGAGAAATCGGCCTCGATGGGGGCGGGCGTCTTACCGGAAGCGTCGGTCACAGCGTAGCCTTTCTCCGTGATGGTAAAGCTGGCCATCTTCAGAGAGGGATTCCGGAAGATCTCCTGCAATCTGGCAAAGTCGGTTTCGTTGGCGCGATCGAGGATCAGGGATTCCACGATACTGCCCACCACGGTCTTTTCCACCGTGGCATCCGATTTCAGTGTGGCGAGGATGCTGAGGTTATCGTGAGGACGATAACTTTTCTCTATTATTTCGTAATCATATCCCTCGACGGCGATGAGACCGGTATCGGCGGCACCGCTGTTTAAGAGGTTCTGCATGACGTTGGCCTGAAAGGCGCGGAAGATATTGCCGGCACCGAAGTGCACCCATTCGGGGCGCTTATCGGTATTGGCCTTCACGGCGTCGTAGTCGAAGGTCGGGAGACGATATCCGGCTGCTTCAAATGCTGCCCGGTCACTGCCTAAACTTGCTCTGGTAAGTTCCATGGTTTTTTCCTTTCTGTTCCCCTTCGGGGATTGACGAATCACAGCCTGTGAATGAGGGTTATCTCTTTGTGATGCCTCTCTCGTGGGATTTTTCGATCGCTTCCCAGAGGCCGTTTAAGTAGGTGGCGCCGAGGGCACGGTCGTAGAGACCGTAACCGGGCATCGCGACTTCGTCCCAGATCATGCGGCCGTGATCGGGGCGGATCGGGCCGTCAAAGCCGATGTCGTAGAGGGCGAGCATGAGCTCATACATATCGAAGCTTCCGTCGCTGGAGAGATGTGCGGCCTCTTCGAAATCCTCCTGGGAGTTGAACTTTAAGTTGCGCACATGGGCAAAGTGGATGCGGCCCTTTAAGGAACGGATCATATCCGGCAGATCGTTCTCGAGGTTCGTGCCGTAGGAGCCGGAGCAGAAGGTGACACCGTTGTGCGGATTGTCGACCATCTGCATCATCCGCAGGATGTTCTTCTTGTTGATGATGATGCGGGGGAGGCCGAAGACGCTCCAGGCGGGATCATCGGGATGGATCGCCATGTTGATGTCATACTTGTCGCAGACCGGCATGATGCGCTCCAGGAAGTATTTCAGATTGGCGAAGAGTTTCTCGTCATCCACGTCCTTATAGGCTTCGAAGAGCTCTTTGACGTGGGCCATGCGCTCCGGTTCCCAGCCGGGCATTACGGTGCCGTTCATCTCGCCGGAGATGGTCTCAAACATCTTTTCCGGTACGATGGCATCGATGGCCGCCTGATTGTAAGCGAGGACGGTGGAACCGTCCGGGCGCTTCCTGGCCAGCTCCGAACGCGTCCAGTCAAAAACCGGCATGAAGTTGTAGCAGACCATGTGGACATCGGCCTGACCGAGCCGCTCCAGGGTGGTGATGTAGTTATCGATATACTGTTCCCGGTCGGGGGTGCCGATCTTGATCGCGTCGTGGATGTTGACGCTCTCTATGCCGGCCAGCTGTAACCCGGCATCCTCGATTTCTTTCTTCAGTGCGAGGATATCCTCGGATTTCCACACCTCACCGGGCTGTGTCCCGTAAAGGGTGGAGATCACACCGGTCACACCGGGGATCTGGCGGATCTGTCTGAGGGTGACGGTGTCGTAACCTGTTCCGTACCATCTGAGCGTCATCTGCATGGCGTAGCTCCTTTCTTTTACGGCACCCTCGGTCTCGCCGGGCATGCACTTTGTTAACGTTTAACTACATTATAACGGACTTAAATATGCAAAAAAGAACATTTCTTGTGCAATACTTGGCAAAAATTGCTCATTCGTGTATAATACCTGATATCAGGGTACCAAACTCCTGCAGCGATCATGCTTGCATGAATCGCTGCAGGAGCTTGGGACCCGCCCGGACATGAGCAAGGAGCGAAACGCGCCCGGACATGAGCGTTCCGTTCATTTCACGGATTGCGAACGGATGGATCAGGAGGTTTTCGGATGCCGAGGAGAAAAACGGACCGGCTGCGTGTGGTTGACGCGGCAGAGCAGCGCCAGTATATGCAGGAGGGCATGTATGAGGTCTATGAAAAGATCGGACCGCCGGTAGGCGCGACGAGCTTTCATTACCACGATTTCTATGAGATCATCTACATCGCCAACGGACAGTTTGCCTCGCAGGTCGGCGAGGTCACCCATGAGCTCAGGAGAGGGGATTTTCTGCTGATCGGCAGGAACACCCTGCATCGTTATTATCCGGAGGCAAAAAAGCATGACGATTCGCGCCGCGTCATCCTCTGGATCCGCAAGGAACTGCTCGCCGAATTATCGGGTACCCGCTGTGACCTTTCGGAATGCTTCCGCGAGGGGAGCGCGGTGATCTATCATTTCCCGCTCAATTATGAGGATATCTTAAGCGGATTTCTGATGAAGCTCGCCATGTCGGAATTGATCACTGACGTGGATACCGGGATGCGCGCGGTCATGGACCGCGGATATCTCACGCTTTTCTTTTCGTATCTGAATGTTCTCTGTGAACGGCACGATTACATCTTTTCCGATGCCGCGGTGATGGAGAATTCTCTGGTGGAGGAGATCGACCGCCATATCGCCGAACACATCGAGGAGCCGATCTCCATCGATGAACTGGCGGATGTCGTACACCTGTCCAAGTACTATTTTGTCCGCAGGTTCAAGGAACTGACCGGCGTGACAGCGCACACGTATCTGATCAACCGGCGCCTGATCCGCGCCTGTGAGCTGTTAAAGGAGGGAGAGGAGGTCATGAACGTCTACAGCATGGTCGGATTCTCCGATTATTCGGTCTTTCTCCGCAATTTCCGCAGAACCTACGGTGTTTCCCCGCGGGAGTACTGGAGAGAGAATTCCTGAGATTCGGAAAAAAGTTGAGCAATAACTGTGTGTTTTAGAGCAACTTTCGCAAGGTATTCCCCTTTACACGCGCAAAAAATGCAAGTATAATTACCATCACAGTTACATTTTTAACTGCAACTACGCTAACATCAAAAGGAGGTAACCCATGAAGAAGAAGATTCTCAGTGTCATGCTTTCGGCGACGATGGTCATGGCAGCGCTGGCAGGCTGCGGTCTGTCCGGCGGTGAGACCGCAGCTCCGGCTGCCGAGCCCGCACAGGAGGCTGAGAAGCCCGCTGAAACCGCTGCTGAACCGGCTGCAGAGCCTGCGGCTGAGCCCGCTGCGGATGCGATCACCCTGACCTATGCCGAGGTTAACCCGTTAGAGGGAACCATTGTCGGTCAGATGGCTGCGAAGTTCAAGGAAGAGGTGGAGAGCCGTTCCAACGGATCCATCATCATCGATGTTCAGGCATCCGGTGTCCTGGGAACCGAGAACGAGGTTCTGGACGGCATGCTTGCCGAGACCGGTACGGTTGACATCTCCCGTATCTCCGCTTTCGCTCTGACGAGCTACGGCGGTGAGAAGTCCAAGCTCCTTTCTCTCCCTTACACCTTTGTGAGCAGAGAGCACTACTGGAAGTTTGCGGAATCCGATCTTGCACAGGAATTCTTAAATGAGCCCCACGACAACGGCACGCCGCTCGTAGGTCTGTTCTACGGCGAAGAGGGCTTCCGCCACTTCTTCACCAAGGAGCCCGTCACTGACATCTCCGGATTCAAGGGCATGAAGATCCGTGTTTCCAATGACCCGGTCATGGTCGGTCTGGTACAGGGTCTCGGCGCAAGTGCTACCGAGGTTGCGTTCACGGAGCTCTATTCCGCACTGCAGACCGGTGTCTGCGACGGCGCGGAGCAGCCCATCGCGAACTACAAGTCCAACGCCTTTGATGAAGTGGCACCGAACATGATCCTCGACGGCCACACCCTCGGCGCGATCCAGGTGGTGGTTGCCGATGCGGCCTGGAACAAGCTCACTCCCGAGCAGCAGGATATCCTGAAGGAAGCCGGCAAGGCTACCGCTGCCGACAACAAGAAGATCTCCGAGGCCAAGGAGAACGAGGTTCTGGAAGGCCTTAAGGCCAGCGGTGTCAACATCGTGGATGTCCCGGACAAGAGCGCCTGGCAGGAAGCGACTAAGCAGGTGATCGCGGACAACACCAAGGGTCAGGAAGATCTGTATCAGAAGATCCTTGATCTGCAGTAAGTAACATTCGCGGAGCCGCCGTGTCGGATATGATGCGGCGGCTCTTTCTGTAAATGACGGGGGAAATCGTATGACGGCCTTTTTTGAAAAAGTGGATAAACTGCGCCCGGTCTATGATGTTACTTATCAGATCGTGCTGTTTATCTGTAAGCTCCTCCTGATCGGGGATATCCTGATCACCAGCTACAGCGTGCTGGGAAGATATGTTTCTTTCATACCGGATCCGGCGTGGACAGAGGAGATCGTCCTGACCTTCATGTCCTATATGGCGGTGCTCTCCGCAGCTCTGGCCATCCGTAAAAAATCTCATATTCGAATGACAGCATTTGACAAATACCTGCCGGACGGTGCGATCAAAGCGCTTGATATCTTCGCGGATCTCGCGGTTCTGATCCTGGCAGTCATCATGATCGTGAGCGGCTGGCAGTTTGCGACCACCATCGGCGGACGCGGCACCTATGTCAGCATCCCGGGTCTTTCCAGATTCTGGAAGTATTTCCCCATCCCCGTAGCCGGCGTTGCGATGTTGCTCTTTGAGATCGAGGCGCTATACGGACATATCAAAGGGATCTTCGTCAAGGAAGAGGGAAAGGAGGAAACGAAATGACAATCAATGGTGGTGCGATCGCCGTATTGCTGATCAGTTTCCTCGTGATGATCCTGCTGCGTTTCCAGATCGCATACGCGGTGGCGATCGCTTCGATCCTGTGCCTGCTCTATCAGGGACTGCCGCTGACGACGGTCTCTCAGCAGATTATCAAGGGAATCAGCTCCTTCTCGTTAATGGCTGTGCCGTTCTTTATCACCATGGGCGTCCTCATGGGGACCGGAGGTATCTCGGATAAGCTGATCGCTCTGGCAAACTCCCTGGTCGGCTGGATGACCGGCGGAATGGCCATGGTCAACATCGTTGCCTCCTATTTCTTCGGCGGCATCTCCGGTTCCGCGGCGGCGGACACCGCTTCCCTGGGAAGCATTCTGATCCCGATGATGGTCGATCAGGGCTATGATGATGATTTCTCCACAGCGGTCACCATCACCTCATCCTGTGAGGGACTGCTGGTCCCGCCGAGCCACAACATGGTCATCTATGCGATGAGTGCGGGCGGCATCTCCGTCGGATCCCTGTTCTTAGCGGGCTATCTTCCGGGAGCTCTCCTCGCGACTTCGCTGATGGTCGGATCCTATATCATCTCCAAGAAGCGCAAGTATCCCAAGGGAGAGAAGTTCTCCTTCATGAGCTTCTTAAAACAGCTGGGTACCTCCTTCTGGGCACTGGCGGCGGTCGTCATCGTCGTGGTCGGTGTTGTCGGCGGATGGTTCACCGCGACGGAATCCTCCGCGATCGCGGTCATTTATTCCCTCCTGGTCAGCGTATATATCTACAAGGGGTTGGACTGGAAGGGTGTCTGGAAATCTCTGGAAGCCTGCGTGGATACACTGGCGATCGTCCTGATCCTGATCGCGACGTCGAGTATCTTCGGCTACTGCCTGACGACACTCCATGTGCCGGATCTGGCGGCGAATGCGGTCCGTTCCGTTTCCAGCAATCCCTATGTGATCGCGCTTTTGTTAAACCTGATCCTGTTAATCCTCGGTATGATCATGGATATGGCTCCGATCATCCTGATCGCGACGCCGATCCTGCTGCCGCTTGCCACCTCCATCGGGATCGATCCGATCCAGTTCGGTATCATGATGGTCTTAAACTGCGGTATCGGCCTGCTGACACCCCCTGTCGGTGCGGTGCTCTTTATCGGTTCCGCTGTGGGCAAGGTCAAGATGGAAAAGGTGGTCAAGGCGACGCTTCCTTTCTATCTGTGCATGATCATCGCGCTGATCCTCATCACCTTCATTCCGGAGATCAGCCTGTGCATCCCGTGGGCTTTCGGCTACATGGGCGGCAGATGATCGGATACGTCAACGATTCTTATTCCTACGGGCGGTCGCTTGCGGCCGCCCGTTTGGTATGATAGGATGGAGCCATGAAGGAAGAGTTCACCTACCGCAATACGCCGGGGGATTACTGGCGTTTCTACATGAGTAATATCTATCATCAGTGGACGGCTGTCATCAATGTGGTCTTCACGGCGGCCGCACTGGCGCTGATAATCGCCCGATGGGGAAGCGCACAGGCCTTCTTTCGCGGTCTGATGATCCTCGCGCTCCTCATCTTTCCGCTTTTTCAGCCGCTTGCGATCTACCTGCGATCCCGAAAGCAGGCCCTTGCCATCAAGGTGGATACGACGCTGTCCTTTGATGAAGGCGGATTCGGGATTCAGGTGAAGACACATCATCAGAGGATTCAGTGGAAGGATTTCCACGGTGTGATCTGCCGTGCCGATCTGATCGTTCTCATGCCGGATGAGGTGCATGCCTACCTGCTTCCGGATCGGGTGACCGGAGAGAGGAAACAGGAGCTCCTGGGCGGGCTGAAGCGGGTCCTTCCCGCCGCGGCAAATCGCTTGAAGTGACCGGCCGGTTCGTGATATAATCATCCATTATGCATCCGAAGAAGAAAAAGAACATCATAACCGCTGTTCTCGGTATGGCGACGGCGGTCCTGCTGATCGCGGTCATCGGGATCCTTTCTGCGCGCGCGATCGATAACGGTACCATGACCGTCATCTGGAATAACGGGCGCAGCAGTACCCCTGTCACCCGCACGGAGCCGCAGGAGACCTCCTTTACGGACGATGAGCTCGCTCTCCTGGATGAAGTGCCGGAGGAGGCGGAGGAGAATCTGGAACAGGCCGCCGAGGAACTCGTTGCTTATGATGTGGAGCCGGTCAGTGAACAGGTACTTCCGGAGGCGATCCACATCGAGAGCCGGACGCAGGGAGATCCCTTCCTGTCGGTCGGAGAGGGTACGGATGACCAGCCGGACTGGTCGGCGGAGATCCCGATGGCATATGACGGAAATGACCGGAACGGCGAGGATGTCGTGACAGAGGTTCGCAACCAGGGCGGTACACATCTGTGCTGGGCCTATGCCGCACTGGGGGCGATCGAAGGAAATCTGCTGATCAAGCATCCGACGCTGGGCGTAGACCGGCTGGATCTTTCGGAGAAACATCTGGCGTGGTATGCGATGAATGCGACTCAGGGCTCCGTGGCAGGGGGAATCGACGGAGATTACCGCGAGCTGCAGGGGATCGGAGACGATGCCGAGCAGGATTTCTACAAGACGAATATTTCCTATACGATGACCAGCGGGGTCACCGATTATATCATCTCTGTTCTTGCCGCGTGGAAAGGCCCGGTGGATGATACCGACGTCAACAGCTTCGAGAGACAGAGAAACGGAAAACTGGTCATCAAGGATCAGGGAGCGCCCTCCGGCCCCTACGGGACGGATTATCATGTGCAGGG
>JAFPTK010000117.1 GCA_017400305.1 Lachnospiraceae bacterium | reverse complement strand
TCCTCTTTCTTTTTCCCGCAGCCGCTCAGTACGAGGATCAGGATCACGGCAACAAGGATTCGGATTTTTGCCTGTCTGTTCATGATGCTCTATTGTATCAGCAGATCTCCTTTAAGACAAGTGAGGATGTGATTTCCTGCCTGCCGTTCCTGCCCGGTACGATCGGCAGACCGATGCGGCGGGCGGTGAATCACGATATGCCGGTTGTGGTTTTACGGCGCTTGTGCTAAACTGAAACGCATGAATAAGCAGGAATTCAAAGAATTTACCGCCGGCCGCATCCGTTTCCTGGACGGTGCTACCGGCACCAATCTGATGAAAGCCGGTATGCCGCCCGGCGTCTGCCCGGAGGAGTGGATCTTAAACCACCGGGAAGTGCTCCTGTCACTCCAGAAAGCCTATGCGGAGGCGGGTAGCGATATCGTCTATGCCCCCACCTTTACCGGAAACCGGATCAAACTGAAGGAATACGGTCTGGAACAGGAGATCGGACGGATCAATACGGAGCTGGTGCAGCTCTCCCGGGAGGCAGTGCGGGACTTTGATGTCCTGGTCGCCGGAGATCTCACGATGACCGGGCGGCAGGTGAAGCCCGTCGGGGATCTTGATCTCGAGGAGCTGATCCGCGTTTACCGGGAACAGATCCGATATCTGGCGGATGCGGGAGCGGATCTGCTCGTGGTGGAGACCATGATGAGCCTGCAGGAGACGAGGGCTGCCCTCATCGCCGCCACAGAGGAGGCTCCGGAGATGCCGGTCATGGCGACGCTCACCTTTGAGGCAGACGGCAGGACGCTTTTCGGCACAGACGCCTCCACGGGAGCGGTGGTGCTGGAAGCGCTCGGCGCCGATGCGATCGGGGCGAACTGTTCCACGGGTCCCGCCGAGATGGCGGATATCATCCGTTCCATGGCCGAAGTGACGCGGATCCCCATTATCGCAAAACCCAATGCCGGATTCCCTGTCACGGATCGGGACGGGAATACCGTCTACGATATGAAACCCGCGGAATTTGCGGATGCCATGCAGCTGTTAGTGGATGCGGGAGCGCAGATCATCGGCGGTTGCTGCGGATCCTCTCCGGATTTTATCCGTGCGATCCACGAGCGATTTGCGGATGGTGACCCTGACAGGTTCGGGGCTGCGCGGAGACCGGAGGGCGTGCGATATCTGACTTCCGAGCGGCGCACCCTCGCATTTCGTCTGGATGATCCCTTCCTGATCGTCGGAGAGCGGATCAACCCGACCGGGAAGAAGAAGCTCCAGGGCGAGCTGCTGGAGGGGAAACTGGATCTCGTCTGTCAGTATGTGTCGGAGCAGGAGACGGCGGGAGCGGCGATCCTGGACGTCAATGTCGGCATGCCGGGGATCGAGGAATGCGGTATGATGCGCTCCGTGCTGAATGAGGTGACGATGCTCACCGACCTGCCGCTGTGTCTGGATTCCAGTGATCTTCAGACCATGGAGGAGGCCCTCCGCTTTTATCCCGGACGGGCTCTCATCAATTCCGTTTCACTGGAAAAGGGCAAGGCGGAACGTTTCCTGCCGTTAGCCCGCAAATACGGCGCGATGTTCATCCTCCTGCCGGTGGGAGAGGATGGGATCCCCTCTACCACAGAGGAAAAGATCGAAAATATCGAAAAACTCTATGATAAGGCGAAAGAATACGGCTTTACCAGGGAAGATATCACGGTGGACGGCCTGGTCGCAACGATCGGAGCGGATCCCGCCGCTGCGGTCTCTGTCCTGGATACCGTTTCCTGGTGTCACACACAGGGCTTTGCCACCATCTGCGGGCTCTCCAATGTATCCTTCGGCCTGCCGGAGAGGAGCTATATCAACAGCGCGTTCCTGACCATGGCCATCGATCACGGCCTCACCATGGCAATCGCCAATCCGTCGCAGGAGCTGTTAGTCAATGCGGCGTTTGCCTCCGATCTCTTAAAGATCAAGGAGGGCGCGGATCTTCGCTATATCGAACGGATGAAACGATATGAGGGTATGGTGCGACAGGCACCGGTTATC
>JAFPTK010000116.1 GCA_017400305.1 Lachnospiraceae bacterium | reverse complement strand
GATGATATCTTTTATCAGAACCGGATACACGATGGCGGGAAGGACGGCGATGGATTTTCAGGCACTTGTAGACAGCATGTCGGCCATGAGCTGCGTCATATCAGTCGAGAAGCTCCCGGGGGATCGATACGGGAAGCTCAGGATCGTCGCGGGAAACCGCGCCTATGTGGATTCGATCGAACATCCGGCTCCCGGTATGAGGATGCTCAAGGATCGCTTCGTGCCGAATTCGGAGTACACGGATTATATTACCAGAGATCTCAATTTTGAGGAATACTGCTATCGGAGCGCCGTCGGCAAGAAGTGCCTGCACTCCTATGTGAAGCCGGACCGGATGTCGATATGGCTCAACATGACCTTCCTGCCGCTGTGTGAGGAGAACGGCCTCTGTTACTGCGTCTACCTGATGGAGGTAGATATGACGCCGGATTCCTCCCGGCTGGCCAATATCCCGAGCGAAGTAGCTTCCGCAGTCCTGGATACCTGCATCCGGCTGCGCGGGACCAGTGATTTCCGTGCGACCATGCGGGATGTGGTCGCCGGTATCCGTGAGCTCTGCGAGGCCGAGCACTGCTGTATCCTGGTGATGAATGAACTGGAGCGCTCCTGCCATGTCCTGGCAGAGGCCTTTGGCCCGCACACGCCCCTTCTGCCGATGGAGACCTATCTGGACGACAGCTTCTATGATATTGCGGATTCCTGGGAGGCGACCATCGCCGGGAGCAACTGCCTGATCATCAAGAACGAGCAGGATATGGAGGTCATCAAGACGAGGAATCCGGTCTGGTATGAATCTTTTTCCTCGGCGGGCGGCAGAAGTATCGTTCTTTTCCCTCTCAAATCGAGAAATCATCTGCTGGGATATATGTGGGCGATCAATTTCAACGCCGAACGGGCGATCCGGATCAAGGAGACGCTGGAGGTCACTACGTTCATCGTCGGATCGGAGCTGGGGAACCATCTGCTGTTAGATCGTCTGCGCCTGTTGGGGTCCAAGGATATGCTGACCGGCGTGATGAACCGCAATGAGATGAATATGCTGGTGGATGATCTCTGCCACGGTTCGGCGGGGGATGCCTCTGTCGGCGTGATCTTTGCGGATGTGAACGGATTAAAGGCCATCAATGACCTGGAGGGACATGCCGCCGGGGATCTGCTGCTTAAAAACGCGGCGAATGCTCTGCGGGAGGTTTGCGACGAGGCGTGCATCTTCCGGGCGGGCGGTGATGAGTTCTCGGTCATTTTGACCGGTGTGACCGAAGAGGGGCTTGCGGAGCGGATCGAGAGGATCCGAAACGCCTGCGGGAAATACGGGAATCTCTACTTCGCCCTCGGCGGTGCCGTGGAAAAGGACAGCCGGAATGTCCGCGTGGCGCTGAAGCATGCGGATGAGAGGATGTATGAGGACAAGCGGGGCTTCTACGAAAAGAACCCGGAGCAGGAGTCCGGGGAGGAGGTCAGGGATCTGCGCCGCGATCCGATGGCGGAGGACTTCCGTGAACGCAGCATCTTCAAAGAGATGAATTATGACCGGCTGACGGGGCTTCCGAGCATGACCTATTTCTTTAAGCTCGCGGAGACCGGGCGCCGGAGCATGCACGAACGGGAGATCCCGTCGGTCCTTCTTTACATCAACTTCTGCGGGATGAAGGATTACAACAGCCGGTATGGCTTCGCAGAGGGAGATGCGCTGATCCGGGATTTTGCGAAGGTGCTGTCCGGGATCTTCGGCGAGGAGATGTGCAGCCGCCTCGGCCAGGATCATTTCGCGCTCCTGACGGAGGCGGAGGATCTCGAACGTAAGATCCGGCGGCTGTTTGGGGAGACGAAGGGCTGCAACGGCGGGAGATCGGTCCCGATCCGCGTCGGTATCTATCCGGATTCCATGGGGATGGTGGAGGTCTCCCTGGCCTGCGACCGGGCGAAATATGCCTGCGGAACCCTGCGGGATAAATACCGGTCCTCCTTCTGCACTTTTGATGAAAAGATGCTCCAGAAGGAGTTAAACCGGCAGTATATCGTCGACAATCTGGACCGCGCCATTCAGGAGAACTGGATCAAGGCTTTTTATCAGCCCATCATCCGGGCAGCCAACCGGAGGGTCTGCGATGAGGAGGCGCTGGCGCGATGGATCGATCCGCAGAAGGGGATGCTCTCCCCGGCGGACTTCATCCCGATCCTCGAGGACACGAAGCTGATCTACAAGGTTGATCTGTATATCGTGGATGTGGTGCTGGAAAAGCTCAAGAAACAGGCTGAAGCGGGGCTGGACAGGGTCCCTGTGTCCGTCAATCTCTCGCGGACCGACTTTGAGATGTGCGATATCGTGGAGGAGATCTGCAACCGCGTGGATGCCTCCGGGATCCCGCGAAATCTCATCACCATTGAGATCACGGAGAGCGTCGTCGGCGAGAACTTCGACTATATGAAGGAGCAGGTGAAGCGTTTCCGGGATCTGGGGTTCCAGGTGTGGATGGACGATTTCGGAAGCGGGTATTCCTCTCTGGATCTGCTGCAGGAGATCCATTTCGATCTGATCAAGTTCGATATGCGCTTCATGCGGCAGTTTGAGAAATCTCCCAAGTCCCGGATCATCCTGAAGGAACTCATGCGCATGGCGCTGAGCCTCGGGATGGGAACGGTCTGTGAGGGCGTCGAGACCATGGAACAGGTGCAGTTCTTAAGTGAGATCGGCTGCACCAAGCTGCAGGGCTATCACTTCTGCAAGCCCATTCCGATGGAGGAGATCTTCGCGCGCTATGAGAAGGGGATCCAGATCGGCTTTGAGGATCCGGAGGAGGTCGGATATTACGAGGCCATCAGTACCATCAATCTCTATGATCTGGGATCGGTGGCTAATGAGGACGCCGAAACGGTGCGCAATTACTATGATACCCTTCCCATGGCGGTGGTGGAGTATGACGGGGAGAAGCTCCGGGTGATCCGCTGCAACCGGTCCTACAAGGATTATCTCAGGCGGTATTTCGGTATCGATACCGTCGGAGAGATCGAAACCGTGGAGGAAGTGATCCGCAACGCGGGCGGAGCGGTGATCGACGCGCTGGATCGCTGCCGGGAGGAGAACGGTTATCGCTCCTTTATCGATGATCAGCTCTTTGACGGCTCCACGGTGCACTCCATGGTCAGAAAGATCATCGCTCATCCGCATCGGGCACAAGCGGCTTACGCCATCGCCGTGCTGGCCATCACGCCTGAAAAGGGGAGACTGGATTACGCCAGTGTGGCGCGGGCGCTTTCCTCCGACTACATCATGCTCTACTATGTGGATCTTGATACGGAGTCCTTCCTGGAATATTCCTCCGACGGTTCGGAGAGAGGGCTTTCCGAGGAGCGCAGCGGAGAACACTTCTTCGATCAGGTGATCAGTGATTCCGTGACAAAGGTCTGCGAGGAGGACAGAGAGAAGCTGATCCGTACTTTTACCAGGGAAAATCTGACAAAATCCATCGAGGAGCAGGGGGCTTTCCATTTGAGCTACCGGCTGATGATCGAGGGGAAGCCAACCTATGTGAACCTGAAGGCGGTCCATATGAACGCGGATCATCGGCATATCGTCATCGGTATCAACAATGTCGACGCGCAGATGCGCCAGCAGGAGACCATCGAGAAGCTCAGAGAGGAGCAGTTCATCTATTCCAGGATCTCTGTGCTGATGGGAGATTTCCTCGCGATCTACACGGTGGATCCCGAGACCGGATCCTATATGGTGTATCGCGCCGCAAAAGAGTATGAGGGGCTTCAGACCTCCCGTCTGGGGACGGATTTCTTCGGCGACGCCTTAAAGGAGATCGAGAATGTGATCTATCCGGAGGATCTTGGGCATTTCCGGTCGGGCTTTACCCGAGAAAAGGTCCTGAAAGGGGCGAAGGACGGCGGAACCTTTAAGATGCATTATCGGCTGATGATGGGTGGGGAGCCGGTCATGATGACGCTCAGGGCAGGTCTGGTCGCGGATCAGAACGGTGAGGAGCTCGTCGTCGGGATCCGCCGGAGAACGCCGGATGCGAGATAGGAGAAGCAACTGGTAAGGCAGATGAGGATTTATAAACGAGACGGCTCTTTCTATCGCAAGGTATTTGCGTTAGCGTTGCCGATCGCGTTGCAGAGTCTGGTCACGATCGGTGTCAATATGCTGGATACCATCATGGTCGGTTCGCTGGGAGAGAGCGATCTGTCGGCGGTATCGCTGGCCAATTCCTTTATCAGTATCTATCAGATCTTCTGTATGGGACTCGGAATGGGGGCTTCGGTCCTGGTGTCCCGGTACTGGGGGATGAAGCAGGCAGGGGACCCGGAGGGGGCCGCTGCGCTGGCTCTGAAGCAGACGTTGAGCCTGATGCTTCGTCTGATGTTTTTTCTGGCATCTCTGTTTGCGATCGCCACGCTCCTTCTGCCGGCAGGCCTCATGCGGATGTACACCGAAGACAGCGCGATCATCGCGGCCGGCGTGATCTATTTCCGCTATTCGGTCGTGACCTATTTCTTCCTGGGGGCGTCCCTCACGACGACCATCGCTCTGCGGAGTGTCGGGCAGGTGAAGCTTCCGCTGTTTGTGTCCTTCGGTGCCTTCTTTGTCAATCTGGGATCCAACTACGCGCTGATCTTCGGGAAGTTCGGCCTGCCCCGGATGGGAGTGGCGGGCGCCGCGCTGGGAACACTTCTTGCCCGGATCTTTGAGACGACGCTGATCCTCGGCTTCCTGCTTCTGAAGGATCAGAGGATCTGTTTTCGCCCGGCGGATTTCTTTATCCGGACCGGCTCTCTGATCCGGGAGTATATCAGGATCTGTATCCCGGTCCTCATCAGTGACGGGATCCTGGCCTTTGGCAACAATTCCGTCGCCATGGTGATCGGTCATCTGGGGGCGGTCTTCGTGGCGGCCAATGCGATCACCAGCGTCACGCAGCAGTTAAGTACGGTCGTGATCCAGGGAGTCAGCCAGGCCGGTGCCATCGTTACGGGACAGACCCTCGGTATGGGCCGCAGGGACAGGGCGATGGAGCAGGGCTATCTGTTTCTGGGACTCGGACTGGCGCTCGGGACGCTGGCGGGGATCTTTGTCCTCCTGATCTCCCGGCCGATGGTGGGAGCTTACCGGAATGTGAGTGCGGAGACGAGGCAGATGGCGCTGCAGCTCATGGCTGCCATCAGCCTGATCAATGTGTTCCAGGCGACCAACAGCATCATGACGAAGGGGGTCCTGCGGGGCGGCGGCGATACGCGGATGCTGATGCTCACGGACAATATCTTCCTGTGGGTACTGTCGATCCCCCTGGGACTGCTTGCCGGTTTTGTCCTGCATCTGCCGGCGTTCTGGATCTATGTGTGTCTGAAGTTTGATCAGATCATCAAGACGCTGTGGGCTGTGCTGCGATTGAGAAGCGGCAAATGGATCAAGCGGATCTCCACCGGAGGGACTACCTGATCAGGAAATGAAAGAAGGAGGCAATGCGGTTGTAGGCATCCGGGTTCCAGTCGCGCATGGCAAAGTATCTGCCGTCGCAGAGGATGGAGGCAAAGGAGAGAAAGAGCTCCGCCAGAGTC
>JAFPTK010000115.1 GCA_017400305.1 Lachnospiraceae bacterium | reverse complement strand
CGTCTGCGATGCGTCCACCATCTGTCCCTGCGCGTCCGCAACCTTATGCGGTATCTGCACATAGCTCAAATCGTAGATACGATCGGTATCCAGCGTTCCCTTCGTGATCACTTCAATTTTGTCCTTCTGATCATCCAGGGAGGTCTTGACGGAATACGCGCGCCTCATATTCTCGACCGAATCGATGTACGGAGCACTGAAGGGATTTGGGATCTTTCCATCAAGATAGTCCCGCAGCTGTTCCTCCGTCGGCGCCCCTTCGTCAGGGAGCTCGAGCCCCACACCGGAGAAGAACCCCCCGGCGGAAATGACTTCCATTCCCCTGCCTACCGTAAAGCCCGCCGATCCGTACGCGTTCAGCCCTTCCATAAGGGAGGCATAGCCTTCCAGATAGCTCTTGGCAAGCGCGCTCTGCCTGAGCGAGAAGACCTGAGGATTCCTGGCAACCTTCGCCAATGTCTTCAGTCCCTGCGCCAGGTCCTGGAGATCCTTTGATCTGGCCAGCTCCTCGGCACCGCCGAACTCATCGAGATAAGCCCGTCTGATGCGGTCCTTCTCCCGATGATGCTTTTTGAAGCCGTTGAAGGCAAAAACTTCCGTATTCTGTAAAAAATCCTGGGCATAGGATGCGCGCAGATAGGTTTTGGAGCCTCCCTGATCCAGCTGTTTCAGCTCATCGGGATTTTGCACATTGTAATGCGGCCACGGGGATGTCCAGATGCGATCGAAGGCCTGCTTGTGGATCCTGGCGTAATAGCGGGCGCTCTCTTCCGCCGTGGCATCGTCGACATCGGGACCGAAGGGATGCTCTTCCAGATCGGTGAGGAACTGATGCACGATCTGTTGGCGGGCCTCCATCGGGAGGTTATTTAAGTCCATCGCCTGATCAAAGGTGGTAACGGGAACGGTGTGCTTGACCACCCGGGTCTCTTTCTCCCCGTTCGGCCGAAAGACCGGTTTCCCATTCTCATCCAGGACCTCTTCTCTGGTGGTATAGGTGCACTCTCCCTTGCCGAGATAGTAGGTGCGCAGATCGTTCATCAGACGATTCGTCGCCGTCATCTTAAGGAGTCCCGGGGTCTTTCTTTCCAGCCGCTCCAGGATCTCCTGGGACTTGTCATCCGTGAAGAAACCGGGAACAAGCGGCATGAGGCGCCTCTTCTCTCTGGTCTCCTCATTCTGCAGATCGATCTCCTCCTCCGTCCGCTCATCGAGGGCGTAAAATTGGCCATCCTGATCAAAGAGGTCCGCCGGGCTATCCGCGTTAAACGGTACCTCCGGCGCGGGATTGATGGGTTCATTCTGATTCAGATTGTTGGGCATGGGATGCTCCTTCCGTCTCGATGTGAAGTTTCTTCTTTATGTCTCTTTACGTCTCTTTTCCGCCTCTTACAAATACAGACAGCGATTCAACCTGGTTGGATCGCTGTGAAAAGCAAGAAACCTTACATTCGGATATATGCATCTGTACCGGGAAATCCACGCATGCGGGATCACTCCCGGGTGAGCTTCCCGCGGATCAGATCGATGAGTTCCCCGTATTCCGCCTCGGATAAGAATCTTTCCTTGGGATTCATGGCGAAGACGCCGCCCCATTCATAGCCGTCCCGGTATTTCGGCACGAGATGGAAATGCAGATGGTGCATCGTGTCGCCATAGGCACCGAAATTGATCTTGTCCGGCTTGAACAGCTCGTGCAGCACCTCGGCCACACGGTTCACATCCTCCAGGAAGGCGATCCGGTCCTCCCGAGACAGATCGGTGATATCGTCCACATGCTGCTTACAGGCGACGATCACGCGCCCTCTGTGGCTCTGCTCCTTAAAGAGGATCACCTTGGACATCGGCAGTTCACAGATCTTGATGCCAAATGCATCTAACAGGGCTCCCTCCGCGCAGTATGAACAATTCTCTTCCATCTCCCTCTCCTTTCCTTTCCTTCGCTTCGGTCAGATCATCAGCTCTCTGGTCCTTGCCAGTTCCTCGGCGCGCTTCTGTACCACCTCCGGTGCCATGGTGTAATCCCGCTCGAGATGATCCATGAAGAGGACCGTGGCATTGGAGAGCTCCTCCCCGATCCCAACGAACTGCCTGAGCTCCCTTAAGAATTCCGGAAAACGGTTCTTGTCTAGGCCCGAGAGATATTTCTCCACTGCCGTGCGATCCTTGAGGAAGCGGTTCATCTTGAAGCTCATGAGGAGGCCGAGGGAATTGATGCGCATCATGTGGAAGTAATACCGGTCCATCTGCGTGCGGTAATCAAAGTCGTCCTCCATGGCGGAGAGTGTGATCTCCTTCATGATGGCCTCCAGCTCGAGGATCATGCTCTGCAGGGACTTGGGCAGCTGATCCACGATGGCCTTGCCCTTCTTTTTCTGCATGATCAGGTCATGCCCGGCATCGATCACGCGGAAATACGGATCGTCGTCCAGGATCTTCTCCTTGCTGCGCACGACCTTGGGCTTATAACTGATCAGATCCCCCGCAAGCTCCGAGAAGCTGACCTCACGTACCCGTTTCTTTTCTTCGTCTCCCATAACACCTCCGCTGCTGCCCGCAGGCTTCTCTGCTGCCGTCTGCGTGGCAAAATTGAAATGTACCGGTCTCCGTCCTTATGTCTGCTTACGTCTTCTCCGGGCTCACCGACCCGTCATACCGAAGTGCCAGCATGGTGAGATCATCAAAGGGCTCCCGGCCCTCCGCGAAATGATCCGCCGCCAGCTTGACCCTGGTGAGAAGCTCCGTCACCGTAGCGCCCCGGTGGGCGTTGAGTGCATCGATCATGCCGTCCAGTCCGAGCATTTCCTGATAGACATTGGTCGCCTCCGGCAGACCGTCGGTATACAGGAACAGGATGTCGCCGGGATCAAGCTTTAAGGACTGCAGCTGATAGCTGACCCCTTCATAAATCCCCAGCGGCGGTCCGTGCCCGGTGTCCACCAGACCGAACCCCTCCTCGGGATGTCCGATGACCGGACTCTCATGACCTCCGTTGGCAAATAGCGTCTCACCGGTGGAGAGAGTGAGGGTCCCCAGCCAGACGGTGACAAACATCTCATTGGCCTCATTCTCGCACAGTTCGTCATTCACGTGGTTTAAGACCTCATCCGGTGCGCCGCCCAACATCATGTGGTTCTTGATGAGGGTCTTGCAGACCGCCATGAAGAGTGCCGCCGGCACGCCCTTATCCGAGACATCCGCAATGACCATACCCAGATGATCGTCATCGATCAGGAAATAATCGTAGAAGTCTCCTCCCACCTCTCTGGCCGGTGTCATGGAGGCGTAAAGGTCAAATTCCCCGCGCTCCGGAAATGCCGGAAAGGTCTGCGGCAGCATCCGCTCCTGGATCGTCGCCGCCAGCGACAGCTCCGCATCGAGGTGCTCCCTGGCCGCCGTGATACTCTTTACCGTCATGATATAGCTGCGCAGTTCCCCGTCCATCCGTTCGAAGTTGTCGCCCAGCTCCTCGATCTCATCATTGGTATTGATGTCCACGTGGAAGGCCTCACCTTCGCTGTCCAGATTGTCCTTCAGTTCGGTGGTCGCCTTCGTGAGCTTCCGGATCGGCACAATGATTGTCTTCTTGATGATGTAGTAGTAGATCACGATGAAGACGGTGAACAGCAGGATGATGTTGATCAGGATCACTCCCATGTAATAGAGGAAGATGTACCAGGCTCCCCGGGTATCAAAATCCGCGCCGACGATAGCGACCGGTTCCCCCGTGCTGTCAAAGACCGGCACCAGCGCCATGGCTACGCTGTCCTCGGGATAATAAGCCAGTTTCTCCACCGGATCCTTGCAGTATACGCGTCCGATGACTTCCTCATACCCCTCCATGTAGACATCCCGATCCCCCAGGACGTTCGGCTGTCCGTCACCGCTCTCCGCATCCCATACATAGACAAAGTAATCCTCATAGGGAACAAAGGCGTACAGATAGGTCAGCCCCGACTCCATGCAGAGGACATCCATGACCTTGTTCACTTCCCGGTAGTGATCGTCGATCTCTCCGGTCTCCAGATACCCCGCTACCCGGTCGCCATCGATCAGATCCGCCACGGAACGGGCATAGGAGTAGGCAAAGGAGGCGTAATAACTCTCCAGCTCCGACTGCAGCAGCCGTCCCACGGAGATCGAGATGGAGACGATCAGCACCACCGCAAAGACGATCAGTCCCAGGACCACCTTTGCGCCGATCCGTCCGTACTTCTTGACAGACCTTCCCGCAGCCGCACCGGTTTGCGGTCTGTCCGCCGTCCGCTGCTCCCCGGCCGGCTGTTCTTTTTCTTCAGCGCTCTTACGTATCTCTTCCGCGCTCTTAGCTTCCTCCATGCACTTCCTTTCTCACTGTCACTTCTTATTTCTCCGGTCTCTGACCTTCATGTACCACATCCCCATGGCAGTAGAGATGACGGCGATCCCGATCCCCAAAAGGAGGATCGGCCAGAAGGCGGGCTCCTCAGGTCCAAAGATGGGAATGGCCACCATGCAGATGGCGGAGACCCAGACCCAGTGAATGCAGTAGCTCGCGTTGATGCTGGCGCTGATCCGGTTCACCAGTCCCATGACTCTGTCGGTCAATATGCCGGAAACCGCGTACCACAGGCCAAGTACCGCCACCGTCCCCGCAAGTGCGAGGAGGGCGTCCGGAAAGGTCAGATGCTGAAAGCACATCTGCCCCGGCCCAAACATGCCCCGGCGGCCGGTGATACCGATCACGAGACCGATGATCGTGAGCACGGCACAGACCGGTGACACCAGCAGGTAAAATCGTTTCTTGTCCCGCATCCGTATGAGAAGTTCCCCGTAGAATGCGCCCGCTGCCGGGAAGACAAACCACTGCAGCATCGGAAAATCCGACAGGACATTCCCTGCCGCATCCTCGGTCCCGATCAGCCATCCCCATGCGATATTTCCCGCGGGATTCCCCATATCCGTCCCGATGAAGGCCGTACCGACGGCACTCATTGCCAGGGACAAAAGCAGGATCGCAGCTCCCGCTCCGACCCGACGGGACGATTCCCCCGGGATCTTCTCTGCGATCGCATGCAGCAGCGCCATGAACAGCATGGAGAGTCCGGCAAGCTGCAGGATATCATTTCCGAAAAACAGATACGGAAGCGGCTCCAGGAAGGTCTCCGCATCCTTCGTGATCCCGTATCCGATGAGGAAGGGGATCAGATATCTCGCGATGTTTAAGATCACTCCCACAAGGAGGATCGATATCCCGCGCATTGCAAGCTGCGAGGGCTTGCGCTTCCTGGTGTAGACCATCGCGACCCCCATGCAGAACATGAAGATCGGTGCTCCGAACATCCCGCCCACCACGGAGTCGAGATAGTACGCCGGACCATGCGCCAGTGCCTCCTCCGGCAGCGTCTCAATGACCGCGTGAACAGGTGCCAGATGCAGGATCAGGAATGCCTTGACAAGGTCCAGTTCCGGTTGTCTGCCCGTATTTACCGGGTCTTTGTCAAAGAACCCGCCGGTACTCGTACTCACTGCGTCACGTTACCCCCTGTGGTCGTCTCCTGTGTCTGATCCTGTGCTGTCGTGGACCCCCGGTCAGCGGTCGGTCGCTCCTCATCCCCGCTCGATGCCGCGGGTCTCGCATTCTCGTCCAACGGCACGTAAGGCGTAAAGTTCTCATAGACCTTTCTGGCTGCCAACGCAGGATCCGTCACATCCTGTCCCTGTGCCAGCGCCGGCAGGGATGCCATGTACTGCTCCCAGGACAGTCCCTGCTCCTTGAGATAGGATTGCACTAACGGTGAGGATTTCATGGGGCCGATGACCTTCTGATAGAAATCCTGCTCCTTCAATGCCTGCTGCCGCAGGGAGGCACCGGCGGAGAGCGTCATGCTCACGGTATCCTCACGGTCATTCTCTGTCTTGTCCGTTTCTCCCGTGTCGTCAAAGTTCTTCTGATTAAAGGCGTCGTAAGCCGGCCGGTATCCCTTGAAGGCGGGCAGCTCCATGCGCTCGATCAGCACAGCCTCCTCCACCGCTTCGGCTCCCGAGATGGTATACAACCCGATGAGCAGATCCTCTACCAGGTTGATCTTCATTTCGTCTGTCACATTGCCCGCTCCCTCGCAGAGGAACTCCACCAGCTGGGCCATGTGGCTGGCCGCCGACGTGTCGTCGCCGATGGTCTCGCCGGTCTGCTCATCCCTTAAGACCCTTCCGGTCTTGTTGGTGATGACCGCTCCGACATATTCCTCCCAGGTCTGTCCCTTGGAGGTGAGCATGGTCTTCACCTGCGGATCGTTCATGAGATAACTCTTTAACTTCTGATACCACTCGGTGCTCCGCATGGCCTTGGCCTTTTCCGCTTCCGAAGGATAGCTCTTCTTCTCCCAGTCGGCCACCGCATCGCGATAGGCTCCGTAAGGATTGCCGAGGTACTTCGCCTGGGTGCCGAAGAAGAGTGCCTCCACCTGGTAGAGCATCTCACACCGATTGAGTCCTTCCAGCACCTCCGCCTTCATCTTGTCCTTTGTCTCTTCGCTGACCGAGAGCGCCTGATCGGAGATCTGTCCGCCCTCCATGGCACGGGCCGCGGTCCACGTGAGCTCCGCGAACTCCTCCGCCGCCACAGCGCGCGCGGCAGCCAGGTTGTTCGGGTTAATGCGCTTCATGAGATCGGAGATGTAGTCCTCCCATACGACGTCCTCGCGCTCCCTGGTCACGATCTCCTCATACTCGCCGTTCGGGGCATACTCCCGCTGGGCGGCGATGGGATGCGCCTTAAAGTAATTATTCTCGATATCTTCGAGAACGAGCGTCCGGGCCTCCATGCGCCGGGTCTTCTCCTCCTTGGTGTCAGTGCTGAGTTTATCGGTGTTGAGTGCCTCTACCAGTGGATCGACCTCCTGCACCTTGCCGCGGGAGAGCTCCTCATACTGCTCTTCAAAGTCTTCCGGCCTCTTGCGGTTCTCCAACAGCTCCGTCAGCTTCTCCGCGCCCAGTTTTGTCTCCTGAAGGACCTCATTGCGCTGCTGTCCCTCCTCGCGGTAGTTCATCTGCTCATGGAACTGCCGATAGGTCTGCACATCCAGCTTCCGCAGCGCAGCCAGCGTCTCATCCGACGTCTGATTCGCCTCTTTCTCCATGTAGGCGATCATCTCCTCCGAGGTCGCGATCTCGGCGATGATATCCTTGAAATCCCCCGCCTCGGTGGTGGCCTGCAGACGTTCCTTAATACTCACCCAGTAAGGATCACTTGAGGTGGCAGCTCCCAGCTTGTCCGCTCCCGTGAGAGCAAAGACCTCCCTTAATGCCTGCTGCTGGTCCGTGACACGTCTGCGAAGCGTCTGCAGATATACCTCAGAAGCCCTCGAATGCTCGATCCCCACTGCGCTCTCCAACTTCTTAAGTTCATTTATTGCCTCCGCTTCCCCGGACTCGAACAGCCGCCTCTCCGTCAGCGCCTCCTCCGTGTTGTCATCGTTAAAGTCCACCGTGACGACGGTCTGCTTCGTGATCTTCCCTTCGGCATCCTGCTCGATCTCGGTCCGGGTCCGGTGGAGTCTCCGCACATAGTCTACCGCCAGCTGGTCAAGATGATTATCGATAGCCGTCAGATAGATCTCCTGCTTGCGCGTGCCCGCGTTGAAATCATAGACCTTCGCCCGTGCCAGATCCATACTGCCGTACATATAGTCCTCGGTATCAAACCCCACCACCTTGTAGTTGCCTGTGCTGCCGGCCGCAAAGCTCTGGTAATAGGAGCCGCCCTGGAGATGCAGGACATCGTGATTCTCATTCAGACGAAGGAGCGTCAGTCCGGTGTCATAGGCGCTGATCAGGACCTCGGAATCCGAGAGCATGGTGAAACTCGTCGCCGCCTGGATCGTGCCGACACGGCTGGAATTCAGGGTCTTGGCCACCTGATCCTGCGTCACCTCGACCTGGTTCTTGTCCTGATACCTCTCCTGCGGAAGACCGGCGGCGGTCAGACGCGTCGTCACCGCCGCCTGGGTCCCGGACTCCGTATAGGGGGTAAAGCCCGTGGAGGACAGGAGCTCCTCATTGGTCAGATAGTAGGCGTTCTTCTGTGTGATCTGTCTGCTGTCATCGGAGGGATAGAACTTGACCCCGTCTTCCGTGATGAGCAACAGCGCGATCTTGTCGCGATACTCGATGGCACCGGTATCAATGGCCGGTCCCGATACCCCCGCGTCGGCGAAGGAGACGCCGAACTCGCGCTGCCAGGTGATATTGGATGTGTAGACCAGCCCGTTCGGTGTGTCATCCGCATGGTCGGAGAACAGAAGCGCCCCGGCGCGGACGGAGGTATTACTGGATCCCTCGGCGCTCTCGATATCGACGAACTGCACCGTGGTCCCCTTCGGGAAGCAGAGCCGGTAGGATTTCGGATAGGTATGCGCCGGGATCGAGCGCTCGGGATCGGGCGCCGCTTCCTGGCGCACCTCGCCATGGGCCGCCTGATAGAGGACGTAGGCAAGCTCCGTCCTGTTCTCCGGCGTATCGTTCTCCGGAAGGAGCGCGTGGGCGAATTCCGCCACATATTCCGCCATGGCTTCGAGCGCGGCATCCTTACTCTGTTCCTGCTCATAGGTCAACAGGGCATCGATGGTGATCGTCCGCTCCGGGGTGAGCTTCATCGCTTCATCCCAGAGCCTGGCGCCGGCCGCCTCGTCCCTGACCCAGCCACCGGGCTTCATGATCGTGATCTCCTCATTCCACTCATAGGGCTCCACCCAGAGGCTCTGTTCCCCCGGTACATTCACGTAGGAACCCCGCGGCAGCGAGGTTGCATTGGAGAAGTCGGTATTGGTCCCATGGATCAGGAGAAAAGCCTGCGGCAGTGTCACCCCCTCTTTTTCGGGGAAATCGCTGAAATTCGTATTGGTATTGGGATCAAAGGCGTACATGGTGGGCACCACGCCGACCTGCGTCAGAAATTCCTGATAATTCTCGTAATTGCCGGCGTAATCCTTTTTCTCCTTCTTTTGACGACTGGTCCTGTTCCACCAGTCCTTAAAAGAATCGTAGCTTGTGAGCCACGACCAGAAGCTCGTGGAACTGCCGGTGAGATTCCTGGTATACATCTCGGCAGCCCGGTTGTAATACCCCAGAAGTGACATCCGAAATTCCTGACGCATCCGTTCCGGCATCTGCTGATAGATTCCGGCCACCTTGGCGATCCTGGAATTTTTTAACTTACTGCCGAGATTTCCCTCGTCATAGTAGTTGTTCAACACCGCATGGAAGTCGGATTTACCCTTCAGGTCGTACAGCATGTTCCGGAAATCCCAGAATCCGAGGTCCTTCAGTGCTCCGGCCTCCGTCATGTAATCCCTCGCCAGATGCAGTTCGTCCTTGGAGTAGCCGGTGCCGTCCCCCTTGACTTCGATCTTGTTAAAGAGGGTCCACCAGGGGCTCCCGAACACCCACCAGCCAAGCCAGTAGGAGCTGCTGTTGATCTTCTCATTGAGCCACTGTGCGAGCACTGCATTGGCGATATCCGTATTGCCCCCGTTGGCAACGGCATCTGCCATCGCCTTATAACCCATGCCGCCATTGGCCTCCAGATTGGCATAGCCCGCGATATAGGCATCGAAGCCCGAGATATCCGAGTCAAACGGGGTGAAATGTTCCTTAACCCCCTCGGCCTGTCCTTCCTTGATCTGCCACATGGCCATCTCGCCGTTTTTCTCTAAGTATTTTGCCACCTCGGCATCATGGTTGACATCCGTGGAGATGAATCGGAGCTGATCGCCGGAGAGATCAAAGCTGTAGATATTGACGACGCGGTTAAAGAGCATGTCCGACACCCAGGGGCACTCCCCGGTATAAAGCATCAGCGTGAAATACATGACGTTGGTGCCGTCCATGACAGCGCTCTTGACGAGGCCGTTCAGGGTAAAATCGTCAATGGTCTCCGCCTCATCGGAATTGCCGCTGTCGAATTTCTCGCCGGTCGCCTGCTCCAGCTCCGCCTTGGCCTCCGCGATCTCCTCCTCATCCCCGTCGCTGTCGTCAAAGTCATCCGTTCCGCCGGAGCTCTTGCTCCCGGATCGGCCGCCGCTCTTGCTGTCACCGGCGTGCGTCTTCATCCAGATCTCATTCCGGGTCTCCTGGATCTTGGAGGATATCAGGGAGCCCACCGCGGTACGGGAGAGGAGCTTGCGGCTCTCGTCATAGACCGAGGCATAGCCGCCCTGATCAAAGATGAAGTATCGGTGCGAGCCGGAAAGCCTGCAGCCGTAACAGTGCGAGAGCATGTAGTAGCCGGGAGCCGCCGCGTAGAAATCCACCCCGGTGTTGGCCTCCCCCTCTGTCTGAGAGTTGGCGGTCTCCTTGGAGTACGCCTGTGCGTCCATGACGATATAATGTCTCGTCTGCGGTTGATAGGCCATGACGATCATGGCATCGCATTTCGATTCGTCTTTGCGGTCGATCGCCGGATACTCGCCCTCCGGAGCGGTGCCCTCGGTCCCCTTATAGGCTATGATCTCCTCCGGAGACAGGTAGGCGGGTGCGCAGTAGTAGTAGATAAAATACCCGTCGCTCGTGTAGTCCAGGCAGTTGAAGTCCTGCATATTGTCCGGGTAATTCTCGATCCCGGGAAGAAGGTAAAAGGCGTCCGTCCCGCCGATATCAAACCGTCCCTTGTCTCCCGCGCCGTAGCTGTCATAGACCACCACTTTGGGGGTGATGATCGGAGGTGCCGTGACGACGGTGATCTCTCCGTCTCCGAGGATCGAAGAGCAGCCGGTGATGAGGAAGCTCAGCGCGACGCAGAGCGCCGACCGAAGCATCCGCTTCGCCCGCCGCAGTCCGTTCCTGCCGATCCGGTTGTCCGTTTCCTTCCTCAACGTTTTACCATCCTCACAAAAAATCTTCCAGCTTCTCCCCTTCGGTGAGCTTACGGCACTTTTTGAGCAGTCTCCGGTAGCGTTCCGTCGCCGCCTTTTCTGTCGTGCCCAGGACCTCCGCGATCTCCTTAAAGGAGAGATCCGCGGCCAGCCGCATGGAGATCAGTTCTCTCTCCTCCTCCGAGAGTGTCGCGAGGATCCGCTCCGCCTCGCGGTTCACGGCCCAGGCGGCCGTCCTCTTCTCCGCCTCATTCTCCTGCTCCACCTCGGGGAGCGAGTCGCTTGCGATCTCCCGTGTGGTCGAGGCCTTGCGAAGATACATCTTGACCTCGTTGTTGGCGATGGCGCAAAGCCAAGTCACCGCCGAAGCGATGTCCGGGTCATAGCTGTCGTAATGCTGCCACGCCCTGACAAACACCTCGCCGGTGATATCCTCGGCCGTCTCCCGATGCAGGATGCGCATGTAGACGACATTATAGATGTACCTGAAGTTCTTCTCGTAGACCTCTTCGAAAGTCAGTCGTTCCCCCATGTGCCGATCTTACTTCCTCTCTGTTATTCTGATATCGTGATCATCGATCCGTCCTGTTATCCCGTACGAAGCCGATTACATGAGATTATTCGGCATCATCGGACGATCATTGTTTGCCTGCGCGCTATCCTTCTCGTTCGCCTTCTGGATCTCTTTTTCTCTGGCAGCATTCTCCTGGCGTTTGCTGGCGCCCTCCTTGACCTGCTCGCGGAACTTCTCGCGTTCCTCCTCATCCTTCCAAATCTCATTCTGGGCCTGCACGTCATTCTGAACCTGCGCGGTGTTCTTTTCCAACTCGTGCTGCGCCTTGAAGAGATCCTTCTCGTTCTCCTTGTCCTGCTTTAAATTATTGACCTGCTGGTTAAGCTCCTGATTGAGCTGGTTGTTCTCCCTGCGCCTGCCTGAGAAGCCCTGCCGTGTCGGACTTTTCGTCGGTGCGGTCTCCTCCATCTCATTCTCATTCCCGACCGTCAGATCCTTGTTGTTTTCCTTCGGCTTCTCAATTTCGTTCTCCTTATCCTTCTTGCCGTCGTTCTTCTGATCCTGGAGCTCGTTCTTCTGACGCTCCTTCTCGGACATCTTCTTCTCTTCCTGGAGCTTGTCGTAAGCGTCGATGGAAGCCTGACCGGTATAGGTAAAGACATTGGTCTCGCCCGTGATCAGATCGCCCGTACTCTTGGAGTAATCCTGCCAGGCCTGCTGCATCTTAAACTTTGCCTGCTTTTCAAAGGCGGCAAGTCTGCTGCGCTGCTCCTCCGGAGAGAGCTTCTGCCAGCTGTTCATCTGATTTCTTCTCTGAGCGGCATTCATCTTTTCCCACTCACCGGCGGAAACGGGCAGGATCATATTCAGCTTGCCGTTGACGTCGTACAGCTCCATCGCCATCTCATCCGCCACGCGTTTGGGCAGGAGCTGCTCCTTGTGGGTAAAGAGGCTCACCTCGCCGAGGTCATTGGTGACCTTCTTGTAGACCCCCGGTGCGTGCTTCTTGACCGCCTCGTCGATCAGGGGCTGCTGCTTCTCCATGAATTCTGTATACGCTTTCTTCTTATTCTCCTCATCACGATCCGCCCAGACCGCTCGGAAGTACTCCTGATCTTTCTTACTTCTTTTATTAAACTCGCCCCGGGTGATGTTCATGCCATCCATCGGCAGGAGATCGGAGATCTCCTTGACCTGCTTGACCTGGGAGTCATAGTACTGGTTGACCGCCTCCTGAAGCTTCGGCATCTGCTTCTTGGCGAATTTATCCCTGCGCTCCTGCTTCTCCTTCTCCGTGAGGGACTTCCACTCCGCGACCTTCTTCTTCTTATCGTCTTTGGAGAGCTTGTCGTATTCCTCCACGGAGATGTCCATATTGTCCTTGGACATCTGCTTCTCGATCTCCTTCGGGTACTTTTTCTTCATCACACTCTTCGACTTGTTGACGTCGACCTTCTCGTTTTTCTTGTCCTCTTTGGTCTTCCTCTGTCTCGCGTCATACGCGGCCATGGCGATCTGTTTGACTGCATCGGTCACGACCTTCAGCATGCTCAAAAAGAACTCCATCAAATATTCCATAGGTGACTTGTCTTTCATCGTTCCTCTCCTTCCTTAGAACATTCCTCTACCGGGTTTATCCTTTGCCGGCGGTATTCTCTCAAGCGGCGCCTCGATGTGAGGCGTCTCCGGGGAGAGCTCGGTCTTGCGTGCTCTCTCCGCCGCAGCTGCCTGCCGCCTTGACGGCTTGACGGGATTCGGATCGATCCCGTTCTTGCGCATCAGCTCCTCGAGCGTGATATCCCGGACAGACTCGAGATCCCGGGAGAGTACCTGCTCCCGAAACCGTTCCTTAAAGTCCGTCTCCGCGGAAAAATCCGCCCTTCTGAAGATTTCCTCGATCAATTCCATGTTCTACCCCTTGTGTACCGTTTTCTGTCAAGCTCCCCTGTGACCGGCCGCCACAGGAGTTTCTAAAGGGATATATGCTCTCTCTGCACAAAACCCACGCGCAATCGAAAGCGTATCCGTGTTACTGATGATCGACCCCGGGAACGATCGGGTCGGGGTCCTTCCCCAGCAGCCCGCTGGTATCGATCACGGGAGTGTCATCGTCATCGTCATCGTCCACGTCATTGATACTGCCCACGATAAACCCGTCGCCGTTTAAGTCCATACCGGTCTCACTCTCCGCGGCATTGAGCGCGATATCGTCAAACTGCGAACCGAGCAGCTCCTCGTACTTCTTTCGCTCCTCGCGCTCCTCCTGATCGCGCTGGCCGATCCAGGTGTATTCCTCATTCTGTTCACCCGGTTGATCCAGGAAGGAGAAGACTCCGGGCTTTGCACCGCCGATCGGCGCATCCAGACCGCCGAGCGGCCCCTCGAAGCCCGTCGGCTTGTTGCTCTCCGTAAACTGCTGTCCGGTGCCCGCAGTACCGTTCGTACCCAGCGTCCCCGCCAGATCGGTTTCTGTTCCGTTGATCGCGCTGCCGACGGTCGGTACGGGTGAGGCCGTTCCGGGTTCTCCCTTCTTGCCGCCAAAGGCTCCGCCGCCGGTGCCTGCTCCGCCGGTGCCGCCGATCCCTGTCCCGGTCTGTATGGCAGTTCCGCCCGGTCCCTCGATCTTTTTGCCGTTAAACGGAGCTCCCCCCGGTCCTTTGCCGGCGCCGGGCGTACCGAAGGCGTCGCCGACCCCGGGTTGGGGATTGCCGCCGTTTAAGAGTGGGTATTTCCCGCTGAACAGATTGACTGCGCCTTCTTTCGCAGCTGCCACCCCCTCGTTCCAGACAAGGGAAGCCGCGAACCTGCCCGGTGCGGTCATGACACCCATGGCGGCTCTTGTGATCACACCGCCCTGGGTCATCATCTCTTTCTCCCTGGCGCCCGCCTGTGCGCTCATGATGCCGGTCACCACCGGTCCCGCCTGCGTGATCGCGTAAGCGCCCGCAAGGATAAAGATGATCCTCGTGATGTAATCTACCGATGGCGTCGTCCCTTCTCCGAAAAAGGCGACCTTTCCCGAAAATACGAGAGCGATGACCTTGAGATAGATATTCACTCCCACGATCATGCCATAGCCGGAGATCAGACGTCCGATAAAGACCTCCTGCCATTTATCGAACTTTTTCCCCTCATCTAACGGCATCGTCGCCGCAAAGAAAGGTTCCACCAGCAGCAGGATGAGACAGTCAAAGATCCGGGCGATCATGGAGACCGCCATGGTACCGAAGAGGTAGATGAAGAGGACCGTCCCGCCGATGGCGATAAAGTAATCCATCCGCCGGATGTCAAAGGTCTCCAGCACCTCTGCCATGAACTCGCGCTTCTTGGTATCTGCGGTTCCCAGGGCTTCCTTGATCGGTCTCATCCACTCATCTTCCACCGGTCTACCGAGATAGTAAGGCTTGCGATACTTATCCATGAGGCCGAAGTCGGCGTAATTCTGAGCCTCCGACGCCTTCAGGCCCGCGAGTGCCGCGGAGCGCGTCGAAGAGTTGTAAAACTCCGAATCGCCGTCCTTTACGTCCTTCCGCACCGCATCCAGTGTGGACATGGTAAAGAGGATGTCCGATACCTCCGCGTGTTCCGCATTGGTCGCGTTATCGATGGACAGCAGGACCGCATCCCCCAACACCACCAGGAAGAGTCCCATGAGGGGGATCAGGATGAGCCTTAAGAGGGCACTCCCTGTGAGCCGCATCACCCGGTTGATCGACCGGATCTTGCCGTCATTCCCGCCGAGATCCCCAATGGCACGGATCGTGGCAAAGATCGAGGTAAGGAAGCAGAGGACGAAGCTGATCATGATCATCCCCAGCAGGGCACCGCGAATATTGCTGTTCTGGAACAGTGCCACCAGGAGAGAGGTGCTCTCATGCAGCTTGCCGTTCGCATCCTGGATATAGACGGGATTTAAGCCCGCAAAGGTCCGGAAGATATTCTCCACCGCATCCAGTACCCACATCACCACCCGGGTCAGCCGGAAGAGCAAGTTGTAGAGTATGTTCATGAAGAGCGCCTTGAAAACCTCGATCTGAATCCCGTACACGCCCTTCAAAATGGGCAGGAGGACATACGAAAAGAAAGCGTCGAAGATCGTTGATATGACATTGCTCATCAGATCAAAGAGCGGCTTTAAAGAGTGCTCATACACCCAGGTGACCGCTGTCTGGAGCCATCCAAGTTGTACATATACCGTCGTGTTCATCGGATCCGCATCCTCCGTCCGGAACTCGCCACCACGATGACCGCAAGCAAAAGGAGTACACCGGCAGGAATCCCGATCAGGATCCACGGGATCTGCGCCTGTCGTTCCAGTACAAAATTGTAGGTGCGCACATTGCCGGTGGGGTCGGTCGCCGTGACATAGTAGCTGCCGGATGCCGCCAGCGTCTGCGTCGGGGAGACCGCCGGCATTCCGTTGTACCAGATCTCCACCGTCACGTCCTTCTCCGGAACGCTGTAGTGCACATCACCGGTGAAGAGCCCGTCGCGGGTATCTCCCTCCCACTCGATGACGGGCGGTGTCGTGTCTCTCACAAAATTCACCCGGAAGGTGTCCGGCGCCGGTCTTGCCTGCCCTCTGCGCTCGAAATTCACCTCATAGTGTCCGTCCCGGGAAAGCTCGAGTCCGCCGGGATCCACCCGTGCGGGATCCACCAGTGTTCCGTCGATCCGCACCTCTCCGATGGCATAGCCCTCCGGTGCGCTCAGTCTGGCATCTGTCACAGCCTCCCTGATATCCACGATCCGAAAGCTCCCGGAGAGATAATCCCTGTCCTCCGAGGTTTCATCAAATGCCATAAAGGCGTAATTTCCCGGTTCCCGGAAGAAATAGGTGCCGTCCTCCCCGGAGGCCTCATCGGTCACGACGACACCGTCCTTCATCACAGCCGCCATCACGATGCCTTCCTCCGGTACCAGAGCCACCGCATGATCCGCCCAGCCGCCTAACGGCGTTGACATCTCGATTGCCTTGTTGCCTGACAAGATGTAGCGATAGAGCGCCTTCTGTTCGTCATAACCGGTGCGGATATCCGCCACGTTTAAGACCCGGTCCTCGTATCTCTCGGCGAGTTTTTCCAGCTCCTGCTGCGAGGGAAGCGCATCGCGGATCATCGCTTCGGTCTCGGCGTCCGTCGGCTCGTCGATCTCGGCAGACGGATCGATATAGGCCGGGGCGTCCCGTTCGATGTCCTCCTGCATCTCCTGCAGCATGAGGGTCTTTTCCCCTTCGGTCATCCCCTCCGGAAACTCCTCCTCCGCCTGTGCAACAGACACCGACAGAAACCATAAGAGGACGATCGCCGCCTGACAGGCGACGAAACGGTTCCCAATTCCCTTTTTGTCGATGATCTTTCTCATCCTGCCCGTTACCGTTACACTGTGATCTACCTGGTCCTGCCGGCCTGTGCCTGCGCTGCCGGTGCCATCTGCGCCTGTCTGGCGGCTCTGGCTGCCCGGGCACGCGCCTTGTGCCTGGCTTCTTCCTT
>JAFPTK010000114.1 GCA_017400305.1 Lachnospiraceae bacterium | reverse complement strand
TGCGCACAGGGCGACGACGGGACCGGAGATCTGGAATGACACGGACGGAAAGGTGGATATATTCGTGGCCGGTGTCGGGACCGGCGGAACACTGTCCGGAACCGGCGAATATCTGAAAGAGCAGAATCCGGAGATCCGGGTGTACGCGCTGGAGCCGGAGACCTCCCCGGTACTGTCCGAAGGAAAGGCCGGGCCGCACAAGATCCAGGGGATCGGGGCAGGGTTTGTTCCGGATACGCTGAATACTGAGATCTACGACGGGATCATCAAGGCCCCGAACCAGGATGCCTTTGATACCGCGAAGCTCCTGGCGAAGACGGAGGGAATCTCTGTCGGCATCTCCTCCGGCGCGGCGCTCTACGGCGCGATCGAGCTTGCGAAGAAGCCGGAGAACAGGAGCAAGGTGATCGTGGCTCTGCTGCCGGACAGCGGAGACCGGTATTACTCCACAGCCTTATTTACGGACTGACCGGGTTCACCGTTCCTGCGGAGCAGGTCGCTGAGCCGCTTGCTGTAGAAGAAGTCGTGGGTCAGGCGGTCGTACTCGCTCCACAGGGGAAGCGTTACGCAGTCCGCGGCTCTCGGGCAGGGATTGTCGCAGTCCGCGAGACAGGCGACCGGGGCGAGAGGCCCTTCCATCAGCTCGATGACTTCACCGATCACATAGTCCCGGGGACTGCGGCACAGCCTGTATCCGCCGCCCCGGCCGCTGGTTCCGGTGAGAAGGCCTCCGGCGACCATGTCCTTGACGATGATCTCGAGGTATTTTTTGGAAATATCCTGCCTGGCAGCGATGTCCTTCAGCGGGATGGCCCGGCCGTTGTCATGCTCGGCGAGGTCGATCAGGACCCTGATCGCGTATCGTCCGCGGGTAGAGATCATGTGAAATACCACCTTTCTGTTTATTTTCCTATTATATAGTAGGCGAATAGGTAAATCAAGTTTCTCTGAAAAGAGGGTGCGAAAGCATCCTCTTTTTTCGTGTGATCGCGGATGCATCCGCTTTTTCTGCCGGATCCCGGCCGTTTCTTTCCGTGAGCGGACTGCATGCCCCCTGAGCAGACTGCATGCATCCAGAGCAGACGTCAGTCACTGCGGGCAGGGGGTGCGCGGGATTATAACCTATTGACACAGTAGGTAATTGGGTTTATAATGCTCCTTAACAAGACGAAAGGAGCCATTCCCTATGATATATGCGGATAACGCTGCGACCACCAGAATGAGTGAAGCTGCGATCCAAACAATGACAACCCTTCTGAATGAGGCCTGGGGGAATCCTTCCAGCCTGTATGCCCACGGACAGAGGGCAAAGGAGATCCTGGAGCGTGCCAGGGCGGACATCGCTTCCGTGATCGGCGCGGATCCCGGAGAGATCTTCTTTACATCCGGCGGAAGCGAGGCGGACAACCAGATCATCCTCTCCGCGGCGGAGCTTGGAAAAAAGAAGGGCAAAAAGCACATCATTTCCTCCGCGTTTGAGCACCATGCCGTGCTTCACACGCTGGAGAAACTGAAAAAAGAAGGTTTCGACATTACCCTTCTGGATGTTCATGAGGACGGGATCATCCGCCCGGAAGAAGTCGCAGCCGCCATCCGGGATGACACCTGCCTGGTGACGATCATGTACGCGAACAATGAGATCGGTACGATCCAGCCCATAAGGGAGATCGGAGCCATATGCCGGGAGAAGCAGGTGCTCTTCCATACGGACGCGGTCCAGGCAGTCGGGCATATCCCGGTGAACGTCAGGGATGACAATATCGATCTGCTGTCGTCCTCCGGGCATAAGTTACACGGCCCGAAAGGCGTCGGGTTCCTGTTCGCGAAGAAGGGCATACGCCTGACGAACCTGATCGAAGGCGGGGCACAGGAGCGCGGAAAACG
>JAFPTK010000113.1 GCA_017400305.1 Lachnospiraceae bacterium | reverse complement strand
CTGACTCCCAAAGTAAGACGAAAGGAGATATCCGAAACAGCGTAGTTGTGTTATAATGTCTCTGATTATGCCCCGCGGAGGGCGGCGCGTGTAAGCCAACGGGTTTGGGAAAAGGCACCGGAAAAGTGAACCAGACAGAGACGCTCAAGGAGAACTTCAGAGAGTATACCAAACGGATGTCCTCGATCCGAAAGCTTTCGAGCCCCGATATCCGTTCATGGGACGATGCGGAGCGGTACAGCGATCGGTTGCTGCAGAATTTTAAGGAGATCGGAGAGCTGGCGTTTTTCAACCGGAAGATGCTGGATGAGGATCTCTATCCGTTGCTGTTGAGCAATGAGAGTCTGGACCCTGCCGTCTCCGAGGAGTTGGAGGCGCTGGCGGATTCCCTGATCACCGTGGCGGGGGAAAATGAGGACTATGAAAGTCTGGATCTGCCGCTGGCGGCCATGATCAGCGAACGTCTCCTGAAGGAGACCGAGAAGAGCGGGGATCTTTCCGCCAGGATCCGGAAGATGGATGAGCAGATGGATGTCTGCTACTCCCTGATGAACATGACGGAGCGGATCACCACGCATCCGGAGATCAGCGCGGCCTACCGGAAAAAGGGACTGGCGCTGGGGGAGGAGTTTCAGGCCCTTCTGGACCCGGAGCGGTTCCTCTCCATTGAGGATCCGGAATGCCGGGAAATCGTGCTGACGGATGCCCGATTCATGACCGCCTATTATGAACGGTCCAGCGATGCCGCCGAAAAGAGACGGAATCTCAAGATCCTTGACCGGATGATGGAGATCTCCGAGGATCCCTTCTATCACGAGGCGGTTCCGGAATTTGACTGGCAGTACTTTGTCTTCCGGACGCTGGAGTACTATCTGCAGTGTACCGATATCGGGAATGCCAGGGGCTTTTCTCCGTCGCAGCTTAAGCGGATCAGCGACCGGGCCCGGGAGATCGAGCAGCTGTGTGCGTTTAATGCCGCCCGGTTCGAAGGCGTCATCGGGCGCCGGTTCGTCTCTGTGAATGCAGCCCGCTGCTATTATCTCTCGGGGGACATCGACCGCACAACCTATTGGGACACGCTGCTCGACGCCTATGCCGACCGGGACCCCATGGACTTTACGGCCGAGGGAAGCTACTACAATGTGCTGCTCCCGCTGGAGATCATCTGTCTCCTGGATCCCGGGAATCTTTCACTCAAGGAGGAGGCGCTGCTCTCGGATCTCTATCATGAACTGAGCGCCTATCTGTTCCACATCCCGAACAGCGGCAGCATGTCTTTCCTGCTGGAGTATTTCTCGGAGATCATCCGCCGGTTCATCGAGGTGCCCGGGGGCGTCACCTTTGAGACCTTTGTCCTGCAGTGCCTGGCGGCCATGCATCCGCCGACCTATATCCATTCGCACATGGTGGGGCAGATCGCGGAGCGCCTGGCCTATCATCTGCTGAAGCAGAAGCCGGAGATGTTCATCGGGTTTCCCGGCTGTCATACGGTATCTGCGGTGAAGGCGCACCGGGAGGAGATCCTTTCCTATGTATGGCATGCGGGGGTATGCCACGATTTCGGAAAGGTCTGTATCATCGATACGATCTTCGTATATGGCAGAAAGCTGCTGGATCTGGAATTTAACATCATCAAATCTCATCCGCTGATCGGGTCGCAGTTCTTAAAGAAGCATGCGTCCACCAGAAAATATGCGGATGTGGCGCTGGGGCATCACCGGTGGTACAACGACCAGGGCGGTTACCCCGCGGATTTTAAAACGGCAGACAGTCCGTACAAGACCGT
>JAFPTK010000112.1 GCA_017400305.1 Lachnospiraceae bacterium | reverse complement strand
CTTGCCGGCTCCACGCAGACACTGACGTTGTCGGAGAGCTGGTTACGGATCGATGAAACCTGCGTCTTACTGGTCGCAATGGTGATGGATGCGTCCTCTCCGCAGGCGGCACGGATCTGCCGGTACACGCGCTGCACCATGGACTCCAGTTCGCCGTGCTCATCCCGGAACATCTTGATGAACTGCTTTGATATCACCACGTTGGACAAAGGCCACAGCCTCCAGCCCCTGCCGCCGGAGAGCAATATGATCTGCATGATCAGGGCCTCCTCTGCATGAATTTGCGTTCTCTGATATAGGTTTCCCGATCGGCCAGCATCGTCTCGATCGTCTGACGATACACGCCGAATCCGAAATCCTCACAGATGGACCGGTACGCCGCCCGCCCCATCCGGGGGATCGTTTCCTCCGCATTTTCGAGGATCCTGTCGAGCTTCCGCACCAGATCCTCCTCGTCGCAGTCCGCAAAGACCTCCCCCGTGACATCGGGCCGGATATAGTCCGCGGTTCCGTTGTCGGTGCCGGAAACCGCCGGGATGGAATAGCTCATGGCTTCGATCACCGTGATGGACGCCGGTTCCCCCGTGCTGGTCAGGATGTAGATATCCGACCGGCGGTAGATCGCATCCACCTCCTCCTTACTCAGGTTCTGATACAGCTCGATCTCCCGGGACAGGCCTCTCTGTTCGATCTCCTCCGTAAGCCGCCTGTAATAGTCCCTGTGGAAATCATCGGAACATTCCCCCGCGATGCAGAGATGCAGCTTCGGATACCGTTCCTTCAGCCTGGCAAAGGCGCGCACCATCAGGAAATGATTCTTCCGATCCTGGTATTTCCCGATCTCGAAGAGATTGATCCGCCCCTCCTGCAGATAGCTCCTCTCCTCGGGGGCGCATTTCGGCTCCACCACAAACGGGGCAAAATAGGAATAGGGATCCCGCTCCTTCCCGGTCATATCGATCCCGATCTGTCTGGTCGGCGTGAATCGGAAGAGCGGCGTCTTCCCGCGCACGAGGAAGTGGGCGAGATCATGCTTAAAGTACCCCGGTTCTGCGTAGACCGGCGACAGGTTCCACATGATGACAGGGATCCCCATCCGCCTGACCAGCGAGTAGCAGCGCATGGTGTAGAGGTTCCGTTCCCTCAGGATCACCAGATCGGGATCATAGGCCTCGATCTCCTTCCGGATCCTCCGGATCGGCGGTACGCCCCAGCGAAGCCGCATATCCTTGGCTGCCGGATCCTTTTTTTTCAGATGATGCACATACCAGTCATTATAGCGCTCAAACCAGGGCGCGTAGCCGAGGACCAGCGGATGAAGCGCCGCGTGATTCTCCACGCGACCCTCATACTGCGCAAAGATCCGCACCTCATCTCCTGCCTGCTGCCATCCGGCTATGATCGCATTCTGATTGGTGTGATACCGGGGTGAAATATACAGGACCTTCATGTGATATCCTCCTTTCCCCGCTCCGGCTGCCGTTTCTTTTTACGGAATCTCCCCAGGACCGATGCGATCCAGCCCTTCGGAAACAGCAGCACGATGGTAACTCCCATTGTCATGCCCAGCATTCCGGAGGAAAGGACACTCCGGACCCGTTCAAATTTTACGATAGAGCCGGTCAGCCGATGCATCGGTGTCATCTCATCCCGATAGCTCAACAGCCAGGCGCCCCGCTGGTCTCTTAGTGTTTCCGCCTCCTCCCGGGTCAGGTTCAGGATCGGCTCACTGTCATCCACGTCGCAGTGTACCCGCATGACATAGATGCTGTCCGGCACCGGCTTTAAGACGCTTCCCGCAATGCCGGAGGCACAGGCCAGGATCAGGGCCGCCGCAAAGATCTTACGAAGGAAACGCGGCTCGAAGAAACGAGCTGTCCGCAGCTTCCGCTCTCCCAGCCGGGGAAACAGACAGATCGTGCGTCCCGCCATCAGCTTCGGATGT
>JAFPTK010000111.1 GCA_017400305.1 Lachnospiraceae bacterium | reverse complement strand
GCCGCTTCCGTCACCGGAAGATGTCTCGGACGAGATGCGGGCGATCCGTGAGGAAGCCGGCAGACAGCGAAGCCTTTTTGATGACTACAGAGAGCTGGAGCAGGTGTCCGCTGACGCGGAGATGGCAGGGAGCGCCGCGGAGCCAGAACCGGTCATCCTGCCTGTAGATATCCATGTGACCGTCAACGGCGATCCGATCACGATGCGGGGCAAGAATGAGTATGTGTTCGTGGATATCTTTGACTATATCGATTTTGACTTGAAGGATTCCGCAGGACGCGGCATCGTCACACAGGTCAACGGCGCGTCGCCCGATTATATGCAGAAGCTCTATGAGGGAGACAAGATCGAGATCTACTGGAAGGAGAATTCCTCGTCATGATACGGATGGCGACGATCGCCAGCGGATCCAGCGGCAACTGTACCTATATCGGAACCGGAGACACCCATGTCATCATCGATGCCGGGATATCCATGAAACGGATCCGGGAAGGGCTGAATGAACTGGATGTGGATCTTCGTGATCTTGACGCGATCTTTGTCACCCATGAGCACAGCGATCACATCGCGGGTCTACCCATGATCTGGAAACACCATCAGATCCCGATCTATTCCACGGCTGGGACGATGAAGGCCGTACGAGGCGCCGGATCGAACAGGGCGATCTCTGATGAGGCGTTCCATGTCATCCGGGCGGGGGATGAAGTTACGATCGGGGATCTCGCGATCCGTTCCTTCCCGATCTCTCATGACGCGGCGGATCCGGTGGCATACGTCGCATCCCGGGGAGATCGGCGCGTCGCGGTAGCGACCGACATGGGAAGGTTTGACGCCGGGGTCGAGAAAGAGCTGACTGGGCTGGATGCTTTGGTGATCGAGGCGAATCATGATATCCGGATGCTGCAGGCAGGTCCTTATCCCTGGCCGTTAAAACAGAGGATCTTGAGCGATTACGGTCATCTGTCCAATGACGCCAGCGGAGAGCTCCTCATCCGGATCCTAAATGACCACATGAAGGGGATCCTGCTGGGACATTTATCGGCACAGAACAACCTGCCGGAATTGGCTTATGAAACAGTGCGCGTGGAGATCGAGCTTTCGGATGCTCCTTATCACGGAAGCGACCTTCCCATCGAGGTGGCGCCGCGCGCGGGATTATCAAGGATCATAGAGGTGTAGAGATGAACAAGATTATCATTACCGTAGTGGGCAAGGATACCGTCGGGATCATCGCCAGGGTCTGTACCTGGCTTGCGGATCACCGGCTGAACATCATGGATATCTCGCAGACCATCGTCCAGGGATATTTTAACATGATGATGATCGTCGATACGAACGGCACGGAACTGACTTTTACGGAGATCGCGGACAGCCTGGAGAAGCTCGGCACGGACATCGGTGTCGTCGTCAAGTGCCAGCGGGAAGAGATCTTCGAATCCATGCACAGACTCTGATCACGGGAGAAACCTATGTTACACATTGATCCGCTTGAAGTTCGCGAAACCAACGCGATGATCGAAAAAGAAAATCTGGACGTCCGGACGATCACACTGGGGATCGGCCTGACGGACTGCATCGACAGCGATGTTGACAGGCTGTGCGACAGGATTCGGAAAAAGATCACGGAAAAGGCAGGAAAACTGGTACAGACCGGCGATGAGATCGCCAGAGAGTTCGGCATACCGATTGTTCATAAACGGATTTCCGTAACACCCATCGGCCTGATCGGTGCGTCGGCCTGTCAGAGTGAGCAGGACTTTGTGAAGATCGCCAGAACTCTCGACGATGCCGCAAGATCCGTGGGAGTCAATTTCCTTGGCGGATATTCCGCCCTGGTGGAGATGGGGATGACACGTGCGGATGAGATGCTCATCCGTTCCATTCCGCAGGCACTGGCGGAGACGGAGGTTCTGTGCTCCTCTGTCTGCGTGGGATCTTCGCGCGCAGGGATCGACATGGACGCGGTGCGTCTCATGGGGGAGGTGATCCGGGAGACCGCGGAACGGACGAAGGAACAGGATTCTATCGGCTGCGCCAAGCTCGTCGTCTTTTGCAATGCCGTAGATGACAACCCGTTCATGGCGGGTGCTTTTCATGGCGT
>JAFPTK010000110.1 GCA_017400305.1 Lachnospiraceae bacterium | reverse complement strand
GGTCCCGGCATAGATCAGTCCGTCATTTCCCTCCTCCACGGTCAGGAAGACCGTATTGTCCATCCCCGCCGCGGAACCCACCTTACGGGTGATGAGATCTCCCTTCATCACCACCAGTCCGCCGTTGGTCCCCACCAGGACGGATCCGTCCGATGCCATGCGGGTACAGCGGATGGCGTCGCTGATGAGGCCCTCCTTCAAACCGAAGCTCTGGATCCTGCCGTCCGCCTCGTAACGGACCAGCCCCTTGCCGTTGGTATAGCAGGAGATCCAGACCGTCCCCTCCGGATCCTCCATGATGCAGCGGATCCGGGTGTCGCCCAGCGTCTTCGTGAGCTCATTCTCCACGGGATGAAGGTTCCGGTCCAGGATCTTTAACCCGTCATCCGTCCCGATCAGGATCTCATCGCCGTGCAGACAGACCGCGTTGACCACCTGTTCCTTGAGACCTGCCATCTCCGTGAGATTCCGGAAGTTATTCGCCATCACCTCCATCACACCCTGACGGGAGGAGGCGAACCAGAGGTTCCCCTGATAATCCGCTGTCATCATATCGATGGAATTGCGCATGGGGACGCCCTCCAGCACGTGGAAGCGCCGCTCCTCGTCCAGATATCCCGCGTAATTCTCCGAGGTCACCCAGATCCTGCCGCAGGCCTCCGTGAGCCAGTAAGTGCTGTTCACCGGTGCGACGGAGATCTCCTCCAGTTCCTGTATCCGGTCGCCGAAGCGCCCGTAGTAGAGCTTGTCCGATTCCGTCCCGTAGTAGACCGTCCCGGGGATCTCCGGATCCGGGCAGATGGCTGTGATCGTCGGCATCCCCAGTACATGGGTCGGGTAATATTCTGACAGCTCTCCTCCGGACAGGGAAAAGGCATCCCCGCCCCCGGTGATCCCGTACACCGTTCCGTCCGCCCCGGTCACCAGCCAGGGGATCAGCGTGCCCCGGATGCGGTCATCCTCCACCCTGCGCAGCACACCGTTATCACCGGTGTACACGATCCCGGCGGTGGACGCGATGTAGACGACACCATTCCCGTCCTCCGCAAAGGAGCGGATCGAAGAGGACGGCAGTCCGTACTGATAGGTGTAATGTCGGTACTCGGCGCCGTCCTTCACCACGACGCCGTTGTCGTTGGTGCCCACCCACAGGCGGCCTCTGCTGTCCTCAAAGAGCGCTCTGCCGCTGGTAAGACCGCCGGAGGCGTCCTGCCGTTCAAAGGTCCTGCCGTCGTAGCGGATCACGCCGCTGTAACCGCCGATCCAGAGGTAACCGTCGCTGGTCCCCAGGATACAGTTGGCATCCGAGGTGGGCAGTCCGTTGGTCGCATCAAAGAGCCTGGTCGAATACCCGACATCGGAGAGCTGCCCCGTGACGGCGTAGCCGCCGCCGATCCGGATCTCCTCATCCCTGACGGCTCCCCCCGCCGCCTCCGCCGCGTGTACGGACAGGACGGTCCGCCCCGCTGCCGGATCCCCCGTGACCGCGAATGCGAGACACCCGAGGATCCCGATCACGACCGGGAGACGCCGGAAACGTCCTGCTGTGTTTTTCCCGTGATCTCCGATCATATCTGCCCCCCGGCGGTGTCGTATTTCTTAAGGATCTGACGGACCTCCGGCAGCGCCTCCAGGAAGACCTCCACGCATTTCGGATCAAACTGGGTCCCTGCCCCCTCCTCGATGATAGAGATCGCCTTCTCAAACGGGAAAGCCGGTTTGTACACCCGCGGGGAAGCCAGGGCGTCAAAGACATCCGCCACCGCCATGACACGGGCGGACAGCGGGATCACCTCTCCCTTAAGTCCCTCAGGATAGCCCTTCCCGTCCCAGCGCTCGTGATGGTAGGCTGCCATATTCCTGGCCTCCTTGAGGTAGCTCCCACCCTGCACGGTATCGATGGCCTTCTCCATGATCTCCTTGCCGGCGGTGGTATGGGTCTTCATGACGGCAAACTCCTCTTCGGTAAGCTTCCCGGGTTTATTGAGCACCGCATCCGGGATCCGGATCTTACCCACATCATGGAGCGGCGCGGACATGACCACCTCGTTCATATATTTGCGGGTGAGCTTCTGCTCGTAGTACCCCTTGCGCTTCAGACCCTCCAAGATGATCCGGACATAGGCTGCCGTCTTCTGTACATGGGCTCCCGTGTCACGGTCTCTGCTCTCCACCATGTCCGCCATGGTCACGATGAGTCCGTTCTGCATCTGCGACGTGGCCTCCGCATAATGCCGGATCTCCCGCATCTGCTCCGCCGTATCCCCCGCCATCCGGCAGATCGCCTCGTAGAGCTTCTCGATCTCATCCCCGGTCCGGATGTCAAGCTCCTTAAGCTCCTTGACGTTCGCATCGAGCGCCGCCTGGTCATCTTCGGCGTGGATCAGCCCCTCCACGGAGGCCGCCATGCTCCCGGTGGGATAGATCAGGGTGAAGGAGGAGATCCAGATCCCGTAGCTTAGGATCAGCAGGAAGAAACCGGAAAAGATGAGCAGGATCCGCAGCAGATAGTCCTTCAGATAACCCGAAAGATACTGCATGGAGACATCGGCCCCCGCGTAGCAGACCGTCGTGCCCTGCGCATCCCGGACCGGCGCATAAGCGGTGAGGACCCAGCGGGACACATCATCGGACTCGATGGGATCGATCTCTCTACCCTCCCTGAGCGCCGGAAGATAAGGTTCAAATGCCTTTTCAAAGGGGACGAGGTCCCCGGGCTGCCAGGCCGGCGTATCCTCCGTCTCCAGATCATACAGGAACCGGCAGCCGCCCTCCTCGATCCGGAGAACGTACAGATAAGCCACACCACTGGTATTCTCCCGGATCCGCTCAAGGAGCCGCTCCGTCTCCCGGTACCCCTCTG
>JAFPTK010000109.1 GCA_017400305.1 Lachnospiraceae bacterium | reverse complement strand
GGCATTCACAGCATCCTCTGTCAGGAAGCGGGTGATGATCTCGACCCGTTTGGGGTACCATTCGTTGTAATCATTGTAGAAAAGCTTCGGCAGGATCGGTGTCAGGTCGTCCTTTTCCGGATCCAGACCATAGAGCGAGGCATACTCTCTGGCATAATCCAGTTCCGCCTCCCTCGCGAAGAGGAAGCAGTAGTAGAGGTACTCCGGTCCGATGATCTGGTAATAATAACTCTGTCTGAGACCATCGGGGGTTTTTTCGTCCGTAGCTTCATTGACCACATCAAAGGCATATACCGTATCGGCAAAGCCCGCGGAGTAGACATACTCCATGACGCTGCGGATGTAGGTGCGAAGACGCTCGGTGAGAGTGGCGGCATCCACGAGACAGTCGGGATCCAGCACGGCATTCCAGTCATTCGTCCGGGAGCCGTTCGTCAGCGCAATATAATCCCTGGCAAAAATCGCCGGATTGCACTGGCTGTGCCAGACGAGGGTGTGGCCGCGCACGGGGATCCCGTTTTCCTTCGCCCAGGTCAGGAGCTCCTCCGCAGCGGGGTCTGTCCGGTACAGAGTCGGGGAAGACGGATCGAAGTTGTAGGCCGGCTTCCATTCATTTCCGAAGGTCATGCTGTTAAACTCCCTGCGGATGATGGCTTCCTTGTCCGGGTTTCCGATCTCCGCCGTGGGGTCTCCCCAGTGGTCGATGGCCTGAACCGACACCCCCATGCGGAAACTGTCCGCATAGAGGTCCTTTAACGGCTGTTCGGGCAGTGCCTTCTCCGTGTCATTTTCCTCCGAAGCAGGATCCGCCGGAGCGGTCGACCGTTCCTTCTGCGGCAGTAATTCCGGGATCTCGGAGAGATCCGGCGATGCATCAGCGGTATCTTCGATATCTGTGTTATCCCCGACTGCTGTCTGCTGCTCCTCCGGCACGGGACCGGTGACTTCCGACGCGCCGCATCCGGCGAGCAGGAGCAGCAGGCAGCTCAGCGGCAGCAATCGTCTCATCGATCCTCCGGCACGGGTTTTACTCGCATGTACCCGGAAATTCCGTTGATATTCCCATTTGTTACATGGAGATTTTCCTCGCATCATCCTTCTCCGATCTGAGCTCGTCCATACCCTGGCAGGTGAGAGTTACAGGGCAGGAAACTGTTCCTGTGATGTCACTTCGGGATCGATGGATCCCGATGAGGGAATCTTACTACGCGAGCCACGCCTCACTCGAAAAGTCGCTTCGCTCCTTTTCTCGTGCGCGGCTGTCGCCGCATGCCAAGTCCACCAAAAAAAGCCGGGTGCAAGCAAGCTTGCCCCGGCCTTTTTGGTGTACTTGTCGCGTGGCTCGTAGCTAACGCATCAATTCGTAATAATCTCCTCGGTCTCTTTGTTGAAGACGTGGATCTTCTCGACGTCGAAGGCAAACTTGACTTTGTCGCCCGGGCGTGCGGTGGTGCGAGGGTTGACACGAGCGGTGACCGGGAAGCCGGCGAGGTCGAAGTAGAGGTAAACTTCCGCACCCAGAAGCTCGTAGACGTTGATGGTCGCTTCGAAGGTGGCCTGTGCCATAGAGACACGTGCCTCATCGTCGTAAACGTTCTCAGGACGGATACCGAAGGTGACGGTCTTGCCTGCGAAGCCGCCGTCGATGAGCTTCTTGGACTTGGCCGGAGGAAGCTCGATGGCCTGGCCCGCAAACTTGAGGGCAGCCTTGTCGCCGTTGACGGCAACTTCCGCATCGAGGAAGTTCATCTGCGGGGATCCCATGAATCCGGCGACGAACAGGTTCTGCGGCTTGTCATACAGATTCTGCGGGGTGTCGACCTGCTGGATGACACCGTCCTTCATAACGACGATACGGGTACCGAGCGTCATAGCCTCGGTCTGGTCGTGGGTAACATAGATGATCGTGGTGCCCAGTCTCTGGTGAAGCTTTGCGATCTCGGTACGCATCTGCACACGCAGCTTCGCATCCAGGTTGGACAGCGGCTCGTCCATCAGGAAGACCTTGGGATTACGGACGATCGCACGGCCCATGGCAACACGCTGTCTCTGACCGCCGGACAGAGCCTTCGGCTTACGATCAAGGAGCTGGGTCAGGTCGAGGATCTTCGCGGCATCCTTCACCATCTTGTCGATGTCCTGCTTCGGAACTTTGCGAAGCTTCAGACCGAATGCCATATTGTCATAAACGGACATGTGCGGATACAGAGCGTAGTTCTGGAAGACCATCGCGATATCGCGGTCCTTGGGCTCGACGTCGTTGACGACACGATCACCGATCTTCAACGTACCGCCGGAGATATCCTCCAGACCTGCGATCATACGCAGCGTGGTGGACTTACCGCAGCCGGAAGGTCCGACGAAGATGATGAACTCCTTGTCCTGGATCTCCAGATTGAAGCTCTTGACCGCTTCAAAACCGTTGGGATAGACCTTGGTAATGTTTTCAAGTGATAAGCTTGCCATGTTTGTTTTCCCTCCTGAGGTGAAACCATATGGTGGTTGCAAAATACGATATCTATTTTATTCGAAATATCGTTTTCTGTCTTTAGTCGGAATGCACAAAGATTTTGAGTTTTTTTGGGCATAATGACGAACATAGCATTTCGATTCACGGATCGTATAGAAAGCTGTCGACAAGCAAGCTTGCTTGCGACTGTCGACACGCTTTCTATACGAGTCTGCGAAGCAGAAATCTCAACGACATGAGCAAAACCGGGCCGCTAAAGCGGCCCGATAAGCTGCGCAGCAGCGCGTTTTGCGAATGGCGTTGAGATTCCGTGAATCTCTGTAATACTTTACTTGCGGAAGAACGACAGCTGTCTCTTTCCGCTTCTCTTGGACTCGTACAGGGCCTTGTCAGCCGATTTGTACAGGGTCTCGAAATCCTTACCGTCTATCGGGAAGACCGCCGCGCCGGAGCTGGCTGTGATCTCACGCTTGACGCCGTCGCCCGCCCGGAAGGACTTGATGAAGTCGCGGATCTTGCGCGCTTCATGCTCGATGGTGGCATCGTCCGCGATATTCTTGACGAAGACCATGAACTCGTCACCGCCGATACGGCCGGCGACATCGGAAGCACGGAACATCGAGCCCAGACGGAAGCCGAATTCATGGAGCACGTCGTCTCCGAAGGAATGCCCCATGGTATCATTGACGCTCTTGAAATCATCGATATCCAGGATGAACAACAGGGACTGCTGCGTCGGATTGGCGCGCATGAACTCCTCGATATCCCGTTCCGTCGCGGCCTTGTTGCGCAATCCGGTCAGCTGATCGTGATCCGCCTTGTCCCCCAGTGCCTGACTCTCCTTGAGATGCTTCTTCTTGGAGATCATATTCATGAGGAACAGGAGGATGAAGAAGCCCACGACCGAGATCGCCAGCTCGATCAGCAGTCTCCTGGTATTGGTAAAGTACTTGTTGGCGACCATGTTCACATACTGGCTGCTCACGCTGACGCAGACCGCCCAGGAAACACCGGTCATCGGGATCTCGACCACCGTATAATCACTGGTCGCGCTGTAGATCGCAAAACTGTCCTTGCGGGTGATATGGTACTTTGCGGATGCCTCATTATTCGTTCCCAGAAGCTTCCAGTAATTTTCTCCGCGGACAAAGTAATCGGAGATGTTGGAGCGCATGAGGATCGTACCGTCGAAATCGACGATCGTCATGATCGATTTCCCCTTACCGGTCTGTAACAGATCCTGCTCCCAGCTCCGGTCAAAGTAGAGACAGTACCCTTTGGTGCCATCCGTCCACTCAAAGCAGCCGGCACTTACCACCGCACCGACCTCTTCATTCAACGCCGTGATCCCGTCGTCCTTCACATGAAAGGTCAGCTTATCTCCGGCGCTTAATCCCGCGATCTCCTGAAACCAGGGAAGGATCTTTTCCACCGGGAAGGTACCTTCCTCTGTCACATAGAAGCCGCGTCCGGCATCGCTGATGAGCATGGCCATATAACCGTTTCCGGCATCCAGCGCTCCCGATAATACATGCAATGCCGTGGGGTATTCCTCATAGTGTTCATCGACAGGCTCTGTCGCCGCCTCGCGGATAAACGCGTTGTACATCATATCGACCACCGCCTGATCCTGCGACAGCTTGATATCCACGACACGTTCCATCACCATGGCATCCGCCACGATCTCCGACTGCGCGCGGGAGCGGGAGTCCCTGGTCGCACGGTTCAAAAAGATCGACATAAATACGACCACCGCGATGAAAAATAGGATGATCGGCGTGAACCACTGCGAGTACTGCGAGATCCACGGTTTAATCTTCTTCATCCGTTTTCGTTCCTCCTTCCGGCACATTTGAGACGTCCGAAACCTGTGACAGCGTATCTTCTCCTGTGTCAACCGTAAACTGATCGTCCGGCGTCACCTCCGGTGTCTCCGGTTCAAGGCGCTTAAAGACCTTGTTGTACAATAGGGCACAGACCCATGCCGGGACCGAGATCCCGAACATGATGAAAAACGGCGTCATCCTCAGCTCGAAAAAGTAGAAAAGCACCAGCGGGAGTACAGTCACCACCGCCATCGCGAGGGTCCTCGGAAAGGCCAGGATCGACACCAGAAAGGCGTTTTTTAACGTTCCGGGGATCCGGTTCACAAACCGTGCCTCCAGCGGAAAGATCCACAGGGAGACGAGGAACAGATACAACGTCACCACGATGACCGGGATCCGTACCGCTGCGGGGAAGTTCCCCATGGCATCCGTGGTGAAGAGGTAATAATCCACTGCTAACAGCGCCGCCACCATAAAGACGATCGCCATCAGAAGGACCGATTGTCTGAAATTCTCACGGAAGGATTTGAAGAAGGACTTTGTGATATAACTCTCCTCGTCCCGCGTCATCTTGAGCAGCACGTAGTGCATCCCCGTGAGCGCCGGTCCGATGATCAGCGCAGCGGCCCAGGTGATGAGCAGGACCACAAAGACCGGCAGTCCCCCCGTAAACGTGAAATAGAAGAGGATCAGGGCAGGCGCCGCGGAAAAGAGCATCAGAATGTTCAGCCAGATCAGGTCTGCCATTCGGGATAATGCGCGCATCAGCGGGCTGTCCAGATCAAAAAATTTCCCCATGTGTCTCCCGTAACCCCCTACTTGAGGTCCAACAGCATCGGCGTAAATCGGATCCCGTCCTGTTCCCGTTCCCGCTCGATCGCCGTAAATCCCAGCTTCTCATAAAACGGCACCGCATAGGGCGATGCATGTACCGACAGGGTATCTCCCCTGGACTCATCCGCGATCACCTGCGCCGCCAGTCGCACAAGCGCGCTTCCGATCCCGTTGCGCTGACAGTTCCCGTCCACAAACAGAAGAGAGATATGTGCCCGTTCCCGCAAGGTCAGCATCCCGACGATCTGTCCGTATAGAGATGCCACGAACAGCCGGTAGCTCCCCAGATAAAACATCTGCGTCAGCTTTTCGTCCTCCAGAAAGCTGCGGAAATGCTCCGCCCCTTCCTGTGTATAGTCCTGCGCATCGAATTCGTTGAAGCATTTCCAGGCAAGCCTGCGCGCGCTTGTCCAGTCATCGCGGGTGCCTTCGCGCACGACGACCCCCTGGATATGCATTATTTACCGATCACCCGCTCGATGAACGCCAGCTCATCCTCGTACACCCTGACCCGGTCGATCTCATTGTGGATCTCGTGCCGCATCCCGTCGTAAAGCTTGAGGGTCACATCCTCGATGTGGCAGACATTCTGATAGATGTCGCAGAGCTCCTTCGCACTCTTGCCATAGCCCCCCGTCGGATCCTCTGTCCCGCAGGCGATGAGGATCGGCAGGCGCTTGGGGATGTTGAACATATCGTCCTCATCCTGCGTGCGCCGGATCAGCTCCCCCATGGTCAGAAAGCCGTTGACCGTAAAGATGAACCCATAGGCCGGATCGTCTTCGTATTTCTTGATATTCTCCTCATTATGAGACAGCCAGGCAGATGCCGGGCAGGGCTTCGGGATCCTGTCGTTGTAATGTCCGAACGCCATCTTATGAATGAGGGGCGAGTGATGCTTTTCGCCGCAGAAGGTCCCGATGATCTTCGCCACCACTTTGGCCGCGCGGACCTGCCCCATGTTCTGCATACCGGTCGCCTGCAGGATCGCACCGGAGATCCCGGTGCCGTAGCGGCTGATGTATTCCCTGGCGATGATGGCGCCGAGACTGTGTCCCATGAGGACGATCGGGATCCCCGGATTCTCCTCCTGTACGATCTTTTTAAGCCGGTGCACATCACGGACCAGTACGGTCGCCGGATCACGCTTGCAGAAATACCCGTAGGTCCCCTCCGGCGTCTTCGTCTTGCCATGGCCCAGATGATCATTTCCGATCACCATGATCCCGCGCTCTGCCATCCACTGTGCGTACTCGTCATAGCGGTCGATCGCTTCGCTCATCCCGTGTACGATCTGGAGGATCGCCCGCGGCGTCCCCTCCGGGATCCACTTCTTCGCGTAGATCTTGGTCTCCCGGTCCCGGGAATCATACCGTAATTCTTCTGTCCGGATCGCCATGCCTTTTATGCCTCCTTACAGTGTCCTAAGCTTTCCCCGCCTTTTTCAGATTCTCCTGCGCGATACGCTGGGATTCCTCATACTCCGCCTTCTGCTTCTTCGTGATCTCTGCCGCCCGCTCCAGCACCTCCTTGAGATCCTTGCGCGCAAAGAGCACGGCACTGCCTTCACGGACCTTGTTGCCGTTAGGATAGAGGCCAAAGGTCGTGAGCGTATCAAAGCTCCTCAACCCGGTACCGAGCGCAGCCGCGATCTCCCGTGCACTGTCCGGCATGAACGGCTCCAACAGGGAAGCACCGATCGTGATCGATTCCGTGAGGTTATAGAGCACGGTCTTTAAGCGATCCCTCTTCGCCTCATCCTTCGCCAGTACCCAGGGCTCCGTCTCGTCGATATATTTGTTGCTCCGCTTAAAGATCTGGAAGATCTCCGTCAGCGCCTCCGCGACGCGCAGCTCCTCCATCTTCTTTTCCACCGTCTCATAGGTACCGGTGACCAGCTTCTTTAATTCCTGATCGATGGGCTCCGCCGCGCCCGTGTCCTCCACGACACCGCCGAAATACTTGTTGGACATGGCGACGGTGCGGGACACCAGATTTCCCAGGGTGTTGGCAAGATCGGAGTTGTACCGCTCCGCCATCAGCTCCCAGGTGATGACACCGTCATTCTCATAGGGCATCTCGTGCAGGACAAAGTAGCGCACCGCATCGGTGCCGAAAAGACCGGCCAGGTCGTCCGCGTAGATCACGTTGCCCTTGGACTTGGACATCTTTTCCCCGCCCTGTAAGAGCCAGGGATGCCCGAAGATCTGCTTCGGCAGCGGCAGATCCAGCGCCATCAGGAAGATCGGCCAGTAGATCGTATGGAAGCGGATGATGTCCTTGCCGATCAGATGCAGATCCGCCGGCCAGTACTTCTGAAACAGTTCCCCGCTGTTGCCGTCCGCATCGTACTCCACCCCGGTGATATAGTTGGACAGCGCATCCAGCCACACGTACACGACATGACCCGGATCGAAATCCACCGGGATCCCCCACTGGAAGGACGTGCGCGACACACAGAGATCCTGCAGTCCCGGCAGGAGGAAGTTGTTCATCATCTCATTCTTGCGCGAGACCGGCTGAATGAACTCCGGATGCGTGTTGATATACTCGATCAGGCGGTCGGCATATTTGCTCATCTTAAAGAAATATGCTTCCTCCGCCATCGGATGGACCTCACCGCCGCAGACCGGGCATTTGCCGTCCACCAGCTGGCTCCTGGTGTAATATGCTTCGCACTCCGTGCAGTAGAGACCGTCGTAACTGCCCTTGTAGATGTCTCCCTGATCATAGAACTTCTTGAAGATCTTCTGGATCTGACGCACATGATCCTCATCCGTGGTGCGGATGAAGCGGTCATAGCTGGTATTCATGAGATCCCACAGGCGCTTGATCTCGGCAGAAGTCCGATCCACGAACTCCTTGGGTGTGGCGCATCCCGCCTCGATGGCACGCTGCTCGATCTTCTGTCCGTGCTCGTCGGAACCGGTCAGGAAGTGCACATCGTAACCGTCCGCCCGCTTGTAGCGCGCGATCGCATCCGCCAGGACGATCTCGTAATTGTTTCCGATATGCGGCTTACCCGAGGTATAGGCGATCGCCGTCGTCAGATAATATTTTCCTTTATTCACCATGACAGTATCTCACACCCTTCCTCCGTCACGACCAGTTCCACCTCCCATTGTGCGGAGGGCTTGCCGTCGGCGGTATATACAGTCCAGTCATTCTCCTCGTCCACGTAGATCTCGTCTCCGCCGAGATTGACCATCGGCTCGATCGTAAAGACCATGCCCGGCACCATCAGCATCTCCGTGCCCGGCCGGGACACATAACTGACAAAGGGTTCCTCGTGGAACTCAAATCCGCAGCCGTGTCCGCCGATCTCCCGCACGACAGTGCAGCCGTTCTTCAGAGCGTGCTGGTGAACGGCATCTCCCATGTTGCCGAGAGGCTCCCAGGGGCGGACCGCCTTGATCCCGACGTCCATGCACTCCTTCGCCACCTCGACGAGACGTTTCTTCTCCGGTGAAACCTCGCCGATCAGGAACATCCGCGAGGAATCGGAAAAGTATCCGTTGTAGATCGTCGAACAATCCACGTTGATGATATCGCCGTCCTTGAGGATATCCTCCTCCGACGGGATCCCGTGGCAAACCTGCTCATTGAAGGAGGTACAGCAGCTCTTCGGAAAACCCTCGTAATTCAACGGTGCCGCGATACCGCCCATGCTGCGCGTCGTGTCCGCCACGATCCGGTCGATCTCCTCGGTGGACATGCCGGCGCAGATCTTCTCAGAAACCGCGTCCAGCGCTGCCATGTTGATCTTTGCGCTCTCTTTGATCCCCTCAATGTCCTTGGGAAGCTTTAAAGATTCCCGCCGGGGTACGATGGCGCCCCCCCTCTCCAACCGCATCAGGCGGTCGTCAAAGGCCTCATGACAGGTCTTGTATTTCTTTCCGCTGCCGCACCAGCAGGGATCATTGCGTCCGAGCTTTTTCCATACGAAGGAAGATGATCCTCCGCCGGTCTTTTTTAATGCCATTTGTATCCGTAACCTGTTCTTCTGTCTGATTTATTAAAAACTAGCGTTATTTATTATACCCTCAACCCTGCATCTTTGCAAGAAAACGCTTGCAGTTATCGGTGATATCTCCTTTGAAAATGGAGGATCCCGCCACGATGACATTGGCCCCCGCCTCCAGGACGATGGGCAGCGTCTCATCGGTGATGCCGCCGTCCACCTGGATATCCGCCTCGATCCCGGCGTCCTCCAGCATCCGCCGGGTACGCCAGATCTTCTCCGTCGTCTCCGGCATATAGGCCTGCCCGCTGTATCCGGGCCGCACGGTCATGACTAAGAACTGCTCCAGTTCGTGCAGATACGGCCGAAACACCGAGATGTCCGTCTCCGGCTTGATCGCAAGGCCCGCCTTCTTGCCGCGGGCGTGGATCTTATCGATCAGAGCCTCCAGTTCCCGGGGTTCTCTGGCGACCTCCTCGTGAAAGGTGAGGATCTCCGCCCCCAGATCGATGAACTTGTCGATGTACCGGATCGGGTCCAGGATCATCAGATGCACATCAAAGACGAGCTCCGTATGCGGTCTGAGTGATTTCAGGATCGGCATGCCAAAGGAGATGGAAGGGACGAACACGCCGTCCATCACGTCGATGTGAAGATACTTCGCACCGGCCTGTTCCGCTTCCGTGACCTGCTCACCGAGCCTTGTAAAATCCGCCGACAGGATCGACGGAGACAGGATATTCTCGATCATTTGACGAACGCTCTCACCGCCGCGGCGACACCCTCGCCGTCCAGCCCGTACTTGTGTACCAGTTCACCGGCGCTGCCGGACTCACCGTAGACATCCTGCATGCCGAGCTTCTTCACCGGTGTAGGCGCGAGCTCCGCGAGCGCATCGCAGACCGCGCTGCCAAGGCCGCCGATCACGGAATGCTCCTCCACGGTCACCACCTTGCCGGTCTTCTTCGCACTCTTTGCGATCAGCTCCGCATCCAGCGGCTTGATCGTGCAGATGTTGATGACCTCGGCGTCGATCCCCTCCGCCTCCAGTGTCTTGGCCGCCTCAATGGCAGAATCCACGCAGATGCCGGTCGCGATGATGGACACATCCTTGCCCTCGCGGACCACGGTCCCTTTGCCCAGCTCAAACTTGTAATCCGGATTGTCGTTGATGACCGTGCAGGCCGCGCGGCCAAAGCGGATGTAGACCGGTCCCTCGTGCTCGATCGCCGCGCGGACGCAGGCCTTGGCCTCGATGTCATCCGCCGGGCACATGACCACCATACCGGGGATCACGCGCATCAGCGCAAAGTCTTCATTGCACTGGTGGCTCGCACCGTCCTCGCCGACCGTGATACCGGCATGTGTGCCGCCGATCTTGACATTGAGCTTCGGATATCCCACGGAGTTACGCACCTGCTCAAAGGCACGGCCCGCCGCGAACATCGCGAAGGCGCTCACAAACGGGATCTTGCCGCAGGTGGAGAGACCCGCCGCGATATCCATCATATTGGCTTCCGCGATCCCGCAGTCGATGTGCCGGTCGGGAAATTCCTTCTTAAAGGTGGCCGTCATCGTGGAGGCCGCCACATCGGCATCGAGTACCACAAGATTGGGATACTCCGCTCCCATGGCCTTGAGGGCTTCGCCGTAACTTACTCTGGTTGCGATCTTTTTCTTATCACTCATATTCTTATCCCTCCTGTCACGCCAAAGCCTTGTCGATGGCCTCGAGATCCTTCATCGCCTGTGCATATTCCTCGTCGTTGGGCGCCTTGCCGTGCCAGCCGACCTGGTTCTCCATGAAGGAGACGCCTTTGCCCTTCGTACTCTTGGCGACGATGCAGGTGGGCATGCCCTTCGTCTTCTTCGCCTCCTCGAATGCCGCACGGATCTGGTCGAAGTCGTGGGCATCGATATTGATCACATGGAAGTTGAAAGCCTCGAACTTCTTGTCGATCGGATAAGGGGAGCACACGGTGTCGATCGGTCCGTCGATCTGCAGATTGTTGTTATCGACGATGACCGTCAGGTTGTCGAGCTTCCGGAAACCGGCGAACATCGCGGCCTCCCAGACCTGTCCCTCCTCCAGCTCACCGTCGCCCAGCATCGTGTAGACGCGGTAGTTCTTATTATCCATCTTGCCGGCCAGGGCCATGCCGCAGGCGGCGGAGATCCCCTGTCCGAGGGAACCGCTGGACATGTCCAGTCCCGGCAGATACTGCATGGACGGGTGTCCCTGTAAACGTGAGCCCAGATGACGCAGCGTCTTTAACTCCTCCACCGGGAAGTAGCCGCGATAGGCCATCGCGGAATAGAGGCCCGGCGCGCAATGTCCCTTGGACAGGACAAAGCGGTCCCGATCGGGATTTTTCACATCCTTGGGATCGATGTTCATCTCCTCGAAATAGAGATAGGTCATCAGATCCGCACTGGAGAGCGATCCGCCGGGATGACCCGCCTTGGCCGCGTGTACGGCCGTGATGATCCCTTTGCGAACCTCATTGGCTGTTTTCTGAAGCTCTCTGTTAGTCATGGGCTTTTCTCCTTCATTGACGCGTGTTGACAGCTGATAAAATGTGCCGCAGTGTACGCACAATACCACAAATCCTATCCTACCACAAACGCGGGGCGACGTCTACTATCTACCGCATAAGACGGTAGTCTGACAGTCAGAATCGCCCGGTTCCGTTGCGGATCAGTTTCCGGATGAGAATCCATCCCGGACCGTCCGCCCCAGTGCATGAACATCCGTGTCCTCCCAGCGGGTGGCGGGAAAGGCGTAGTAGCCGGTATAGACGAAGTCCGTCGGACAGTAGATCTCGATGCCGTCGATGGTGTAGGCGCGGACCGGGTAGCGGTCGTAGTCCTGCTGCCGTATCAGCACATCTGTCATGCGCGTCCCCGGTAACCGGATCAGCAGAAAGCCGGCAAGCAGAAAAAGGGACACCGCAAGAAGCGCCAGCATGCCTGCTGCCGTCTCCCACCACCGGCGAAACCGTTCCGACCGCGGGATGTGCAGCAGCCGGAGCGCAAGTCTGCCGTAGACTGCGGCTGACAGCATCAGGAGGTACCCCTGTCCGAAGCGCATCTGTGGGGTGGAAAAGAACCAGAAGAGACAGGCACCCACCAGGACCAGCTCCGTGAAGCATGCCGCCGCATCGGCTCCCCGTTCGCCCGGATGCTCCTCCCGTCCCGTCCTGAGGAAACACTGTAGGAACAGCGTCCACAGGACGTGTATTAGCACAAGGACCGCGGCTGACAGCGTCACGTAGAAAAGGAGCCGCGCCGACCGCGGCTGTCGGATGAACCAGGCATCCACCCAACCAAAGAGCGAGGTGTCCGCTTCCCGCATATCGAGGATCATCCGGCCGTTCTGTCGGATCTCAAAGCTCTCGAACTGACCGACCCCGTCCGGGATCTGCCAGGGGAAGCGGATCAGATGCTGGGTCACCCCCGGATAGAGGAGCCAGCCGGACAGGATGATGCCCCTGGCAAAAAAGGGAACCGTGATCCCGATACCAAGGAGGAAAAAGCGCGCGCAAAGCGCCGGTCCCTTCGCCGTCCGCGAAGATCCCGCCTCACCGGGGTCCCGTTCCGATATGGTCTTTGACCCTCTCCCCCCTCGCAGAAGTCTGCCGACCGGCAAGAGGGCGAGCAACAGAAGCGGCGCCGCCGCGAGCTTGACCGTCACCGCATAGACCGCCAGCATGGAGAGCCAGGCATAGGGCAGCGGAGATGTTTCCTTCGCATCCACGCACTCCACCCAAAGGATCAGCAGGAGATGCTCCAGCAGGAGGATCATGCTGTCCGAAGAAGGCGATACCAGCTCATCGGCAAGTAACAGGATCTGCACCGCTGCAGCGAGCCGCAAGGCGTCCGCCGTTTCCGGCGGCCGCGTCGCCTTCCGCCGATCTCCGCTTCTTACCCGCAACGGGAGAATATTGGACAGATCGGTGACACACACCGCAAGAAGCACCGCAAAGAACCCCTGCACCGCGTGATAGCTCTGCCCGCCCAGCCAGGCAAAGCTGTAGAGCGCATAGAGAGAGAAACAGGCATTGTTGTAGGCAAAATCACTCTGAAGATTCCCGAGACCCGGGATCACGCCGTACGCTTCGATCCAGTGAATCGACTGCGCATGGTAAAGAGGCGTATCGGGATGCCAGTTCCCCCGGGCTGTCGCAAGGCACAGCAGGAGGATCGCGATCGCCCCCAGTACGGTCCGGACCGGATTATCAGAGAAAGCCTCCCGCAGACGCCGGAAAAACGCGACCGATTCGTCTCGGAACACAACCGGGATCACCACACAGAGGGCCAGAAGCGCCAGAAATGCCGCGCGACTCACGCCACCAAAGAGGCTCCAGGTTTCCGCATAAACCGTGCAGGCGGTGAGACCCGCCAGCCAGTAAGACACCAACCGGCGCGGCCGGTACCGGGCGATCGTAAAGACACCCAGTCCGACTGCGCCGGCAGTCAGTAAGATCACAGTCCAGATGAGCAGGACAGACAGCATCGGTCAGATCAACAACAGGTCAAAACCGGCAGCTCGCCGATTCGCGGCTAATTGTTCTGACCATAGTATGCGCCCGCCCCGTGCTTGCGGAAGTAGTGCTTATCCTGCAGCTCCTGCGGGGCCGGCTGGATCTGCGGATTGATCACCTCCGCGCGGTAGGCCATCTTGGCGACCTCCTCCATGACCACCGCGTTGTGCACCGCCTCGTGGGCATCCTTTCCCCAGGAAAAGACGCCGTGGTTCTTGCACAGGGTTCCGGGCACCGCGAGGACATCCTTTTCCATGCGCTTAAACTCGTTCACGATCAGATGCCCGGTATTTGCCTCATAGGCCTCTTCGATCTCTTCTTTGGTCAGACACCGCAGACAAGGGATCGGCCCGTAGAAATAGTCCGCATGGGTCGTGCCGTAGCAGGGGATATCCCGCCCCGCCTGCGCCCAGCTGGTGGCATAGGAGCTGTGCGTGTGCACCACGCCGCCGATCTCCGGAAATGCCTTGTACAGCTCAAGGTGCGTCGGCGTGTCGGAGGAGGGCTTGTACTTCCCTTCCACCCGGTTGCCGTCCAGATCCATCACCACCATATCCTCCGGACTCATCCCGTCGTAATCGACCCCGGAGGGCTTGATCACAAACAGCCCGGAGGCCCGGTCAATGGCGCTCACGTTTCCCCAGGTAAAGGTGACCAGCCCGTACTTCGGCAGGAGCAGATTTGCTTCGCATACTTCTTTCTTTAATTCCTCTAACATCCTTTTCTCCTTATGATGCGCCGCCGGCTTCCCGTCCTCCGGTATGTCCCAACCTCAGGGAGCGGCCGGCGCCGGTCGCGACTCTCACTTCAGCGAATCCACAGCGGCTCTCTCGATCGCATAGCCCGCCCGGTAGTCCTCCAGGAACTTGTCAAATCCCGCGACATCCGCCGGCTCCGGCTTGCAGGCTTCGGTCTTCCCGTCAGCAAAGACCTTCTGATTCAGATAGTCTCCAAGGCTCTCTCCCTCCGCCTTATGTAACATGTAGGCCGCAAGGAGCGCCTGTCCCCAGGGTCCGCCCTCTCCGGCGGTCTCCATGAGACGGATCTCCGTATCCAGGGCTGCTGCCATGACCCGGTCGCCCGCGCCGCGGACCTTGAAGAATCCGCCCGCACCGTAGAAGAAGTCCGCCGCGACGCCCTCCTCCTTGCGCAGGATGTCATTGCCGACCTTCAACGCACCGAGCGCCGTGTACAGATGGGTGCGCACAAAATTCGCGAGATTCATCTTCGCGTCGGGCCGGCGCACAAAGAGCGGCCGCCCCTCGGTAAATCCGGTGATGGACTCGCCGGAGAAGTAGTTGTAGGCGAGCAGACCGCCGCAGTCGGCATCCCCCGTCATGGCGTTTAAGTACAGTTTCCCGTACAGCTCATCCGCCGACGGTGTCTGTCCGAAGAGTGCGAGGTTCTCCTTAAACAGGTTCACCCAGGCATTGAGATCCGAGGTGCAGTTGTTGCAGTGGACCATGGCCACTTCGGCCCCGTCCGGCGTCACCACCACATCGATCTCAGGATGTACGGACTTGAGCGGTTTCTCAAGGACTACCATCGAGAAGACACTGGTACCGGCGGAGATATTGCCGGTGCGCTTCGCCACGGAATTGGTGGCCGCCATACCGGTTCCGGCATCGCCCTCGGGCGGGCAGAGCGGGATCCCCGCCTGCAGAGTCCCAGTGGGATCCAGTTTTTTTGCGCCTTCAGGGGTCAGCGTCCCTGCGGGTGCGCCGGCCGGCAGCGTCTTCGGCAACAGCTCGGAGAGTTTAAAGCCGTGGGCCTGCACCTCCGGGAGCGCATCGAATTTTTCCACCATGGTCCGGTTGTAGTCCTTCGTCGCCGGATCGATGGGGAACATACCGGAGGCATCGTCGAGCCCCAGAACCCGTTCGCCGGTGAGCTGCCAGTGGATGTAACCCGCGAGGGTCGTGAAGCTCTTTACCTGGGGGACATGGGGTTCCTTGTTCAGGATCGCCTGATAGAGGTGAGAGATGCTCCAGCGCTCCGGCACATTGAAGCCGAAGAGATCCGTCAGCTTCTTGGCCGCCTCACCGGTGATCGTGTTGCGCCAGGTGCGGAAGGGGACCAGCAGCTCGCCCTTCTCATCAAAGGCCATGTAGCCGTGCATCATGGCGGAGATCCCCATCGCCGCGACCCTGGTGAGCTTTTCGCCGTACTGCTTTTCCACGTCAGCCGCGAGCTTTGCGTAGCAGTCGGTGAGTCCGCCCCAGATATCGTCCAGGGTGTATGTCCAGATCCCGTTGTCCAGACGGTTCTCCCAGTCATGCGCCCCCTGCGCGATGGGCTTGTGGGCCTCATCGATGAGCACTGCCTTGATCCGGGTCGAGCCGAATTCGATGCCCAGGATTGCCTTGCCGGCTGCGATCAGTTCCTTTTCATTCGCCATAATGCATGCCCCCTCTTTTTAAAAATGGCCGCCACAGCTTCTGCCGTGACGGCCATGTTGATGATACTAATTCTTAATCTTAAGGAAGTTCCGCCTCGCGCTTCGCGCTCACCGGAACGACCTTCCGACTAGGCTCGATTGATGTTCCGCCTCGCGCTTCGCGCTCTTCGGAACGACCTTCAGACTAAGCTCGAAAGGACCTCGCTAAGTCTTCAGGTCTCGCCAAGTCGTCAGGTCCAGTCATTAGAGCTGCGGGCCGGCTGCGACCAGTGCCTTACCGGCTTCGTTGCCCTCATACTTCTTGAAGTTCTTGATGAAGCGGCCCGCGAGATCCTTGGCCTTCTCCTCCCACTCGGAGGCATCGGCATAGGTGTCTCTCGGATCGAGGATGCCGGTGTTCACGCCCGGAAGCTCGGTGGGAACTTCGAAATCAAAGATCGGGATCTTCTTGGTGGGCGCATTCTTGATGTCGCCGTTCAAGATCGCATCGATGATGCCGCGGGTATCCGGGATGGAGATGCGCTTGCCGGTTCCGTTCCAGCCGGTGTTCACGAGGTATGCCTTCGCACCGGACTTCTCCATGCGCTTTACGAGCTCCTGGCCGTACTTGGTCGGGTGCAGCTCTAAGAACGCCTGGCCGAAGCAGGCCGAGAAGGTCGGGGTGGGCTCGGTGATGCCGCGCTCCGTGCCGGCCAGCTTTGCTGTGAAACCGGACAGGAAGTAGTACTGGGTCTGCTCCGGGGTCAGGATCGAGACCGGCGGAAGGACGCCGAAGGCATCCGCAGACAGGAAGATGACATTCTGTGCCGCAGGGCCGGAGCTGGTCGGATGGACGTTGAGCACGATGTTCTTGATGTGGTTGATCGGATAGGACACACG
>JAFPTK010000108.1 GCA_017400305.1 Lachnospiraceae bacterium | reverse complement strand
CTCACCCTCCTGTCAGTCCCGGTGCCGCCCACATATATCCTGTGAGTCCCCGGTCGCTTAAGTTAAGCTGCGCCGCATAGATTTCCCGCCATACCGGGACCATCTCCTCATAGAGACGGTGATTCTCCGGGTCCGGGTTGTATGTCCGGTCCCAGCGCACGCTCTGTTCCACACCTTCCGCAACGTCACGATACATCCCGATCCCGGTACCGGCCAGGATCGCGGCACCGAGCGCCGTCGCTTCCCGGACAACGGGGACGCGCACAGGGAGACCCAGCACATCCGAGAGGATCTGACACCACAGCGGACTCTTGGACGCACCGCCGGCAAATACGACTTCCTCCGGCATGTGACCGGTCGCTTCCCGCACGAGGTCTACATGTCCCTTCGTCACGAGACAGGCATTTTCCAGGATCGCACGATAAAAGGTGTACCGGTTATGCCGGGCAGGATCCAGACTGAAGTTGGTAAAGGTCGGCGAGGCATGCTTCCAGCAGGTGAAATTCATGACATCGGAGAAAGTGCACATCATCCCGTTCGATCCTGCCGGGACCTTTTCCGCCTCCCGGTTCATGAGATCATAGACGTCCTCCCCCGTGCGCGCCGCGATCTCCGTCTCTCTCTGACAGAATCCGTCGCGAAACCACCGCATGACTAACCCCGGCTGAAAGGCCAGTGCTTCGTACTGCCAGACACCGGGAATCGCGTGGCAGTTGACCCTCACCCGGCACTCCGGATCCGTCGCCGCCTCCCCCGTATTATATTCGTATTGCCAGAAGCTTCCGCCGAAAATGGCAGCCTGACCGGGACTCACGACTCCGACACCGATGCAGCCCAGCTGGGAATCTCCGCCGCCGACCACGACCGGTGTGCCGACACACAGTCCGGTGTCCGCGGCGCCTCTCTCATTCACCTCGGCGATCCGTGTCCCGCACTCGGAGACCGGGGGAAAGATATCCGTCCGGATCCCGATCCGTTCCGCGATAGAAGGATCCCAGGTCCGCTTCTTCAGATCAAAGATCCCGGTGGTGGATCCGTTGCTGGGCTCCACCGGCATCACCCCGGTGAGACGGTAGATCAGCCAGTCATTGAACATCCCGATCCGGGCGGCTCTCTCATAGATCTGAGGCTCCTTGTCCTTCACCCAGAGAAGGCGCGGGAGTGCACCCAGTGCATATGCCTCTCCGGATTCCGCATATAACTCCCTTTCCAGCGCCGGATCCCGCTTCACGAGCATCGCAACCTCTTCGTTGCTGCGGGAATCCACATTGGCACAGGCCCAGATCTCGTGTCCTTCCGCATCATACAGAAGGATCCCCTCGCGCATACAGGTCGTCGATACGCCCGCGATCTCCTCCGGCCGGATACCGGTCTTCCCGATCACCTCCCGCACACAGGCGCTGGCAAGCCCCCAGTTATTCGTCCAGTCAAAATCCATGCTCCCGGGATAGCGGGGATCGCTTCGATGCTCCCACTCGCGGGATACCGCGCCGATCTGCTCCCCCTTCCGGTTAAAGAGCACGGCACGCACACTGCCCGTACCCGCGTCGATCGCCAGGAGATAAGCTTCTGTCATCTTTCCGAGATCCATTCCAGCGTCTCCTCCAGAAGGGAACCGTAAATGGTACGGTTTTCTTCCAATACCGATGCGGTCGCGGCGGCAAACGGTTTCAGATCCGGCTCATTGATCTTCATTCCCTCCTCCGCGAGCGCAGACAGCAGTTCGTTCGTCTGTTTGCGGTTCATCTCCCGGTCGGTGATCGCCGACTTCCCGGCTGCCATCTCGATGATCCGCCTCTGCTCCTCGGAAAGCATCTTCCAGGTGGACTCGGAGATCGCAAAACACATGCCGGAATAGATATGATTGGTGACCGAGAGGTATTCCTGCACTTCAAACAGACGGTTGTTGTAGATCACGGGGATCGGATTCTCCTGTCCGTCATAGGTCCCCTTGCGCAGAGCCGCATAGAGCTCGGAGAATCCCAGCGGCTGCGGATTCGCCCCCAACGCGCTCATGGTTGACATGATGACCATATTCTGCGGTGTCCGGATCACCATCCCCTTCATATCCTCGGGACTCTCCACGGGTCCGCGGGAGTTGGTCACGCAGCGGAAGCCGTTGCAGTAGTGCGCAAGCACCCGGATATTGTGCTTTGACAGTCCCTCCTCCGCACGCGCTTCGATATCACCGTCCATGAATGCCCATGCCGTATCAAAGTCATCGAACAGGAACGGCAGTGCAGAGATCCCCATCCGCGGCTCATAGTTCGCAAAATTGGACGCATCGGAGATCACGATGTCCACCTTGCCGGATCCGAGACTGACCGCATCGATCAGAGCCGCGTCATCTCCCAGTACGCCTCCTCCGGAGACGGTGGCCAGGATGACGCCGCCGGTACTGTTCGCGATCTCCTCTGCGAACTGTTTGGCGGCAATATTTCTGGGATCGGCATCTGCCGTGGATACCCCGATCTTGAGGATCAGCGGATTCTCCGCGGTCGGAGCTTCCTTAGCGGAACGGGCACAGCCGGCGATCATCCCCACGGACAACAGCAGGATCGACATCACTGCGAACCATCTCTTTTTCATCCTATCCCCCAAATCTGTGAACCCTCTGCGATCATGTGTTTGGTGCGCTTATGTCACATTATACCATCATTAATCCCACCGGACAATGATCGGAGCCCATGACATCGGCGTAGATCAGGGCATCCGAGAGCCTCTCTGTCAACTGCGGAGAAACGATGAAGTAGTCGATACGCCAGCCCGCATTTTTCTCCCGCGCGTGGAAACGATAACTCCACCAGCTGTATGCCCCCTCCCGATCCGGATAGAAATGCCGATATGTGTCAACAAAACCCGCATCGAGGATATTCTGAAACTTCTCCCGCTCCTCATCCGTGAAGCCGGCATGACCGCGGTTGGATTTCGGGTTTTTCAGATCGATCTCCCGATGGGCGACGTTGAGGTCGCCGCACCAGATGACCGGCTTCTTTTTTTCCAGCTCCTTTTGAAAAGCGAGGAAATCATCCTCCCACACCCCGCGGTAGGAAAGACGCGACAGATCCTCCTTGGCATTGGGCACATAGACGGTCGTCAGATAATGATCCTCGTATTCCAGCGTGATGACCCGGCCCTCATGATCATGTTCGTCTATATCCAGGCCGTAATGTACCGAAAGGGGTTCGTCCTTCACAAAGACAGCGGTCCCGGAGTACCCCTTTTTGTCCGCGTAATTCCAGTATTGATGATATCCCGGAAGCTCCAGATCGATCTGTCCCGCCTGAAGCTTCGTCTCCTGCAGGCACAGGGCATCCGGCGACTCCCGCTCCACAAAGTCGAGAAACCCCTTTCCCACGCATGCCCGCAGGCCGTTCACATTCCAGGAAATGTACTTGTGCATCTCAATCGCCCTCCAGTCCGTAATGAAAACGCCCGGCCTCACCGATGGAGCTTAAATACCGCTCCTGCAGGGAGTCCGACAGTCTGCGCATCTCTTCGATCGCATCCCGCTCCTCCCCATGGCGGATCTGCCCGCGTCCCGCCGCCATCTCGCGGATCATCCAGCTGTTGATCTGCGGCGTGAAATGAATGGTATCCATGTAATTGTCCAGTTCCGTGATGATCTGCTCCTGCGCCTGCCAGGAGTAGACCTCGACGTTCCGGTACGGTGTGAGCGTCTCCATTGCCCGCAGTTCGCATGCCAGATAAGCATCTCTCTCTCCGAGACGGATCTCCTGATCCCACCACAGCATGGAATACGGCGGGAAGAAAAACCGGTAGTATGTCTCCGGATG
>JAFPTK010000107.1 GCA_017400305.1 Lachnospiraceae bacterium | reverse complement strand
TTTTGCGACAACTGGCTCTTCCACTTCGGGGATTTTCCATCCGTCCGGAACCGCTGGGGACTGGCCAAGTCCGGCTCCTACAATCAGGGACCGGAGAGCAGTTCCTTTGATGACAGCGATTGGGAGCCAGTGACGCTCCCGCATGATTTTGTCTTTCAGACCAGTGTCAGCGAATACTCCGGAAAGGAGTTTGACTCCGACAACACGATCCCGGCCATGGAGGACGTGAACAATATGCACACCACGGCGGGCTCCTTTGAAAAGGGAGTCGGGTGGTACCGGAAGCATTTTCATCTGCCGGCGGAATATGAGGGGAAGAGGATCCGACTCATATTGGACGGTGTCTACCGCGATGCGCGGTTCTATTTCAATGATTTTTTCCTGCTGCATGAGCCGGACGGCTATACCCGCATTGTGATCGATCTGACGGATACCGCGGTCTGCGGCGGTGATAATGTGCTGGCCATCCGGTGTGACGCCCGCGAGGCGCAGGGATGGTTTTATGAGGGAGGCGGGATCTACCGGGGCGTCCGCCTGGAGGTGACGGAGCGGGATGCGATCGAGGAGGTCTTCCTCCATACGGAGCCTTTGGGCGGAGGTAAGGAAGCAAAACTGATCCTTAGCGGTATCCTCTCCGTCGATGAGAGGGAAGAGACGGAACTCTCACAATCCGGTGCCGATCGATGGACCGATTTCCTGCGATCCGGACGGCAGGCGGATTATGAACTCAGACTGTCACTGAAGAGTCCGAATGGCAGCGACGTCACGGTGAACACCCGGGAGACGGAATGGCCGTCCGAGATGTGGCGCGACAGCAGCGGTGAACGGTCAATTGCGAATGAGATAAGGTGGCTGCCGGGTAAACCGGACCATCCGCGCTTTCTCATCACCGGTACGATGGAAAATCCGATCCTCTGGTCACCGGAGGATCCGCAATTGTACGAAATGACACTGGCGCTGGTTGAGAAGGGGGAGATCCGGCACACGATCCGGCGGCGCTTCGGGATCCGGCAGACCGCTTTTGATCCGGATCACGGCTTTTCGTTGAACGGACAATCCCGGAAGCTCTTTGGTGTCTGCTGTCATCAGAATCATGGCGGACTTGGGGCGGCGGTACCGCGGGAGGTCATGCGTTACCGTGTCCGGAAACTCAAGGAGATGGGGGCCAACGCGTATCGCTGCGCGCACTATCCGATGAGCGAGGAATTCCTCACGGTCTGCGATGAGGAAGGAATGCTGGTGGTATCGGAGACACGTCTTCTCTCCAGCTCGGAGGAGGATCTGTCGGTCCTGGGACGCATGGTCTGTCTTGCCAGGAATCACCCCTGTGTGATCCTCTATTCCATAGGGAATGAAGAGGCACAGACCCAGGCGACCGCACAGGGGGCGCGGATCGCGGGTACCATGATCCGTCATATCAGGCAGCTGGATCCCTGGACGCCGGTCACCATGGCACTGCTGATGCTCGATATGCAGACCAATAAGGTCATCACGGATTACCGGGTACTGGAGGGAATCTCGAAGCAGTTGGATGTGGCGGGCTACAATTACCACAGTGATCACTATGAGCAGTTTCACAGGGAGTATCCGGATCAGCCGTTTGTCTGCACGGAGCAGGGAACCTTTAAATCCACCCGCGGCTGCTATGAGACCGATCCGGAGAGATGTCATCTGGCGGTCACGGAGGAGCGGCCCTACTATATGCTGGGAGCACAGCGCTGGCGGGATTGTAAACCGGACTGGGTGAGCGGTCTGTTTCTCTGGACCGGATTTGATTATTACGGGGAACCGACGCCCTTTGCCTGGCCGGCCATCAGCAGCCAGTTCGGCGCCATGGATCTGTGCGGGTATCCCAAGGATTTCTATTATTTCTACAAAGCCTGGTGGACCCACGAAGATGTGATCCATGTGTATCCGGATATGAACGAACCGGCGGGCAGGGAGACGAAGTATTACGTCTTCTCCAACGCAGAGGAGGTGGAGCTTGTCTTAAACGGTCGGAGTCTCGGCAGGAAACGGATGCCTTCGGATGATTACCTCGTCTGGGAGGGGATCCTGTCGGAGACCGGTACGATGGAGGCGATCGGCTACCGGGAGGGCAGAGAGGTCATGCGCCAGGTCAATGTGACCGGAGACATTTCATCCGCACAACTGGTGATCACCGAGGACTACCGTGAGAACGATGTGGTGATCCGGAAGCTCGCGGTGCAGGATCGTGAAGGACATCCGGTGCCGCATGCCGACCACCGTTTCGATATCCCTGCGGAATGGGGAGAACTGCTTGGCGCCTCGAACGGAGATCCGTCGGATCACACACCGGGGAGAGCGGGCTTCGTCAGTACCTTCCACGGACTGGCACAGGTGATCGTGAGGGAATATGATCGAGAGGGAGACTGAGGTCATCCGGATCCCGGTGATCATGACCGGCATCCGGATGCGGGAGAATGCAGGCGATTTTGACCACGCCATGGAGGAACTGGCGGCACTTTGCGAGGCGGCGGATCTGGAGGTCATCGCTTCGGTGACGCAGACACTTGAGCACCCGGACAATGCCACCTGGATCGGTTCGGGAAAGGCGGAGCAGCTTAAGTCGGAAGTGGAAGCGGGCGGCGCGGAGCTTGTGGTGTGTCTCGGGAATCTCTCTCCCTCCCAGATGAAGAATCTGCAGAGGATCACCGGCGTGCCGGTCTGGGACCGGACCAATCTGATCCTCGAGATCTTTTCCAGGAGAGCGCGTACCCGGGAGGCAAGGCTGCAGGTAGAGTCCGCGTATCTTAAGTATATGCTCCCGAGACTGACCGGGATGTGGCAGCACCTCGGCCGTCAGAGCGGCGGCGGTGGCAGCAGAGCCAACAAGGGAGAGGGAGAGAAGCAGATCGAGCTCGACCGCAGACAGATCACGCACCGCATCACGGAACTCAAAAAGGAGCTTGCCGCCATCGACCATACCAGAGAGGTGCAGCGGCAGGGCCGCGGGCGTGATGGTTATCCGCAGGTGGCGCTGGTCGGATACACCAACGCCGGAAAGAGCACCCTGATGAACCGGCTCCTCAGCATGGGAACCGCTTCCCCGGAGAAGACGGGAGAGAAGCAGGTTTTTGAGAAGGACATGCTCTTTGCGACACTCGATACCTCCATCCGTAAGATCGACATCCCCGGGAGGAAGCCTTTTCTGCTCTCCGATACGGTCGGCTTCATCGAGGATATCCCGCACGATCTCATCAAGGCGTTCCGCTCGACTCTCTCAGAACTGAAATACGCGGATGTCCTGCTGCTTGTCATGGATTCCTCCGATGAGAACCACGCGGCGCATCGGAGAGTGACGGAGGATACCCTGCGGGATCTCGATATCATGGGGATTCCCCGGATCTATGTATACAACAAGGCGGATCTGCGCTCTCCGGAGCTGACGATCGACAATCATCCGGGGAGCGAGACCGTGTATGTATCCGCGCACACCGGTTACGGGCTGGATGACCTGCTGGATTCTCTGGAGCGGATCTTCCGCGCGGGCAGCCGGGAGATCACCGTCATGATCCCCTATGCAGCGGGAGAGCTGTTAAACCGGATCCATCGCGAAGCGGAGATCTCTTCGGAGAATTATGAGGCGGAGGGAGTGCACATCACCGCAAAGTGTTCCGCGGAGCTTGCGGAGTACCTGGAGAAAGTTGTAAAAATCACTTGACTTAAAGTTGACTTTAACGAATATCATGAAGAAAGAATTCCGCGGGACGCGACGGGAAGCTGTTTTAAGAGAGCAGCGGAGGAGCGCGGATCCGCCGGAACGGCACTTGAGGAATTTCGGTTGAACGGGGTAAGGAGGCGGCTATGTATCTTGCCAAAGAGGAACGTTATGAGAAGATGACCTACCGGCGCTGCGGTAAGAGCGGCCTGATGCTGCCGGCGGTATCGCTGGGCTTCTGGCACAATTTCGGGGACACCGGGGTCTACGCCAATATGGAGGAGATGTGCCGGACGGCCTTCGACAACGGCATCACGCATTTTGACTTCGCGAATAACTACGGACCGAAGCCGGGCAGCGCGGAGACCAATTTCGGCAGGATCTTTCGGGATAATTTCCGGCCCTATCGGGATGAACTCATCATCTCCACCAAGGCCGGCTATGATATGTGGGAGGGCCCTTACGGCAACTGGGGGAGCAGGAAGTATCTGCTCGCGAGTCTTGACCAGTCACTTAAGCGGATGGGCCTTGATTATGTCGATATCTATTATCATCACCGCCCGGATCCGGAGACGCCGTTGGAGGAGACCATGGGGGCACTGGCCCAGGCCGTCACAAGCGGAAAGGCGCTTTACGCGGGTCTTTCCAATTACAACGGAGAGCAGCTGACACAGGCCAGCGCGATCCTTAAGGAACTGCATGTTCCCTTTGTGATCAACCAGAACAGCTACAACATCTTAAACCGGACGATCGAAAGAAACGGGCTCAAGGAGGCCTCCCGGAAGCTTGGGAAGGGCATCATCTGTTTCTCGCCGCTGGCACAGGGCATGCTCACGGACCGCTACTTAAACGGGATCCCGGAGGACAGCCGCGTGCGCACGGACGGCCGGTTCCTCAAGGAGTCCCAGTTCACGCAGGAGAAGATCGCGATCCTTAAGAAGCTCAACGAGATCGCCGCAGGGCGCGGACAGACGCTGGCGGAGATGGCACTGGCCTGGATCCTGCGCGATGACGTCGTGGCGAGCGTCCTGATCGGTGCATCGCGTCCGGCCCAGATCCTGGATAATATCAAGGCGACGGAGAACATCTCCTTCGCCGAAGAGGAGCTTAAGGAGATCGACCGTCTGGCGGCGGAGATGGTATGAGTAAGACGAAGACGATCATTGAATACCGCAGTTATGAACTGCCGCCGGAATTCCCGGTCCTGATGCTCACCGGAGAGGACTGGCACATCTCCGATATCCCCTCCGGGAAGCTTCATTTCCACAACTGTCTGGAGCTGGGCATCTGTCATACACAGAGCGGCTGGATGGAGTTTGACGGGCAGCGGGTTGATTTTCACGAAGGGGATGTGACCGTGATCTCCCGGAATATCCCGCATACCACCTGCAGCGCGCCGGGCTGTGCCAGTCTGTGGAGCTATCTGTATCTGGCGCCGGAGGATTTCCTGCGCGGCTTTTTCGGTGACGCGGCACCGGAGGCACGGACCTACCGGGAGATGCTCGAGAATTCCCGCTTTATCCTGCACGGCAGTGAATACCCCGCGATCCGCGAGGTGATGCTGCAGATCCTCGGTGAGATGAAGGCCAAAGCGACCAACTACCAGTTTTCTGTAGCGGGCCTCACGCTGTCCCTGATGATGCAGTTGATGAGGGTCTATCAGAATTCAAAACATGCTTCCGCAAGCAGCAGCGGCGCGAAGGCCGACATGGCGCAGAATGCCCTGGTGATCGCTCCGGCGCTTGACTATATCAGGGACAACTATATGCAGAACTTCCCGGTGGACCTCCTGGCGGATCTGTGCCACTTAAGCCCGACGCATTTTCGCAGGGTATTCCATGAGATCATGGAGATGAGTCCGCTGGATTATCTGAACCGGACCAGGATCCTGCAGTCCTGTTCCATGCTGCGCATGACGGAGGATTCCATCCTCTCGGTCTCAGAGCGCGTCGGTTTCCGTTCGATCTCCAGTTACAATCGTCATTTTCTGACCTTTATCGGCCTCACTCCGACCGAATGGCGCAAGAAGGTCGCGCCGGCACAAAAGGCGAGCATCCTTCGCTACAATGGCTGGATGAAGGCCGAAACACCGGGATCTTAAGGGGTTTGTTCCGACTGTGAAAATGTAGAAATATTTCTTTGCCGTTTCCTTTTGTATATCGATATACCCATCCGTTCGACCTATAAATGGTCATTTTTGCACAGTTTCGATCCTGATCTGGAGAGAAATCATCCCGCATCCTTTTGTACAATCGTTATAGTGAAAATGCACAAATAATTCAGGTTTTCCCAAAAGAATCTGTGCGCTTTCACCAACACAAGAAGCTACGGAGTCTGTACGGGGGTGAGAACATGGCGAAAAAGGCGCAGCTTTCCGACGAAGTCAAAAAGGCGAACCGGCGCAGCTTGAAAACGGCGATCCGCCGTGACTGGCAGCTCTATCTGATGCTGTTATTCCCGCTGGTACTGGTGGTGATCTTCAATTACGGCACCTACCCGGGACTCCGGATGATCTTCTATGATTACAAGCCGGCCCGTGGATGGGCGGGCAGCAAGTTCGTCGGCATGGATATCATCAACAAGGTGTTTGCGGAGCGGGCTTTCCGTTCCTCTCTCGCATCCACGATCGTATTCAATCTCCTGGATCTGATCTTAAGCTTCCCGATGCCGATCATCCTGGCGCTGCTCTTAAATGAGCTGCGGTTTGCGAAGTTTAAGAAGGTCTCTCAGACGATCCTGTATCTGCCGCATTTCCTTTCCTGGGCCATCGTCGGAAGTGTTGCCTACATCATGTTCCGGCCGAGCACGGGTCTGGTCAACGTGATCCTGATGCGGCTGGGCTGGATCTCCGAGGGGATCCCGTTCCTGACGGAGAAATGGCACTGGGCGGTGACCTACCTGCTGATCAATGTCTGGCAGACCATGGGGTGGGGAACCATCATCTATCTGGCGGCGATCGCCGGCGTATCCGGTGATCTGCACGAGGCGGCCATGATCGATGGCGCGGACCGCTGGCAGAGGATCTGGCATATCACCCTGCCGAGCATCCGCTCCACGGTGGTGGTCATGCTGATCATGAATCTCGGCCGCGTCATGGGCAGCAACATCGAGCGTCTTTCCGCGCTGGGCAACTCCCAGGTCCGGGATTTCCAGTATCAGCTGGCGGTCTACATCTATGAGCGCGGACTGCAGAGCTCGAAATTCGCGGAGACAACGGTGGTCGGACTCTTCCAGTCTCTGGTAGGACTGGCACTGGTCCTTCTGTCCGACCGGTTTGCCAAGAGTCTCGGCGAAGACGGGCTGCTGTAAGAAGAGGAGGAGAGGATCATGGCGAAGAATAAGGAACAGGAAATCGTATCCTCGGACGGCAGCCGGGCCATTACCAAGTGGCATATCAGTGATGTGCTGATCATCTTGTTCATCACCATCCTGTGCATGACCTGCGTGCTTCCCTTTGTCCATATGGCGGCGAAGTCGGTCTCCGGCAACGCGGCGGTCATGGCCAAGGATGTGTTCTTCATTCCCAAGCAGCTGACCTTTGAGGCTTACACGGCGGTGTTCGGGGACAAGTCCCTGATGCATTCCATGTGGTACAGTGTCGTGGTGACGCTGATCTTTACGGCGCTCGGTATGGTCGCCTGCACCTGTGCCGCCTATCCGCTTTCCAAGAAGCGTCTGCGCGGCCGGCATATCTTCACCTTCCTGCTGATGGTGCCGATGTACTTCAATGCGGGTCTGATCCCGACCTACCTGCTCTACAGCAAGCTCCATATGCTGGATTCCATGTGGGTCCTGATCCTGCCGCTCATCTATTCGTCTTATAATATGCTGATCATGAAGAACTTCTTCCAGTCCACGATCCCGGATTC
>JAFPTK010000106.1 GCA_017400305.1 Lachnospiraceae bacterium | reverse complement strand
AGGATCTCCGTCAGACTCCTGCGCGCCTATACGGCGGAACCTTACGGGTGGCATCTGAATAAGAATATCGCGGAGCTGACCCGGAGCCTCACGACGGATACCGATCTGTTCACCAAGGGGATCATCCATGCGATGGAGTTGGTCACGGAAGCGGTGGTCTGCGTCGTCCTCGGGTGTTATCTCTTTACGGTGAGCCATTCCATCACGGTCGTCGTGCTGGGGATCATGGGGCTTTCGCTGCTGCTCTTTACGAGCATCTCGAAGCGGATGTCCCGTAATCTCGGCAAGGAAGCACAGGAATGCAACGGACTGCTGATCCGGACCATCAACGAATCCCTGGGCGGCATCAAGGAGTTGAAGGTGCTCCGGAGAGAGAAGTACTTTCTGGACCGATATGACAGGGTGTCCACAAAATATCTGCGGGCGCTCCGTGTGAGCCGGCTGGTGGGCGGTCTGCCGAGATATGTGGTGGAAGCGACCTGCATGAGCGGTCTTCTGGTGGCGATCATCGTCAAGATGTATTTCGGACAGCGGGAGATCCAGGCGTTTATCCCGCAGCTGTCGGTATTTGCGGTGGCGGCGTTTCGACTCCTTCCGTCCGTAGGGAAGATCAACGAGCACTTTTCCAATATCCTCTACGCGGCTCCTTCCATCGATCTGATCTACCATGATCTGCGTGAGGTCGAGGAAGCGGCTCAGGAGAGCGCGGATCGGGATCATACCTGGAAGCTCAGGGATCGCGTGGAGATCCGGCACCTGTCCTTCCGGTATCCGGGTGCGGAGGAGGATGTGTTAAAGGATGTCACCTTTGCGATCCCCAAGGGCAGGACCGTCGCCCTCATCGGATCCTCCGGTGCCGGCAAGACGACATTGGCGGATATCCTGCTGGGTCTGCTGACGCCGGAGCGGGGTCATATCATGGCGGATGAAATGGATATCTTTAAGAATCTCGCGACCTGGCAGGGGGAGATCGGATATATCCCGCAGACGATCTTTCTGTCGGATGACACGATCCGCCGGAATATCGCCTTTGGGATACCGGATGAGGAGATCGATGAGGAGCGTGTCCGGGATGCGGCAGAGAAGGCCCAGCTGACGGCATTCATCGAGACCCTTCCCGATGGGATGGATACCATCGTCGGAGAACGCGGCGCCAGGATCTCCGGCGGGCAGCGGCAGCGGATCGGGATCGCCCGGGCGCTGTATACCGATCCGGAGGTAATGGTGCTGGATGAAGCGACCAGTGCGCTGGACGGGGAGACTGAGACAGCGGTCATGGAGGCGATCGATTCCCTCCACGGTACCAAGACGATGATCATCATCGCACATCGTCTGACAACGATCCGAAATGCCGACCTGATCTATGAGGTGGAGAACGGACAGGTGACGGAGCGGTCCAAAGAAGAAGTATTCCGGGAAGGCTGACATCGATTGAGTGATCAGATAAGCGTGAAAGACAGGGGCGTCTTTTTGGAGGGACGACCGGGATCCGGGACGAGGGAATCCGGAAACGATCGCAGGATTCCCGTGCGGGAATTCCTCTTTTTCCTGTACTTCGGATTGATGCTCTGGATCAAGGGAGTCGGGATGACGGGCGGCACTTTCTACAATGCCGTGCTGCTTTTCACGACACTCTTTGTGATCATCGGGATGCTGTTTTTCTGGAGAGCAACACCGGAGGAGTATCTGGTGGATGCGGCGCTACTCATTCTCTGCGGGATATTACCCTGGCGGATCGCCGGGAATCAGGGGCCGCTTTGGTGTATCCTGTTGGTGATCGCCATGCGCTGCGGCATTT
>JAFPTK010000105.1 GCA_017400305.1 Lachnospiraceae bacterium | reverse complement strand
TCATATCACTGCTCAATGACAAGCATCGCGTCGAAGCCTGTCATCTCCAGAATATCCATCACGTCCGGGCGGATCCCCTTGAGGATCAGATTGCCGCCCTTGTCCTTCATGGTCTGATGCAGCTGCTTGAGCACCCGCAGGCCGGCGCTTGCGACATATTCCAGTTCCGAGCAGTCCAGGACGATCTTCATCGCCTGATCCGCCTGCTCCATGAAGGGGCCGCTGGCGGATCTGGCTCCGCCAAGGTCCATGCGTCCCTTCAGGTACAATGTGGTCTGATTCTCCGACTGTTCCGTTACGATCTGCAGCATTTTCCGTTTCCTCCTTTGCTTTCCATGCTCAAAAGTTTTTTTCTATCGTCAGGATATTTTTACCATTTTCATAACTGTAGCGCACGCCGTCCATGCTCTTCTTCACCATGAAGATGCCCAGTCCTCCCTCTCTCTGTTCCAGCGCTTTGATAGAGATATCTGCCTCCTCCCTGTCCAGCGGATTGAAGGGTTTGCCGTTATCCAGGAACTGAATGATCACCCGGAGCGGATCATCCATCACCTCACAGCGGACCTCCGCCTCCCCCTCGACGGGATGATATGCATAATTGACAATATTGGCGAAGATCTCCTCGATCGCGATATCGATCTGCATCTGTACCTTGGATCCACAGCCGTAAGCTTCGAGCTCCTCATCCACAAATGCGGTCACCTGTTCCAGGTTATCTTCTACCGCTTTCACGATCAGACTTTTCATCCTGCTTTCCTTTTCCCTTTACTGATGAAACAACGATGTTCCGGTTCCGTTTTCCGGCGATGTCAGACATTTCCCCCGTTGTCCGGCGCAGTCTCCTGTTCACCGGAAAAATCCACCCGCTGCCGCTCGACCAGTTCGGCAAAGAAGCCCCCTTTCTCGATCAGCCCCTCATAGGTTCCGTCCTCGATCACACGTCCCTGATCCAACACCAGGATGCGGTTGCAGTTTTTGATCGTCGAGAGCCGATGGGCGATGACGATCCTGGTACATTTCAAACGATCCAGCGCCTCCGATACCTGTTTCTGTGCGCGGTTATCCAGCGCACTGGTCGCCTCGTCAAAGATCAGGATCCGGGGTTTCGGTGCCACGGCACGCGCGATCATGATCCGCTGCCGCTGTCCGCCGGAGATGCCTCCCTGTCCTTCACTGATGATGGTGCTCATCCCCATGGGCATCTTGTTGATGTCATCGGCGATCCCCGCCAATGATGCGGCTTCCCAGGCATCCTCCATGGTGAGGGTCGGCTGTGAGATCACGATATTGGAGTAGATATCCCCCTGAAACAGTCCGCCGTCCTGCATGACCGCGCCGATCTTCCTTCTCAGGGATCGGAGATCCATCCGGTTCATGTCCTTTCCGTCATAGTAGATCGCACCGCGCTCCGGCTTCTCGAATCCCAGGAGCAGGCGCATCAGGGTCGATTTGCCGCAGCCCGTCCTGCCGACGATCGCCACGTACTCTCCGGGACGGATCTTCAGGTTTAATCCGTCAATGACATAGGGAAGATTTTCCTCATAGCGGAAGCAGACGTGATTCAATTCGATCCCGCCGCTTAACTCGGTCACGATCTCCTTCCCCTCCGCTGACTCCGGCTCCGCTTTCAGGATGGGTTCCGCCATCTCTACGATCGGTTCGATCTGAGCGATGGACTGTGCGATCCCGGACAGCGTGGTAAAGGCCCCCATCACCATGCCGTAGGCAACGTTAAAGGCCAGATACTGAGACGGCGTCACGCCGGTCCTCACCGCGGTAGAATACAGCACGATGGTCCCCAGGAGAGAGACTCCTGTCATAATGGCACTGTTGATCTTTAAGAAGAACGGCGGATCATAGGCAAGCTCCGCACTCTTCGTGTATACATCCGCCCATTTGGCAAAGGCCCGCTTCTCTGCACCGGCCAGCTTGATCTTCTGCACACCGCCGATCAAAGCATAGGAGATACCGTTCCCTTTGGCGTCGAGGTTCATCTTCATCCTCGTGATCCGCATCTGCATAATGGTCGTGGCAAGGGAAAGTCCCACCGTGGCAACGATGATGATCACGGAAGGATAGGCCAGGGCCGGCGCCAGTTGGAAGATCTGCGACAGGTAGATGAGCGATGTCACGGAGGTCAGGCCGACCGAAAAAACATTGCTCACGATGAGCTGGCACAGCTTTTTCATGGACTGGCTGCGGCTGGAAAGTTCACCGGCATTGAACTGCTTGAAAAACGACGGCGGAAGGTTCATGAGCCGCATCATGAGGGCCGCTTCCACGGCGTTGCTCGTCTTGTTCAGGATCCGCTCGGTCGCGAGCTTCCGGCACGCCGCAAGCATCTGCATGGAAAAGGTCGACGCAAAGAGGAATACCGCGGTCCCCCACAGGACGATCGATTCCCCCTGATCAAGGACAAAGCTCGTCAGGAACAGCGTCAGTCTGGGCAGGAGCATTCCGGCCACGGTGACCAGGACCATCAGGACTAAGAGGATCACGATATCGTATCTGCTGATACACTGTCTGAGATACAGGATCAGATCCGGGATGGTGAGAGCCTTCTGCGGTAATGCCCGGTAGAAGCAGATCGCCTCCCGTTCAAACTGTGACGCGGTGCTGCGGTTTAGCCGGATCATCCTGCCCTGCTCATCCTGATACCAGTACCCCCGTCCGATCCGCGGATACACCGTGAAGGGCCTGCCATCCGTCTTGCGATAAAGGATCATGGGGCCGTAAGCATCCAGATACCAGTCTCCCACCAGCTCCACCATCCGGTACATCAGGCCATAGGGACGGCAGGCATACGCCAGCTGCTCCTCGGGCTCCGTGATCGACTCGGGGATCTCCGCGGGTTTGTAGTGATAGTATTTCAGAACCTCATCGATCACGCCGCGGGTGATGATCCGGTCATCCGAGATGGTCCCGTAATCCGCACCTCCCGTGACGACCCTGGCCATCTTGAGAATCGAGTTCTCAAAGACCTCCTGATCGTTCTGTTTCCTCTGTCGGATTTGATCGTCAAACAGATCCAAGATTCAAAGCCTCCGCATCAATCACTGGATATCAGTTCCGTGTAGTAACCGCCTTTGGCGTAGAGCTCCTCGTGGGTGCCGCGCTCGACCACCTTTCCCTCGTCCAGGACGATGATCTCATCACAGTCCCGGATCGTGGAGAGACGGTGCGCGATCACGATACAGGTGATCCCTCTTTCCTTGACGGCATTGACCAGGTCGTATTCCGTCCGTGCATCCAGAGCGCTTGTCGCCTCGTCCATGATGATGACAGAGGGATCCTGCGCCAGCACACGGGCGATCTCCAGGCGCTGCCTCTGACCGCCGGACAGATCCTTTCCGCCCTCCGAGATCCTCCCCTCATAGCCGCCGGGCCGTTTCAGGATGTCGCTGTGGATCTGCGCATCTCTGGCGGCGAGCAGCATGTCGAAATCCTCGATCGTATCGTCCCACATCTTGATATTATTCGAGAGGCTGTCCTCGAAGAGGATGATGTCCTGATCCACCACCGCAACGGAACCGGTAAAGGTGCCGCGGTCGATCTCGGAGATGGGTTTCCCGTCAAAGAGGATCTCTCCGCTCCAGGGCTGATACAGGCCGGAGATCAGTTTGGAGAGGGTGCTCTTGCCGCAGCCGGAAGCGCCGACAAAGGCCACCCGGCTCCCCGGCTCCATCTTCATGGAAAAGTTCTGAATGAGCGGTTCTGCCAGACGGGAATAACCGAAGGTGACATTTTTAAGCTCCACTTCCCACTCCAGCTTCCCGTAATCGTGGTCCTCGGAGATCGGTTCATCCGAGAAATGGATATCCGTCGGATATTCCATCACATCCTCGACGCGCTCCATCTGGGTGCGCATCTCCTGCAGGGTCTGTCCGGCGGAGATCATCGTCATCGCCGGGCTCATGAACGCCATCAGGAAGCTCTGGAAGGCCATGATCATACCGATGGTAAAGCTGCCCCGCATGACCAGAAAGACGCCGAGCACCAACACCAGATACTTCGCCAGCTCGGACACAATGACCGGGACCAGCCCGAGGTAAGTGTTAAGCCTTAAGTACTTCGCGGAGGAACCGCTGACCGAAGCCTGGTATCCGGCCCATTTGCGGAAGAAGCCGCTCTCCGCGCCGCTCGCCTTGATCGTCTCGATCATCTTGATCCCGGAGAGTGTCGTGGCACCGAGCTTGCCGGCGTCGCGGGTCTGGACTCGCGTGATATTGATCCGTTTCTCGGAGATGATGCGGCTGACGGTCGCATTGATCACGATGGTAGCCAGGCCTACCAGCGTAAGGATCGGGCTGTAGCGGATCATGACCAGCAGATAGAAGACCATCATGAACAGGTTCAGCATAAGCGGCGTGAGCGTATTGACCAGGGTGGAAGCGATCGAAGCATTGCTCGCCTGCCGCATCTGGATATCCCCCGCCATCCGCTGGCTGAAGAATTCCATCGGAAGACGCAGTACCTTCCACAGGTAGGTACTGTTGCCGATCACAGCCATCTTGCCGTCGATCCTGATGGAGTAGATCGCCTGGATCACGGAGGTGATCACCTGCAGAACGCCGACCGCAAAGAGCAGGATGATAAAGGGGGTAAAGGCTTCCCGGTTCTCCCCCGTCAGCAGATGGTCCATGAAGAAGCGGGAAAAGACCGGATTGATGATGCCGAACACATATGATAGGACCGTGGTCACCGCAACAAACAGTGCTGCCGCTCCCGCTCCGCGCAGCCGGCTTTTCGCAAAGGCGAGCGTGCTCTTGCGCTTTCCCTCTGGGACAAAGCCCTCGTCCGGCTCCAGAAGGATGCAGGCCCCGGTGAAGGCCCGGTCAAATTCCTCCATGGAAACCTTTAAGTTTCCTCTGGCGGGGTCATTGATATAGGCGTATTTACCGGAAAAGCCGCAGAGTACGACGAAGTGGTTGAAATTCCAGTGAATGATGCAGGGGAAGCTGCCCTTTTCCTTAAGTACCTCGGGCTCGAGCTTGAATCCTCTGGCCTCAAGACCGTAGTTGCGGGCGGCTTTTAAGATGTTCTTGGCATTGGAACCGTCACGGGAGACCGCACAGTCGTATCGGACCTGCTCGAGGGGGACCCACTTCTCATAGTAGGCCATGACCATAGCGAGCGAAGCCGCGCCGCACTCGAGCGCCTCCATCTGCATGACGACCGGCACTTTGGCGATCTTTCCGGGATTACTGATCGGTTGACGGATCTTCTTTTTGCGCTGCTCCATTCCTCCGCCCTTCAATTCAGCAACAACCCGATGATCTTTCTGTGGCGGTAGCAGATTTTGGCATCATAGTCGCCGTCAGGGATCGCCAACACAGCCGAAGCGATCAGTCGTCCGTCCGCATCGCTTCCGATGGTGTCGATCTCCGCCTCCACTCCGCCGACGGTCACCCTCATACCGGGGCTCACCTGATCGGCATGGTCGTTGTCTTCAAAGCGGATCGTCATGACACCGTCCCGAACCGTGCCCTTTCCGGTGATGTAGCTGTTTATCGCCGTAAAGCCGCTCCAGATAAACAGTCCCGCTAACAGCAGGATCACCGCGATGAGCGCCACCCACACGGAGGGCTGTGTCACATGCAGATAGTCATTGAGTTCCTCCGGAGAAGAGAGCCGCTCAAGGCTCTTTTTTCTGAATACCTGTCGTTCCATGGATCTCCCTTTCCGCCAGCTGCGTCTCTGTTGTCGTCAATGCCCCTTCTCATGCCGGGACAAGGGTCTTACATCGAAACAGGGTACCCTGAAGGCCCAAATGGGCATAAAAACACTCGTTACATAATAACAGAAAATCGCCGGAAGGTCAAGAAAACGGGATTTTGGGGGATATGACGAAAACCGCAGCCGGACAGGCCGCGGTTTTCATCATCATCGAACCATTGATCGGATCTCATTGCAGTATTTACGGCAATGCATTCCCTCTTCCGGTCAGATCAGGATCTCAGTTCGATCTTCATGCTGCTCAAGCCGTTTAAGATCTTCTTCATCGTGCCCTGGACCTCATCATCCGAGAGGGTCTTCTCCTTGTTACGGAAGGACAGGGAGTAGGCCATGGATTTGAAGCCCTCTCCGATCTGTTCGCCCTCATAGAGGTCGAAGAGATGGACGCTCTCCAGCGTCTTGCCGCCGCGCTGGCGGATCATCTTCTCGATCTCACCGGCGGGGATCTCCTTCGGGACCACCATGCTCAGGTCTCTGGTCACGGCAGGGAATCTCGCAATGCCCTGATAGCGATGGGTGAAGCTCGCACGCTCGACGATGACGGGCAGATCCAGGACCGCCACATAAACGCGGCCCTTCAGGCCGTAGTTTGCCGCGACAGCCGGATGGAGCTCTCCGAGATAACCGGCGGTGACACTCTCCTTTCCCTGTACCAGAGAGAGGCAGGCCTGACGACCCGGATGCAGGAAGGGCTTTCTCTCCGCTTCCGCAAAGGGCAGGATTTCCGCGCGCGCAAGGAGGGATACGGAATCCAACAGTTCCTCGACAACGCCCTTCATGGTGAAGAAGTCACCCTCTCCGTAAAAGCCCAGTGTGAGCTGCATCCGCTCATCCGGAAGCTCCGTCAGCGGAAGGGATTTTGCGAGGTAGATATTGCCGAGCTCGAACAGCCGCACATCCTTGTTCCGGCGGTTGTAGTTGGTCGCGAGGGAGGTCAGCATGCCGTTTAAGGAGATCGTCCGCATGATCGAGAAATCCTCGCCCAGAGGATTCGCGATCCGGATCGCCTGTCGCTCCGGTGCATCGGCGGAGAGCTTCAACAGATCAAAGACCTTCGGCGATTCGAAGGAATAGCTGTAGGCCTGCGAAAAGCCGGCATAGCGGGCCGTCTCACGCAGGGTTTCCTCCACGGTGAGCTTCCAGGAGAGCCCTCCGGTCGTCGCGCTGTTCTTCGGCAGTGTGACCGGGATCTTGTCATATCCGTAAAAACGTGCAATTTCTTCCGCAATATCGCACATCTCGTTCAGATCCTGACGGAAGCTGGGCACGACGATGGTATCCCCCTCTACCGGCACTTCCTCTCTATTCAATATTTCGATCATTTCTTCACGGCTAATCGACGTTCCGTTCAGTGCATTGATCCGGTCAACCTCCAGAGGGATACGTTTCTCCGGCTTGAGCGGCAGGCTGTCCTCGACGATTCCCTGTGTGACCTTTCCGCAGCCGAGTTCCTCCACCAGCGCGCAGGCACGGTTGATCGCCGCCTCCGCGTTCGCAGGGTCGAGCCCCTTCTCGAAGAAGCCGGAGGCGTCGGTGCGCAGACCGATGCGCTTGGCGGATTTGCGGATATTGGGGCCGTTGAAGGTCGCCGCCTCAAACAGGACCGTCTTCACATTCTCCGTGATCATGGAATTCTCGCCGCCCATGATACCGCCGATGCCGATCTCCTTCTCCGCGTCGCAGATCATGATGACATCATGATCCAGCGTGCGTTCCTCTCCGTCCAGCGTGACGAACTTGTCTCCGTCCTTGGCACGGCGGACGATGATCTGGCCGCCTGCCACGGTATCCAGATCAAAGGCGTGCATCGGCTGACCGTATTCCAGCATGACGTAATTGGTGATATCCACCAGGTTGTTGATCGGCCGGATCCCGCAGGAACGAAGCCGGTCGCGCAGCCATTTCGGGCTCTCTTTGATCGTGATGTCCGTGCAAACACGCGCACAGTATCTCGTGCAGAGCTCCTTGTCCTCAACCCGGACCTTGATGAAATCGGAGGCCTTCTGCTCCGTCTCATGGATCTCGACCACGGGCTTATGGAAGGGAAGCCTGAATGTCGCTGCCGCTTCTCTTGCGATGCCCAGGATGCTGTAGCAGTCCACCCGGTTGGAGGTGATCTCAAATTCAAACAGGGAATCCCGCAGGCCCATGGCCTCGACGCCGTCGGAACCGATGGCCGGCAGCCCGTCCTCTTCCCGGAAGATGTGGATGCCCTCGGGATTCGATTCCGGGAACAGGTTCTTATCACACCCGAGCTCCTCGATGGAGCACATCATGCCGTTGGATTCGATGCCGCGCAGCTTCCCCGCCTTGATCGGAATCCCGTTCTCGGGAAGCGGTCCGCCGTCGTGTCCGCCGGCTACCTTGCCGCCGGAGAGGACCACCGGGACAACAGCCCCCTCAAAGAGGTTCTGCGCACCGGTGACGATCTGGATCGTCTCGGTGCCGATGTCCACCTGGCAGATCACGAGCTTGTCCGCATCGGGATGCTGTTTGATCTCCTTAACCTGACCGACGACGATCTTTTCCAGATTCTTATCGAGACGGTGCCAGGTCTCCCCCTTGGTGCCGGAGAGGGTCAGGGCATCGAACAGCCCCTGATCGCCGCACGTAAGATCCGGCACATATGCTTTTAACCATGAATAACTTGCGTTCATAATTTACCTCCATTTTTTTCGCATCCGGCAGACCCGCTTCGCGGCTCCGCCGGATCGCGCTGCTCGCCTGGTATCCGCTTCCTGTTGCACTGATGCGGCCGCACGCACGACTGTCGTCGTGCTCTGTCTTCCAACCTTCGTCACACGCTTCCGCGTGCGAGCACGCGGTTCGTGTTCCTTGGTTGGAAGCCGCATCAGTGCTACTCCGTGCGGCTAGAATTGCTCTAAGAACCGGCTGTCATTCTCGTACAGGAGCCGCATGTCATCTATTTCGTATTTAAGCAGTGCGATGCGTTCCAGTCCGACGCCGAAGGCGAAGCCGGTGTATTCTCTGTTGTCGATGCCGCTCATTTCCAGGACGTGCGGATGGACCATGCCGCAGCCCAGGATCTCGATCCAGCCGGATCCCTTGCAGAAACGGCAGCCCTTTCCGCCGCACTTAAAGCAGGATACATCCATTTCAGCGGAGGGCTCGGTGAACGGGAAGTGATGCGGGCGGAACTTGGTCTTCGTCTCCGCACCGAAGAGCTTTTTGGAGAATTCATCCAGTGTCCCCTTGAGGTCCGCAAAGGTGATGTTCTTATCGATCACCAGTCCCTCGACCTGATGGAAGGACGGGGAATGGGTCGCATCCACCTCATCCGCGCGGAAGACGCGGCCCGGGGAGATCATCTTGATAGGAAGTCTCCCTTTCTCCATCTCATGCACCTGCGCAGAGGAGGTCTGCGTCCTGAGCAGCAGATCGCCGTGGATATAGAAGGTATCCTGCTCATCCTTGGCCGGGTGATCCGCCGGGATATTGAGGGCCTCGAAATTGTAGTAGTCCTTCTCGATCTCGGGTCCCTCGACCACCTCGTATCCCATGCCGATGAAGATCCGCTCCACCTCTTCCAGCGCGATGGTATTGGGGTGCTTGTGACCGACGCGCATCTTCTTCGCCGGCAGAGTCACATCGATGACCTCGTTCTTAAGCTTCGCATCTAAGAGCGCCGCTTCAAATTTCTGCTTCTGCTCATCGAGTACCCGTTCGATCTCCGCACGGGTGTCATTGACCAGCTGACCGACCTTCGGCCGCTCCTCCGGTGCGACATCCTTCATGCTCTTTAAGATCCCGGTGAGTTCGCCCTTCTTGCCGAGCACGGACACGCGGATGTCGTTTAATCTGTCGGGGTCCGCAGCCTGCGCAATCGCATCCAGCGCCTTTTTGCGGATCTCATCCAATGTTTCGTTGATCATGCTTTTCTCCTCCTGTTTCCTGCTGTCTCAACGACCAGCTATCCTCTGTGCGATCGGTTCCGACTTCCCGCCTGTATTACGACAGGTGTTCGCAGCAACCGTCATCTTATCTGTTCAATGAACATTCACAGCATATGTGCCCTCAGCTCCTCCGCGGACAGCGGGGAAAGATACGCCGGCGCGATATCCAGCATCGTCTTTGCTCCCTTCTGCCCCTCTGTGTTCATGCGGTAAGCGGCACGGGCAACCGCTGAGAGCACTGCCCCCGTAAACTCGGGATTGGAATCCAGCGTCAGGCGGTATTCGATCACATGCCTGCTATCGCCGGTGCTGCCGGTGTAGATGACCGATCCGCCGTGGGGCAGGCCCTTGTGCTCAGCGTTCAGCTCTTCCTGCGTGATAAACGTGACCGTCGTATCGTAATCGGCGAAGTAGTTGGGCATTTCCTTGATCTCCTTCTCGATCCGTGCCTTGTCCGCCCCCTCTTTTGCCACCACAAAGCATTCTCTGGTGTGCTTCTCTCTGGTCGTGAGCTTCGGATTCTCCCCGCGGCGCACCCGTTCCACGGCTTCCGGGACCGGCACGGTGTACTGTCTGGCGTCCTGTACGCCCTCGATCCGCCGGATCGCATCGCTGTGTCCCTGGCTCACGCCGCGTCCCCAGAAGGTGTATGCCTCGCCCTCCGGCAGGATGCTGGCAGCATAGACGCGATTTAAGGAGAACATCCCGGGATCCCAGCCGCAGGAGATCACACCGATCTTACCCGCTTTTCCGGCAGCCGCATCCACTGCCGCAAAGTGCTCCGGGATCCTCGCGTGGGTGTCGAAGCTGTCCACCACGTTGTACATGGCGGCATACTTCGGTGTCATCTCCGGGAGATCGGTAGCGGATCCGCCGCAGAGGATGAGGACATCGATTTCCTTCTGCATGTCCTGTAACGCGTCAGCGGACAGCACTTTGACTCCGGGGGTTGCGATGGTGACGCCTGCGGGATCGCGTCTCGTAAAGACCGCGACGAGCTCCTGATCCCTGCTCGCATTCACCGCCTTCTCCACCCCGCGGCCGAGATTGCCGTAACCTAAGATTCCGATCTTCATGTGTGGCTCCTTTCCTGTTCCTTCCTGTGAGTTCTTCTCATATCATATAGGGCTGCACCCTCGATCCCGCTTCGCTCCCTCTCGGTCGCGCCGCAAGCAGTCATCGGGCAGCCGTTGATCCGACTCTGTCTGTGCGCATAAAAAATCCCCGGCATCCGTAAAGATGCCAGGGACGAAATGATCCTCTATTCCGCGGTACCACCCTGCTTTCCGCCCGATCGGGGCGGACCCTCATGAGCTCTCCTTGCGGATAAGCCCCTGCGCTTCACGCGCGCTCACGTCGCAGACTACCAGAAAGTTCCTTCCCCTGCGATGCTCCGGTGCGAACATTCCGATGTGCTTCCCTCAGGCGGTTTCCAGCCGTGACCGCTCCTCTCTTTCAGTTTCACACATCATCTCCGGGTCTCCCCGACACCATCAACGCATATGCCTGCTACAGGCAATCATTAACGTGCACTAGTATATTCGCCCCTTCGGCAAATGTCAAGATGATCGTAACCCGGGATCCCGTTTCCGGCCCCGGTATCCGAAGAGCGTTCAGTGCTTTCTGCGCTCGATCCCGTGCTCCTTGTAGTACTACTCCTTCTGGGCGTACATATCCGCGTCAGCGGTGTGCTCCAGTGTATCGATGGAGTCGTCGGGATGATCCCTGTGTGCGGCATAGCCGATGGACAGGGTGATCTCCTCCGTGTAGATCCCGTGCCATTCGGCCGCCTTTTCCATGATCGAACCGCGCATCTTCTCCGGGTCGTCCGTATGAATGACTGCCATGAACTCATCTCCGCCGGTCCGATACACCTTACCCTTATTGCCGACGGACAGCGCAAGGCAATCCGCGGCCCCCTTGATCAGCTCGTCTCCCGCCGAATGCCCCTTGGTATCATTCACGGTCTTGAGTCCGTTCACATCGATGGAGAAGAGCACAAAATCCTCCGAAAGCGTCCCCTGCCGGTATTCTCTCAGGTCCTCATCATAGCATCGGCGGTTGAAGAGCCTGGTCATCTCATCGGTCATGGAGATCCGGATCAGGTGTTCCTCTCTCCGCTTCTCTTCATCTACATTTCTCGTGGTGTAGATGACCACATTGGGAATACCGTCCAGTGTGGAATCCACGGTGATATACTGTGCGCGGAACCACCCCGAGACCACATCGATGAAATCGGCGCTGATCAGCTTCTTATGAGACAGTCTGGAACGGACGGTCTTGATGTTGGTAAAGGTCAGGAATTCCTCCATCTGATCGGGCATAACCTGTTTTTTGATCCGCTGGTTCATCAGCGTATGCGTCTGCGTACTCAGATCGATCCCATGCTTCTTCTGCTCGTTATCCCTGAGGGACATCTCCGTGTTGTTGATAAAGTCGATCAGGTTCACGTTGTCATAGATCTCCGCCATGGAATCCAGGATGTTCATCTTTTCCTCCATGGCCTTCTCCTGTTCCACGATCTGCTTGTGCTGCTCGAACAGGTCCTTAAAATATCCCAGCGTCAGCTTTCCGAGGATGTAGCAGGAGGCGAACATGATGACGGACTCGATCGTGAATCCGCCGATCACATCCACAAAATAGGCGGAGACATTGTCATATTCCGGCCGCAGCGCAGCTTCATACGATGCGGACAGCCAGGTGGACAGGAACATCAGGATATAGTTGGACAGAGACGCGTAGAAAAACAGCTTCCGATCGCAGAAGAGCAGGCTTAAGAGCGGGACCAGGAACCAGGTGAGATAGATGCTGACATGCGCGTATGACATATACGCGACCAGCACATCCAGCGTCGTCAGTGCAAACACACAGGTCACCGTGCTGGCCGGATACTGCTTCGTCAGGAGCAGGTGGATGAGGGACATCACCAGGATCACCGCCGAGATCAGGATACAGGTCGTATAGGTGATGTCGCGGAACACCCCGCCCCGGATGCCGAGGGCGATCGCCGGCCCCGTCAGTGCAAAGAACCAGAGCACCTTATTCAGGTATCCGTTTACTTTGATACGGTTGTCATGCAGAAATGCATCATATTCGGTCATGTCGCCTCCCATCTGCATCCATCCTGCCGAACACTTGTGCTTACCGTCCGGAACAGTATGTGAACCTTCCTGTCCCCATACGGTAGAAAGAAGAGGGCGAAACCCGCCCCCTTCTCTGATGTCATCGGTCCTATGACCGCGAATTATACGCCAGCCTTCTCCTTAAGCCATCCCTTGATGTCGGAGACTCCGCGGAACTGTCGGAAGGAATCGCCCTCCACCAGGATCATCGTCGGCGCCTGCATGACACCGTATTTGGCCACCAGTTCCCGGTTCTCGTCCGCATCCAGTTCGCGATAGCTGACCCCTGCATTGTCAAGGAGCGATTCCGCCTTGACGCAGTTCGGGCAGGTCTGGGTCTTGAACAGAAGGACTGTCCGGTCGCCGTCCCCGGAGACCACTCCCCCGGCCTGACGCTCCAGCGTATCCATGGCCTCCGTCAGTTTGGAGATATCCACCACCTCGGACGCCTGGCTCCGGTCGATATGCTGCGGCTTCACCTCCACCGGCTCGGGGCCGTCAACGGAGATCCCGCGTCCGGATACCGATGCTGCCTGCTTCTTCGTCAGGATGGATCTGCCGATATTGTAGACCTTACGATCCTTGTACTCCTGTGCCTTCCCGTCATTCCAGTTCTGTACCGGACGGTAGTAGCCGGTGATGCGGCTGTAGACCTCCGTCTTGGCACCGCAGTACGGGCATTCATACTGCTCGCCGGTCAGATACCCGTGATCCCGGCAGATCGAATAGATCGGCGACATCGTGTAGTACGGCAGTTTGTAATTCTCGGCGATCTTGCGGACAAGATTGGCCGCCGATTTCCAATCCGGAAGCTTCTCTCCGAGGAAGGCGTGGAATACCGTTCCGGAGGTGTAGAGGGTCTGCAGCTCATCCTGGATATCCAGTGCCGAGAAGATATCCTCCGTGTAGCCCACCGGTAGATGGGAAGAATTGGTGTAATACGGTGTGCCGTTCATATTGGCCGTGATGATATCAGGATACTGCTCCTTGTCATGCTTGGCAAAGCGATAGGTCGTGGATTCCGCCGGCGTCGCTTCGAGATTGTAGAGATCGCCGTACTTCTCCTGATAGTCGGAGAGGCGCTCTCTCATGTGGTTTAAGACATCCTGCGTAAAGCGCTGCGTCTTCTCGTTCGTCAGATCCGCCTTCAGCCATTTCGCGTTCAGACCGACCTCATTCATACCGATGAGACCGATGGTGGAGAAATGATTGTCAAAAGTTCCCAGATACCGCTTGGTGTAAGGATAAAGTCCCTGCTCC
>JAFPTK010000104.1 GCA_017400305.1 Lachnospiraceae bacterium | reverse complement strand
GATATTTTGTGGACACCCTGTCATATCGGTCCAGAAAGTACTTCTCTCTCCGGAGCACCTTCAACTCCTTGATGCCGCCCAGGGATTCGTTGATGGTCCGGATCAGCAGTCCGTTGCATTCCTGTGCTTCCTTGCCGAGGTTGCGGGACATCCGCTTCGAGATGCTCGTAAAGAGCAGCAGCGAAAGGCCCATGATCCCCAGCACGACAACCGTGATGGAATGGCTCACCGTAAAGAGATAACACCCCAGGACGATACAGACCACCGCTTCCGTGACCAACTCCATCGCATGGATGATCCCCTTGGTGAACAGATCGGTATCCGTCGTGAGACTCCGGGTCAGCTCCGCGATATTCTTATTCAGATGCCATCCGTAAGGTTCCGCCGTATAGGCGCGCAGGAGTCTGACGGAGATCCTCTTCTGGATGTCATAGCAAAAGGTGTAGATCGCATTTTTCTGCCACGCCAGAAAAACATTCTTAAATACATAGATCAGGATGATCGCCACCGCGATGGCCGCAAGGAAATCCCTGCTGTTGGTGAGTCCCAGCGCCTCGTATGCCATCCGCAGATAGGGGTTCTCCTGGATCGTATTCGGATTCATCACGACCTCGATAAAGGGCATGAAGATCGTGACTCCCAGCATCTCCAGGGCACTCCCGATGGCGATGAGGATAAACAATCCAAAGAGCTTCCACTTCTCCGTACGGGAAAAGATATAATTCAGCTGTCCGATCATTCCGGATCACTCCTTCCTGTTTTGTCCCCGCCGGCTGTCATACCGGCTTGCCGCCGGGCGCACTGTCCTTGTCCGTCACGCCGTTCAGGAACCATCGGTACTCGTTGTTCAAATTTCCGATATCGATCACACGATAACCCGCCCGGAACAGATCCTCCGCGAGCGGCTTGGCAGCGGGGCCGAGTGCCAGCAGAAACAGCCGGTCCTTCGGATATCTCAGACAATCCGCCAGGATCCTGTCATAGGCATCGTACGCGTTGCGGGCCGGTCCCAGGATCTTTTCCACACTGCGGGCACGATCCAGCAGGTCGTTGCCTTCGCCCGTCCGGCTCTCTTCCCCTTCCACCACCACGACATCCCGATCCTCCCAGATCCGGCCGATCCGGTCAAACCGTTCTCTGCATCGGGAGCGGTCCGCCACCGTGGCGTAGCACCGGGAGAATCTCGCCGACCGATACACCCGGTCGGGGTTACAGTATCTCTCGTAATACTTCCGGCAGACCAGCAGATGATCCTTCCAGAAGCGCTGCGACTTTGGGATAAAATCGCGCAGATCGGTAAAGATCTCCTGTACGGCCACCAGCAGCTCCTCATCGGGAAAGGTCAGGATCTCCTTCAACCGCTCGGTCAGCTCCGGAACCTCCTTTTGGAGTGCGAGGCTCACCCCCCGCATCATCGCGATCTCTCCGTCTCCGAAACGCACCAGGCTCTTTTCGCTGTGCAGGAGCTCGTCGATCGTCTCATCGATCGTCATGACCCGGATCTCATGCTTCATCCGGAGGATCCCGGTCCGGTACAGCCCAAAGACCAGGTCCGCCAGTCTCTGTTTGGCGAATTCCTTGAGATTCATCCCGCATTTTCCCCGACGAAGGAGCCCTCTCCCCGATAATACGGAAGAAGGTTTTCTACATAGGATGCCACGCTTCGATATCGTCCCGCCGCCATCTCGGCCGCCCGATCTCCGAAGGTCCGGCATCGTCCGGGATCCGACCACAGCGTATGGATCGCATCGGCAAGCTTCCCGGGATCGCCGGCAGGAACCAGCATACCGGTCCGCCCATCCTCCATCAACTCCGGTATCCCCCCGAGTGCGGATGCGATCACCGGGACCCCGGCCGCCTGCGCTTCCATCAGAGAGAGCGGACAGTTCTCATGACATACCGAGGGAAAGACCACCAGGCGGGCCTCCCGGACCAACTGCCTCAATGCCTCACCGCTCTGGAATCCGACATCCTTAAGCTGCCTCGTGCCATCCGCCAGTGTCTCGGCCTCACGGACCGCCGCATCCACCTCCGGCTGCAGCTCGCCGCGGCCGGCCATGACAAACGGGATCTCTCTGCAAAGCCGCACCGCTCCCAGCATTTCCCGCAGCCCCTTCTCTTCTCCGTAACGTCCGAAATACAGGACATAACCGCCGGGATCTTCCTGCTTTTTGCGCTCCGGGAGATTCACGAAATTGTGCATCACCACACACTTACTCCCAAGCATCGGGTGATGGGAGAGGATCTCCGCCATAAACGCACTCGGGCAGATCACCGCGTCCACCTGTGCATAGGTCTTCCGGTGCCGATAGATCCACCCCTCCATGCTTCCCAGTATACTCCTCAGCCGGGAATCATGGATGCAGCGATGCGCGGCACAGTTCCACACGGAACCGTCCACGCAGCGTCTGCAGCGCTCCCCGGTGGAGGGGATCCTGAGAAGATGCCCCGGGCACATCCACTGGGAATCATGTGCCGTGAAGATGATCCGTGTCCTGCTGCCGTTCCGCCGATCCCGCGCCCGCACCTCATCAATGACGGACGGCGTAAGCTGAAAATTGATATTGTTAAGATGTACCGCCTCCGGACGGAAATCATCCAGCACGGCCCGCAGCTTCCGCCTGGCCTCCCGGGAGTACAGGAGCCTGAAGGGGGCGGCAAACTTCTCCGGTCCCGGTGCGTGAAAATCGATCTCCGAGGTGTAACTCTCCGTCCGGTTGCCGACGATCCTGCCGGCATGCTCCATTCCGAAATACTGCACCTCGTGTCCCTGCCGGCTCAGTTCCTCCCCGAGACCGAAGATGTAGCTCTCGGATCCGCCATTCGGAAACAGGAACTTATTGACGATGAGGATCCGCATCCTTACTCCCCCAGGAGCGTAAAGACCGGCCGCTCACCACTTAAGTCCACCGCATACAGCTTTCCATCGCCCACCGGCACCCCGTCCGCAAAGAAGTCCCCATACCGCGTCGCAAATTCGGAGTCGATGTGGTTCAGATAGAG
>JAFPTK010000103.1 GCA_017400305.1 Lachnospiraceae bacterium | reverse complement strand
GCCTTCCGAATGAAATACGATGCCGTGTCGCGTGCGATCTCAGCGGCACTGGGCTGACATAAGTACTTCCGTATCGCACAAAAAAAATCGCCGCCTCGATGTGAGGCGGCGATTTCTTTTGACATCTCTTTACAGATTAAACTGATTGATGATACTGTTCAGATCGGAGATCGCATCACGGCACGCATTGACCTTGTCCGCGCTCTCGGAGGTATTGTTCACCATCTCGGAGGTCCTCTCCGCGATGTTCACGACACCGTGAGAGGTCTCATTGACCGTCGTGTCGATGCCGCTGATGGCCGAGACGATCCGATCGATCTCATCCCGCAGGCTGTTCACACTGTTCTTGATATCCGCCATGCTGGAGCCGAAGGTCTCGGCATCCTCGCGATACTGCTCACTGACCTTGCCGAACTCCTCGTAGTCGGAGAGGACGTTGGTCTCTAAGAAGGAGGTGGTCTGCGTCAGGCACTCGGACATCTGCGCCACGGCGTTGTTGACCTCCTCCACGATCTCTCCGATGTGCTTGACCGTCTCGGAGGTCTGGGTGGCGAGGTTGCCGATCTCGGAAGCAACGACTGCGAAACCGCGGCCGGCATCCCCGGCCCTGGCGGCCTCGATGGAGGCGTTGAGGGCGAGAAGACCTGTCTGGGAGGAGATCGCCATGATGGCATCCGCCAGCTCGTTGATCTTGTGGACCGCCTGGGAGGCGTTGATCGCATCCTCAGATTTCACCTTGACGCTCTCATAGATCTCCAGGGTCTTCCTGCTGGCGCGGTCCGTGGTGGCCGCCAGCTCGGAGGCACGGGTGGAGACCTCACTGGAGAGCTGCGTGCCGGCATCGGCCAGCTGATCGATGCCGCGGGCATTCTCCTGAACATTCTCCACATTCTTGGTGATCATCGTGGTCGTGGCAGCGGTCTCTTCCATACCGGCAGCCAGCTCCTGGGTGGTCTGTGAGTTGTCGTCGCAGATGGAGCCGACCCGGTCGATGGTGGCCTGCAGTACATCCACGTTGCTGTCGATACTGTTGCCGGCGCGGGTGAGCATCTCCACCATGTCGCGGAGATTGCTCCGCGTCTTGGAGAGCGCCCTCGCGATCAGGCCGATCTCATCCTTTCTGTCTTTGAGATTTCCGGAATTCTTATTGGGCGTGAAGTCGTAGTTAGCCGTCTTCTCGATGATCGGTACCAGCTGTCCCAGAGACTTAAGCATGATCGTAGTGAAGACAGCGACCAGGAGGACCGCCACCAGGATACAGATCACACCGTAGATGATCAGGAGGTTGCGCATCTTGCTGACGGAGGCCATCATGACATCCCGATCCGCCGTCACGATGATGATATTGCCTGCCCTGGTGAAGGCATAGCCGGCGACCTTGTAGGAGCCCTTGTACTCATAGGCGACAGAACCGTTGGGGACGGTCTTTCCGGCAGCCAGATCGGCAACGATGCCCTTGACAGCCGCATTCTCCACCGGCTGGCCGATCTTGTCCGGATTGTTGTGATACAGCATGGTGCCGTCCGGAGAGACCATGTAGGCATAGGAACCGGCGACGCCGGAGATCTCGATCTGTCCGATGAGCTGGTCGTAGTCGATCCGGATCAGCTTGTCGTGATCCGCGGTCACCAGGACGATGTTGCCGGTGTCCGTAAAGGAATAGCCGGCGAGCTTGAGCGCGCCCTTGTATTCATAGATGACAAAGCCGTCTTCCACGGTCTTGCCGGCCTGCAGATCGGCGACGATGCCCTTGACGGCGGCATTTTCCACCGGCTGGCCGATCTTCTCGGGGTTGGGATGCCAGAGCATGGTGCCGTCGGGACTGACCATGTAGGCGTAGGAACCGTCCACACCGTCGATGGTGATGTTGCCTAAGAGGGTGTCATAATCGATCTTCATGAACTCATCGTAGTCCGCGGTCACGATCATGATATCTCCCGCCTTCGTAAAGGCATAACCGGCGAGCTTGAGGGCTTCCTTGTACTCATAGAGGACAGAGCCGTCCTCCACGGTCTTGCCGGCCTTGAGATCCTCGACGATGCCCTTGACGGCGGCATTTTCCACGGGGTTGCCGATCTTGTCCGGATTGGGATGCCAGAGCATCGTACCGGTGGGGCTCACCATGTAGGCGTAGGAGCCCTCGACATTGAGGATGGCCACCTCCTTTAAGATCTTGTCCAGATCCGAGGTGCTTAATTCATCATCCGATGCGGCGGCGGTATCGACGCACTTGGCGGCTTCCACAGCCAGGTTCTGTGCGTAGTTCTTGTAGACGCTCTCGCCGAACTCCCGGGAGAAATTGATGGAGACCGCTGCCTCCTCTGCCAGATTCTTGGCGTAGCCGCCGTAGGCTTCCTCACCGAATTCCGTGGCAAAATCCACGCCGATGGCCGCTTCCTCGGCCAGATTCTGTGCGTAATTGAGATAGGTCTCCCCCATGGTGGTGGTGGCCCGGTTCGATGCGACCAGCACCTGAACCAGCACAGTGACGAGGACGATCACACTGATCAGGATCGTGATCTTCGTGCTCATCCGGGAAAAGAAGGACAGTTCTTTTCCTTTTTTGACATCTTTTGCAGCGGTTTTTCCCATGACATGCCCCCCGTAAATTTTTTTTGCCGGTCGAGAGAACCGACAGATACCATTATTTATCATAGTGATCATTAGGTGAAAAGTCAAGCGCGGAAGCGGCGTTTTCCTTGACTTTGCGCGCCTTTTTGGACATAATGGAAGATGGTTTTTTATGGGTGCCTATCTGGTCTTCTGCCGCCATTTCCATGAGACCATACGGATGGGGAGCATCTTTGCATCGGGAAGCGGAGCATGAGACCGCAGCTTTATGTACACGATATCCATCGGGGGATGATCCCACAGAGTCGGAAGGAGGAGAACCATATGAAGTATCTGATCGTAGTGGATATGCAGAATGATTTCATCGACGGGGCGCTGGGCACAGCGGAGGCGGTGGCGATCGTCCCGGCCGTGGCGGAGAAGATCCGTGCCTTTGACGGGCACATCATCTTCACGCAGGATACCCATTTTGCGAATTATCTCACGACGCAGGAGGGCCGGAATCTGCCGGTGGAGCACTGCATCCGGGAGACGGAGGGCTGGCGGATCCGGCCGGAGCTACTGGATGCGGCGGCAGGAAAGGACTATGAGGTGGTAGAAAAATACACCTTCGGAAGCGATCGCCTGCCCGAACTCCTGAAGGACCCGGAGAGCATCGAACTCCTGGGGCTCTGCACGGATATCTGCGTGGTGTCCAATGCGCTGATCCTGAAGGCGCATTTCAGGGAAGTGCCGATGAAGCTGGATCCCGCGTGCTGCGCAGGCGTGACGCCCGCAAAGCATCTCGCGGCGCTGGAAGTGATGAAAAGTTGTCAGGTGGAGGTGACAGAATGAGCAATTACCCGATCGTAACATTTACCATGGAAAACGGCGATATCTTCCGCGCGGAGCTCTATCCCGACATCGCCCCCAGGACCGTGGAGAACTTCATCTCCCTGGTACAGAAGGGATTCTATGACGGTCTCATCTTTCACCGGGTGATCAGGGGCTTCATGATCCAGGGCGGCGATCCCGACGGCAACGGAACGGGAGGTCCCGGGTATTCCATCCCCGGGGAGTTTTCCGCAAACGGCTTTGAGAATCCCTTAAAGCACACGAAGGGCGTGCTTTCCATGGCGCGGAGCGCCGATCCGGATTCCGCGGGCTCCCAGTTCTTCATCATGCATGAGGACTCCCCGCACTTGGACGGCAGCTACGCCGCCTTCGGCAAGGTGATCGAGGGACAGGAATTTGTGGATGCCATCGCCGTGACGAAGACGGACTGGGGCGACAGACCGCTTGCCCCGCAGGTGATGAAGACCGTCACGGTAGAGCTTCCGACGGAGTGAAGGAGACGAAGACAGGGACGGGAAAATTAGACGGAAAGGGAGAAGAGAGCAGACCGCGCTGGAGAAGGATCCGAAAGCTCTTAAAGGAGCTTCATGCGGGGACCATCCTCCTGATCATCGGGCTGGTCCTCCTCGTGTGCTATGCCTGCTACGTCTTCGGAGGCGCCAGAGAGGAGCGGCTGACCTTCCTGGATGTGATCGTATTCAATCTCCTGACACTGGCGGGCAATGATTACGAGTTTACGGCGACTCCCGCCGGCCGCATCCTGGGACTGATCGTGCTCTCCCTCGGTGTCGTCGGCCTCTCCACCATCACCGGCTATATCTCCTCCGCGCTGGTCGTGAGGAAGCTCCATATCGAGAGAGGACTGAAAAAGATGCAGAACCTACAGGGCCACATCATCATCTGCGGCTACAAAAACGACGTCAGGAGCCTGATCCTCGGGATCCTGCACAAGAACAGGAATCTCGCGGCGGCGGATCTCGTCCTCATCACCGGGGCCGAGGAGGTGAAGCTGCAGAATCTGCGGGATGACGAGGCGTTAAAGGGCCTTCACATCTTAAAGGGCGATTTCACCGAGGAGCAGACGCTCAGGAATGCCCATATCCAGGCGGCTTCCAGGGTCCTCATCATCGGGGAGAGCGGGGAGAATCTCGACGACGAGCTCGTCGACTCCCGGGTCTTCGTGACGTCCCTCATGGTGAGGAATTTAAACGCCAAGTGTCACATCTGCGCGCAGGTACGCACGGAGCGATACCGCAATTATCTCGAGGCACAGAACTGCGCCGAGGTGATCTACACCGAGGAGTACACCCGCTACATCCTCACCACCTCCACCAATTACAGCGGCATGAGCAAGGTCATGAGCTCCTTCCTGGACAACGGGGACGGCATCTCCGTCCAGATCGAGCCGGTGGCGGATCAGTGGATCGGACGCCGTTACGCGGACCTCTTTGACTGGTACAAATCGAAACGAAACATCCTTCTGCTGGGACTCTTAGAGAATATGGGGGTGGAGAAGGAGTTGAAGCACAAGGTCCTCTCCGAGGCGCAGAAATCCACCAATTACGGAGAGATCATCAAGCGCCTGAAGGATGTCAAGCTGCTTAAGACCAATGCGCCGAAGTTAAATCCCGGCGATGACTATCTCATCCCCGGCAATGCCGGTGCGATCATCCTGGGGGAGGAGGTCTGATGGATCATCCGGAAAAACTGCGCGGATTTCCTCTCATCAGCGGTCTTGCCGCCGATGACCGGGAGGCGTTTGTGAAGCTCTTAAAGCCCGTACGGTTTCCGGCCGGCACCGACATCATCACGGAGGGGGATACCGGCTCGGATATGTATTTTCTGCTGGAGGGCAGTGTGGAGATCATCCGCAGGACCATCTTCGGGGACAGCTTTGTCTGCGCTTCCTTAAGCGACAAACAGCACAGTGTCTTCGGGGAGATGGCGCTCATTGACAGCGACCGGCGCTCCGCCACCGTGCGGGCTCAGACGGAGTGCGACACCCTGGTGATCTCGCGGGAGGATTTCACCGCGTACACCGAGAGCCATCCGGCGGCAGGAGTACAGCTCCTGCGCTTCATCAGCGTCAATCTGGTGCGGAATATCCGCGCGGAGAATGAGAATCTGAACCTGGTGTACCAGGCCCTGATCGAGGAGATTGAATCCAACTGAGGAGGTTGTATCGGATGTACCGTGTAGACGAACTGCTTCTCATCGAGCACCTGACCTATATGCCGGATGTCCCTCCGCTGCACTCCATCCTGGAGGCGGGGGACCGGACCGTGGGAGAGTATCTGGATACCATCGATCCGGATGCCCTTCAGGACGATGTCTTCTACAGCACGCAGATGAACGGCTATGATTTCCGCAACATCATCCTGGCCATCCGCAGGAACCCGGCCATCCTGGAGGCGAGGATCATGGAGCCCCATCTGGATCAGGCCTATGGAAGCGGCGGCGGGATCTCGGCCGTGATCCTGCACGAGGATGCCGACGGGGAGAAGGAGGCCGTGGTCGCCTTTCGCGGCACCGCCACCAATGAGTGGGTGGATGACTTCGAGGGAGCCAATCAGATCGATTCCCTGCAGCAGATCAACGCGCTGGAGTGGTACAAGATGGTGTACGAGCGGCTGGAACTGGAGGATTACAGGGTCACCGTGATCGGACACTCCAAGGGCGGCAACAAGGCCAAGTACATCACGATCCTAAATGATACGCCGGCCCGCTGCGTCTCCTTTGACGGACAGGGCTTTTCCGACAAGTTCATGGAGCATTACCGGCGCCGGATCCTCGCGCGCCAGTCCGTGATCGAGAATCACAACATCGATTACGACTACGTCAACATCCTGATGAACGACATCGGGGAGAAGACCTACTACATCGGATACGATTACGGCAAGTACGGGTTTTCCGAGTCCCATGCCCCGAACACCTTCTTTGATTTCGGCGAGAACGGAGAGTATCGGATCCGCGTCAACCCGGACGGTCAGCGGCCGGAGATGCAGATCCTGGACCAGTTCATCAACAGCATGATCCGCTCCGCGGTCAGTGACAGAGAGCGCTCCGAGACCAATCATCTCGTGGGAATGTTAGTGGAGAAGGCCTTTACCCTCTCGGACGGCTGCGATATCTCCGAGTTTATCGCCTTCCTGTGCGATATGATCGGGAATCCGCAGTACTCCGACAATGTGGCTTATCTGCTCGCCTACTGCATCCTCTACTCGAGGAATAATCCGGATCTGCTGGAGTCGGTCCGCGGGATCCTGACGGCCTTCCGGGCGGAGGGGATCTTAAAGATCATCAATATGTTCGATGATCTCGTGAACTCCCGAAAGCTCAATGCACTGCTCGGCCTCACCGATTTCCTGGTGAGCCATGCGAACCGACCCATCACCAAGCGGATCCGCGCCTTTGTGAAGAAGAAATACGACGTGGATCTGCAGGAGGACCAGATCCGGCGTGTCCTGCAGATCACCGGTCTCACCAAACAGATGCTCTCGACGCTCAGGCTCGATATGGACGGTACGGATATCGTGGTGGAGGATGAGCCGGTCACCGAGGAGGAGCTCCTGGAGTTTGTGCTCCCCGGGAATCTCGATATCGTGGTCCTGGCGGGTGGCCTCTCCAATGAGCGCAACCTCTCCTTAAAGACCGGCGTCACGGTCGCCGATATCCTGCGGAACCGGGGAAACCGGGTGATCCTGCTGGATGTTTTCTTCGGTTATGGGGAGCGGGAGGAGCTGCTCCCGGATGTCTTTGAGGATACGGCGAAATATTCGCTGGCGCCCCGGGATATCCCGGATGAGATCCCGGATCTCTGGGCGACCAGGAAGCGGCGCCCGGATCAGTCCAATTCCTATTTCGGACCCAATGTGCTGCAGATCTGCCGTCGAGCGGATCTGATCTTCGTGGCGCTCCACGGCGCCAACGGCGAGAACGGCAAGGTGCAGGCGGCGCTCGATCTGCTGGGGTTGGATTATACCGGATGCGACTATTTCTCCTCGGCGGTCACCTCCAACAAATCCACCGCCAAGCTGGTCATGATGGCGGCCGGCGTGCCGGTCCCCGACGGCTTTATGATCCGCAAGGGAGACGAGATCCCGGATCCCGCGGCTCACGGTCTCAAATATCCGGTGATCGTCAAGCCGAATAACGGCGGGATCGGACTGGGCGTCTCCGCAGCGGGTGATCTGACCGCCTATCAGAAGGCCGTCAGACAGGCCTTTCGCTGGGATACCGAGATCCTTGTGGAGGAGTACATCCCCGGCCGGGAGTTTGCGGTCTCCACCATCGAGGGCAGAGCCCTGCCGGTGTTGGAGAAACTGCCGCTTGAGACGGGCGACAGGGACAGAGGCATGACGCTGCACGGGGAGACGGCCAACAAGTGTCCGGCGGACATCCCGGAGGAGCTTGCTCTGAAGCTTCAAAAGGCCGCGGAGGACGCGGCGGCAGCCCTCGGTGTCCGCGCCTATGCCAAGATGGATTTCATCGTCAGACAGGACGGGGAGAGCTTCGTCTGTCTGGAGTGCGATTCACTGCCGCAGCTCTACCCGGATTCCCACCTGGTCATCGCGGCCAGAGCTGCCGGCAGGAGCTTCGGGGATCTCTGTGACAAGATCATGGAGATGTGCCTGGTGAAGAAATACTGATGAGGGACGCCTTCCGAAAGTATCCCGTGACCATGGTGCTGATCGCGGTCAATGTGCTCGTCTTTCTCCTGGAGTCCCTTGCGGGCGGCAGTACGGATACCGTGGTGGCTCTTCGCTTCGGGGCACAGGCGACACCGTTCCTGGCGGCAGGTCAGATCTGGCGCCTGTTCACCGCCATGTTCCTGCATTTCGGCCTCACGCATCTGGGCTGTAATATGATCTCTCTCTACAATCTCGGTCCCGCCATCGAACGGGCCTACGGGAAGGTCCGCTTCCTCGTGATCTATCTCTGCGCCGGCCTCGTCGGGAATCTCACGACCTGGATGCTGGAGCTTCGGAGCGGGGATTACGCCGTGTCCGCCGGAGCCTCCGGTGCGATCTTCGGTCTCTTCGGCGCCTATGTGGCTCTGGCGCTGATCCCGTCCATGCGCCGGTTTCTGTCGCTGCGCGGTATCGTGATCACCCTCGTCCTCAATCTTGCTTACGGCATGACCTACGCCAATGTCAACATGGCGGCCCACCTCGGCGGCCTCCTCGGCGGTGCCCTCATCGCCGCGCTCATGATCCTCCGGATCAGACTGACCCGCTCTCAGGAGGAGGAGTGAATTCTGCATTTTACGTGACTTCCCTTCCTGCGGCGGATTTGGTATAATCCTATTTTGGGGGTAAGCACGCATCAGGTAATCCGACCTGATCGGATCAGGGAGATCGCGGGGGGAACAGCTGAATTGAACGATCATTCCATTCAAAGTGCGAGAACACACAATACCGTCGTCGGCATCATCACCGTCGCCTGTCTCGGGACGATCTCCGGGAGCAGCGTCCTTCATTGGGAATACTGGGTGCCGCCGCTCATCGTCGCAGGCCTGATCGCCGCCTGGTTCCTGCATATCACGCAGTACGGGACCCGGACCTTCCGCGAGAATTATTATCTGATCTTTACCATGCTGATCTCCTTCTTCCATGGGGTACACGCCACGAGCTTCTGGGATATCGTCGTGGTGTCGGCCCTTCTGATGGTCAATGTCACGCTGCTCAGACGCCGGGAATTTGTAATGCTCATGCTGATCGAGTACTTTGTGCTGCAGATCACGCAGGTGGTCATGGGCATGAAGGCAGGCACCCTGGTGTTCGATACCCTCACGGTTGCCAGACTCTCTCTCCATGTGATCGCAGAGCTCTGCATCTACAAGGGCTTGAGTGATGTGATCCGCAATAACCGCATGGATACGGAGGAGGCGGATCGTCTGACCAGAGAGAAGCAGTCCGCCAGAAGTGAGATGGAGGATTTCCTGGTCAACATCTCCCATGAGCTCCGGACGCCCATCAATGTCATCAACGGCATGTCCACACTGATCTTAAAGAAGGAGGAGCGGGAGGATGTGCAGGCCATCCGGGACGCGGGGCTGAGACTTTCCCGCCAGATAGAGGATATCCAGGATTACAGCGAGATCCAGCGCGGTGATGTGCAGCTGGAGGAGGAGAGGTATATGATCACCTCCCTCCTGAATGATATCGTCACAGAGTACAGGATCCGGGAATCCGGAAGCGACAGGGAGCTTGTCGTCGATCTGGATCCCAACGTGCCGGTCATGTTAAAGGGCGATGCGCGGAAGCTTTCCAAGATCCTGAGGCACCTGCTCGATAATGCGGTCAAATTCACGAGGATCGGCGGGATCAACTTAAGGATCACCGCGGTACGAAAGGAATACGGGGTCAATCTGGTGTTCGAGGTGTCCGACACCGGGATCGGTATGAGCCGTACGGAGATCGACCGGATCTCCCGCGGTCTGTATCAGGAGAACAGGAAGCGCGACCGGAGCACCGGCGGGATCGGGCTGGGACTCTCCATCGTATACGGCTTTGTGCGCAGGATGAACGGATTCGTCAATCTCGAAAGCCGCAAGGGAAAGGGAACCATGGTCCGCGTCTGCGTTGCCCAGGAGATCATCGATCCTTCGCCCTGCTTAAGTGTCGACACCGACCGGTTCGTCAGCACGGCGGTCTATCTGAATATCTACAAGTTTCGTGTGCCGGAGCTGGCGGAGTACTACCGTCAGATGGTCATCCACCTGGCGACGAGTCTCAGGCTCAATCTATATTCCGCGCCGACGCTCCCGGAGCTTAAGAGACTGGTGGAGCGGGGCGGGATCACCAACATCTTCACGGGGCCGGAGGAATATCAGGCCACACCGGATTATTATGATGCGCTGGCTGCCAACGGCGTCCTGGTGGCGGTCTCCGCGCCGGATGATTTCTCCGTGCGGCCCGGCAGCCGGGTGATCGTGATGCCCAAGCCCCTGAGCGGCTGTCCGGTGGTCCGGATCCTGAGCGGGGAGATCGCTCCGCGGATGCTGGGAACCGTGGAGGAGGAGAGGAGACCGGAGCTGTCCGGTGTGAGAGCCCTGGTGGTCGACGATGAACCCATGAACCTGGTGGTGGCCCGGGGGCTGTTCCGCAATTACCGCATGGTCATCGACACGGCGCTCTCCGGCAGGGAAGCCATTGAGAAATGCCGGAGCAATGACTATGATGTGGTGTTCATGGACCACATGATGCCGGAGATGGACGGTGTGGAGGCCATGAAACACATCAAGGAGGATGCGCAGCAGAGGGAGCGCGTGATCCGTGTGGTGGCGCTGACCGCCAATGCCATCAGCGGCGCCAGAGAGATGTTTTTGCGGGAGGGCTTCGACGGCTTTATCAGTAAGCCCATCCATTTATCCGACTTTGAGAGAACGATGAACCGGGTACTGCCGGAGAGTGTGACCGGACGGGAAGGAGGAAGCGTATGAACCTCTTTCGCCGGATGAAAGCGCTGATCCTGGATCCCGAGAGAGAGTTTCGGGAACGGGTCGTCATCGCACTGACGCTGACGGCTGTCATCATGGCAGGCATCGCACTGACGGGCGATATCCTCTACCACGAGAATATCGCGGAGATCATCGTCCTGATCGCGACGGTGGTGTTGACGCCGTTCCTGATCATTTTCGGTATCAGGACCCGGCAGGTCCAGTGGGTCACGCGGATGATCTCCCTCGCGGTGGTCTTTGTGATCATGCCGGTCATCTACTTCTCCGGCGGCGGTCTGGAGGGCGGCGCGATCCCGTGGTTTGTCTTTACCTATCTCTACATCGGACTGGTGCTGACCGGCATGTGGCGGGTGGCGATCCTGCTCATCTTTACCCTCGTCGTCGGGGTGATGTTCGCTCTGGGATACCGGTTCCCGGAGCTGATCCGGCCTCATACCAGAGAACTGTTCTATCTCGACCTCGCGCTGGGAGTGGTCGAGGTGGGGTTAGTCTGCGTCATCATGACCTGGTTCCAGAATCTTCTGTTTGAGCAGGAGAATAAGAGAGCGCAGGAGGAGACGCGCAAGGTGGAGGAGCTCAACCGCTCCCAGAGCCGATTCTTCTCCAGCATGAGCCATGAGCTCAGGACACCGATCAATTCGATCCTGGGGCTGAATGAGATCATCTTAAGGCAGGACGATATCTCGCAGGAGATCCGGCAGGACGCCGGCAATATCCAGGGAGCCGGCAGGATGCTGTTGGCGTTGGTCAATGATATCCTCGATTTCTCCAAGATCGAAGCGGGCAAAATGGATATCGTGCCGGTGAACTACTCGGTGGCGGAGTTAGTGAGTGAGATCGTCAATATGATCTGGCTCAGGACCGAACAAAAGGGGCTGGAGTTCAAGGTGGAGGTGGATCCTTCGATCCCTGCGGAGCTCTTCGGAGATGAGGTCCGCATCCAGCAGATCCTGGTCAATCTCCTGAATAATGCCGTCAAGTACACCAGAGAGGGATCCGTAACGCTCCATATCGAGAAGGAGGATGTGAAGGGGGATCAGATCCTCCTGATGCTCTCGGTCATCGACACGGGTATCGGGATCAAGCAGGATGATATCCCGTATCTTTTCAACGCCTTCCAGCGCGTGGATGAGGAGAATAACACCCGGATCGAGGGAACGGGGCTCGGCCTCTCCATCGTGAAGCAGCTGGTGGATCTGATGGACGGCAGGGTCACGGTCAACAGCGTCTACACCCAGGGATCCACCTTCATGGTCACCCTGTGGCAGAGGATCGCGCGCTACGACAGCGTGGGAGAGATCGAGATCACCGGTGCCGCCGGTATGGGCAGGGAGAACCGGTATCAGGTCGATTTCACGGCGAAGGATGCCAGGATCCTCATCGTGGATGACAACGAGATGAACCTCGAGGTGGAGAGAAAGCTCCTGACAGGGACGGAGATCCAGGTGGATACCGCCTTAAGCGGAGAGGAAGCCCTCTCCCGGACCGCGTCCGTTCGCTATGATCTGATCCTGATGGATCATCTGATGCCGGAGATGGACGGGATCACCTGCATGCAGCAGATCCGGAAGCAGGCCGAAGGCTTCAACAACCATGTCCCCATCGTGGTGCTCACCGCCAATGCGGGAAGCGAGAACAGGGAGCTGTACAGCAACAGCGGCTTTGACGGCTATCTGGTGAAACCGGTCACCGGTCATCAGCTGGAGGAGACCGTGCTGTCCCATCTGCCGGCCTCTAAGGTGACCCGCGTGGACAGCCTGGAGAAATCCAGGATCCAGTTGAATTCGACCGGCAGCTACAGCCGGAAGATCCCGGTATTGGTCACTGCCAGCAGCGCCTGTGATCTGCCGAGGCATGTGCTGGAGTATCAGCAGATCGATACCCTTCCGTTCCTCATCACTGCCGACGGAAAGTCCTATTACGATTCCGTGGAGACCAGTACGGAGGAGCTGATCCGGTATGCCGGCGCGGGGATGGAGATGACGGTGGAACCGCCGACAGAGCGGCAGCTGGAGAGATTCTTCGGCCAGGAACTGAAAAAGGCACACAATATCATCTACATCACGGTTTCCGGAGCCATGGGAGTCGAGTATCAGAATGCGGTGGCGGCTGCCAGGGCTTACGGCAACGTGTATGTCTATGATTCCGAGGGAAGCTCGGCCAGCGTCGGCTGGATGGTCCTGGTGGCACATCGGATGAGCAACCAGGGAAAATCTCCCGAGGCGATCATCGGCGAACTGGACCGGATCAAGACGAAACTTAAGTGCACCTTTGTGACGGACGGCTCCTACTTCAGACAACGGAGAGCGTCGGCGGACGGAAGCATCTACAATCTCATCCGGATCCTGAACATCCATCCCATCCTCGGGATCCGAAACGGCAGATACTACCCCCGCCGGGTTGCCTTCGGGGAGAAAGAGCAGTGCTTTGAGAAATTCATCGATCAGGCCTTTCCGCTTTTCTCCAACCCGGATCCCGACATGATCCTGGTGGTCTACGTGGACCTGGAGGAGGAGGAGAAGGAAAAGATCCGCGAGCGGATCCTTAAGAAAGCCACCTTCCACAATATCTTTTTCCTGAAGGCGAGCGGCGCCTTTGCCTTAAACTGCGGTCCCGGATCCCTGGGGCTGGTCTACTGCGAGCGGTCCGAGGAACCGGTCCGCCTGAGCAGCTTCCTGGTGTCCCAGGAGGCGGAGGAGGAAAAGGATGGAAGTGAGACAGAGATGAACGGGGAGGATCTCCCGTCGACGGAGCGGAAGATGCCGGTCGAGCCGGAGGAGATGTTCCCGCAGGCTCCGACCGGGGACCGCCCGGAGGAAGCGGAGGAGCCGGAGAGCGGAGAACCCGTCACGGCGCCGGATGCGCCGGAAGCGTCCGCCCCGGGACAGGAGGACGCCGGGGAGGCTCCGAAATGGTATGAGGGGATCCCCGGGATCGATCCGGATCAGGGGATCCTGTACAGCGGGACGGAGGAGTCCTACCGGGAGGTGCTGCGGCTTTTCTACGAGGCGATCGGGGAAAAGAGCGATGAGATCGACAGACTCTATACGGAGGAGGACTGGACGAATTACACCATCAAGGTGCATGCCCTCAAAAGCTCCGCTCGCATCATCGGCGCGGAGGAGCTGGCGGAAGAGGCACTGGGACTGGAAAAGGCCGGGAAAGAGGGCGATCTTGCCTATATCAGGGAGCACCATGCCGCGGTGATGGAGGATTACCGCGGATTTACGGATCGGCTGCGGCCTGCCGCAGAGCGCGCGGCATCAGAGAACGGAGGAGCGACATGAGCGACCGAAACCGCGTGATCCGGCCGGTCTGGTGGCAGGTGGCCGTCTATATCCTGACCGTCATGCTGCTGATCTCCTACATCCTGATCACTACGGTACCGTATTTCTTTGAGAACAGCGGAGCGATCCGCAACTTTACCGGATCCTGGAAGACAGAGGAGGGGGAAAGCCTGGATATCACCGATCTCCGTGTCGGTCGGTCCGGAAATGAGATCGTGATACATCGGGCTCTGCCGTCGAGTCTCACGGACGGGGACTGTCTCTGTTTTGAATCCTACAATGCGGTCATCACCGTATGGGTGGATGACCGTGAGATCTATTCCTATCACACGGGGGAGAACCTCACCGGCCGGGGTTACGGCATGGATTTCCATGAAGTCCCGCTCAGGGTGACGGACAGCGGTCGTGAGATCCGCATCCATGTCCGGGGACTGTTTAAGAGAATGCCACGGATCCGCAATCTGTGCCTGGGACCCGCCGTGGATTACGTTCACCGCTGTATCCTGATCCGGTCGGTCCCGGCCATGGTATCCCTGTTCATCCTGCTGCTGGGACTGGTGATGGTGTTGGTATATTTCCGTATCCCGGATAAGGAGAATATGCCCTTTGATATCCTGGCACTGGCTGCCATGTCACTGATCATCGGTGCATTCCTGATCATGGATACCCAGATCATGCAGCTGTTGACGGGAAATGTCAGGATCTGGCGTGAGCTGAACCGGACGCTGCCGCTCCTGGCGGCGTATCCCTGTGTCTGCTTCATCCATTCCATCACGGTACAGAAGAAGAGGATCTATCTGCACATCGCGTTTTTCTTTAACATGGCGATCTTTTTAAGCGTCCTGCTGCTCCGTTTCCTGGGAAAAGTGGATCTGGCGCGCTCCTTTGCCCCGGCGATCGCATTCCTCATCGCGGGGGCGGTGATCCTCATGGTCATCGTGCTGGTGGACGACGGACTGTATTGCCGCGAGGCCGGGATCCCGCTGCGGATCCGGAATTATTATCCCGGACTGATCATCTTTTTCGTCTGTGCGGCGATCGATACGACACAGTATCTGATCACGCGGCAGCTGGGAATCTACGGGAGATTTTCCCGGTTCGGGATGCTGGTGTTCGTCCTGCTGTCCCTGTCGCAGTTCTTCCGGTGGTGGACCAGAGACCGCGCCACCATCGAGCGGGATCGCTTTATCAACAGGGCGCTGCAATACGCGGCTTCCTACGGGTCCACCGGAGACAGCATACAGCCCATGCTGACCTACATGGGAAATGAGCTGCGGCCCGGCCGGATCGCGATCTTTGAGGATCAGGGCAACGGCAGGTACCGCGGAACCTACGAATGGCACCGGGACGGACTCCAGGCTGCCGGTCTGGATCTGCTCTATCTGCCCTATGAGGGGTTTGTGGATGAACAGTACCGGATGTTCGCGGCGAACAATCGACGGCTGATCGTCCGGGATCCGGAGGAATTCCGGGAATCGCTCCCTTCCCTGTACAACATCATGCGAACCTATCAGATCAGGACCCTGGTGTCGGGTGCTTTGGAGTCCGGCGGCCGGATGATCGGATTCCTGACATTTCTCGATACCCCGGAGGAGCTTCTGGAAGAGACCGCGGCGATCATCGAGCTGATCTCCTACTTTGTGACGCAGATGATCCAGCGCCGGGAGGAGCAGAAGAGACTGGAGTTCTACAGCTACAATGATTCCCTCTCCGGTGCGCTGAACCGCCGGGCTTTCAGGGAGTTTGTGGACGGAGGGCTCGATCTGACGGCTCCCTTCGGGTATCTTGCCGTCAATATCAACGGATACGAGGCCGCCAACAATGCCTTCGGCTATGAGGCCGGCGACAGGATGGCGGGCACGCTGGTCCAGTGTCTGAAGGAGGTGTTCGGCGACGGCCATGTGTATCGCATGGCGGGGGCCGGCTTTGCCGCCTTTGGCTTTGAGACCGATGAGGCCTATTTCGAAGGGGATGTGGAGCGCGCAAGGAAGCTGGCGCAGGAGAGGGAACTGGATGTTTCCTTTGGGTCGGTCTACTGCGCGTACGGTACCATGAGCATCGACAAGGTGATCCGTCATGCGGAAGAATTGATGAGAGCGGACTGAAGGGGGGAACGGAAGGTGTTATATCTGATCAGTATCGGTATTGCATTGACCTTGCTGGTGTTAGTCACGATCTATGGGAAATCCATGGACGATCATATGCTCCTGCTGCTGGTGGTGATCGTGATGAGCAGCGCGGGATACTACGCGCTGGCGCTGTCACCGAACCTCGAGGATGCCCTGCGCTCCAACAAGCTCTCCTACCTGGCGGGCTGCTTTGCACCGATGCTTGCCTTAATCATCATCTGCAACATCTGCCGCCTACAGATCCCGATGCCGGTGCGGTTAGTGATGTATTCGGGTCAGATCGTCATCTACCTCTTCGTGTGTACGATCGGATATCTCCCGATCTATTACAAGTCGGCGGAGTACCACAGGAATTCGGCGGGGGCCTTTCTCGTCAAGGTCTACGGACCGATGCATACCGTTCAGGTGGTGTCCATGATCCTCTATACGCTGGCCGGCATCGTGATCGGTCTGTATTCGTTAAACCGCAGGAGTGTGGTCAGCAGATTCAATGTCTACGCGCTTCTGTTCTCGGATGTGATCGCGGTGAGCGTCTATCTGGTGGAGCGCGCCGTCCATCTGGAGATAGAGCTCCTGCCGCTCACCTTTACCCTGGCCAGTGTGGTGTATACGATCCTGCTGATACGGATCAGCAATTTCTCGATCTACAGTGCGCAGGGGGCACCGGATTTCGCGAATCAGAATCTTGGCAGCATCTTCTTCAACCGCGATCTGAGATATATGGGGTGCAGTGACTATGCGGCCGAGCTCTTCCCGGAGCTCATGCAGTGGGAACTGGAAAAGAAGATCCCGGGCAACGGCGGGCGCTTTAACACCTTTTTGCGCCAGCCGCTCCTGAATTACATGAAGGCGGAGAAATACGACGAATCTCTGAATAAGACGTTTGAGTACAAGGGGGAGGCCTACCATTTCGAGATCAGCGCGATCCACCCCTCGGGCAAGCGGGCGGACGGCTATCTGATCCAGGTATCCAACGTGACCGATGCGGTCAAGCGGACAAACCGTTAAGAGGAGCAAGAGGATGGGACAACTCACGGAAAACAGGGAGAAGGAGAGTCAGTCCAGGGTCGTGGAGGATCTGCGGCGGTTTGGTGTCATCACCCTGCTTGCGGTTACGATCGTCCTCATGGTCATTGCGATCTTTGACCGCAATTCTCACGGAGAGGCACCGATCGGCTCCTTTGAGACACAGGAGCTGAATGAGGGCTGGATGCTGGTCGAGGGGAATAAGGAGCGGGAGGTCACTCTTCCGACCAGGATCGATCGGAAGCCCGGCGAAACGATCCGGATCGCCCGTACCCTGCCGGCGGATCTCGCGGACGGTTCCCATCTGATGATCCGCTCCGCCATGGAGGATGTCCGGATCTATGTCGACGGAGACTGCCGCGCGGAGTATGCGTCCGATCTGATCCCGGATATGTCCTTCTACATTCCCAGCGCCTATGTGGTGGCGGAGGTGGATGCCGCGGACGCGGGCAGAGAGGTCCTGATCGAGATCACGGTCAAGACGGCGGGCGCTGTGAGTGAAGTCAGGATCGGACCGGGTAATAATGTCTGGTTCTCTGTGATCCGGGACGGTCTGATCGTCAATTCCCTCGCTTTCACCACGCTGATCGCCGGACTGATCCTCCTGCTGGCGGCCGGTATCGTCAGCCGCTTCTGGAAGACGGGATCCGCGCTGGCACTGGGGCTTCTGATGATCGATGTGGCGCTCTGGGTCCTGAGCGAATCGACCCTGCGGCAGTTCCTCTTCCGCAGACCATCCATGTCACAGTTTTTTTCGTATTACACGGTGGAGCTCATCGGTGTGCTCGCCTGTATGTACTTCGATGAGGTGCAGCACAGACTGTATCATCGCAGATACCTTGCGGTGGAATGTGCCGCCTTCCTCCAGATCCTGTTAAATATCCTGCTGCACGCGGCCGGGATCGTTCCCCTGTACCGGACCCTCCTCATCTCGCATATCTGGCTGGGGGTCTGCGCTGTGACCGCCATCGCCGGCATCGTGACGGACATCCGCCGGAAGAGGGTCCGGGAGTACCGCATCGCTTGCGTGGGGATGACCGCATTTGTCGTCCTGGCCCTGGCGGAGATGGTGGGCTTCTATGTCAACCGGTTCCATGTGTTCGGGACCTATGTCTGCTTCGGTATGATCCTGCTGCTGGTCGCAACGGTCATTCAGATCATCTATGATGAGGTGAAGACCTATTCGGCCCGGGAAAAGGCGACCACGGAGATGACCTTTCATACCATCGAGACCATCGCGAATGCCATCGACGCCAGAGATGAATACACCGGCGGTCATTCGGATCGCGTCGCCGTCTATGCGGCGAGACTGGCGCGGGAGATGGCCGCCGATTACGAATTTTCCGAGGAGGATATCCTCCGGGTCCGATACATCGGGCTCGTCCACGACATCGGCAAGATCGGCGTGTCGGACAGTGTCCTCAACAAACCCGGCCGGTTGACGGAGGAGGAATACAGCCTGATGAAGACGCATACGGAGATCGGATACGAGGTCATGCAGTCACTGGGAGCGGGGATCCCGGGGCTCACGGACGGCATCCGGTATCACCATGAGCGGTTTGACGGAAAGGGGTATCCGGACGGCCTCTCGGACACGGAGATCCCGCTGATCGCACGGATCCTGTCCATCGCCGACGCCTATGATGCGATGACCTCCAACCGCGTCTACCGCAGACGCTTAAGCGATGAGGAGGTGCGCACGGAGCTTGCCCGGTGTTCCGGGACGCAGTTTGATCCGGCGCTGACCGATATCTTCTTGCGGCTCCTGGATGAGGGAGAATTGAATGTCGCCACGGTGCGGGGGATCGCGGCGGATGAGAACGGGATCATGAGACTCTCTTCGGTGCTGGAGAACCGGATGCACGCCGATCTGCACCGGGACAAGGAGGTGGAGAATCCCTCCCACGTCCGGATGCTGTGCTATATCATGAAGCTGATGGAGAATAAGGGCCGGCCCTATCAGGTCTTTTTCATCGGTGTGGGGCGTGAGGAAACGGCGTCCTCCTGCGATCGCGCCTCCGAACAGTGGCAGCAGCTCTCGGATGCCGTCAGGGAGCAGATCGGACCGCACGACATCGATATCCGCTACACGGCATCGCGGAATGTCGTCGCACTCTTTGATCAGACACCCGAACAGGCGAAAAGTTTTATCCGGGGGATCCGGGAAAAGTGTCCTTCGGTGATGATCGACCCGCTGACGTGAGATTTTTGTGATCTGATACGTATATTACAGTAGGAGGATTTCGGTTGAGATTTTCCGGTCAGGGTGTATAATGGATAAAAGCAAGGGAGGATTGTTATGCCTGCAGAAATGACCGAAGCTACCAACAGTTTTATTGCTGTCTTTGCCAACCTGGATCTCAGAGGAGCGCCGATCCTGTGCATCATGCTGGCGATCGCGGCGTTAGTCTGCATGGAGGGGATCAAGCTCTACAAGGTGATCCTGTATCTGGCGGCCTTTCGCTTTGGGTTCCGCTATACTCACGATCTGTTGTGGGCCCGGGTTCCCAGTGACGAGATGCTGCTCATGATCGAGGTCGCGGCAGGCCTTCTCTGTGCGGTGTTAGCCTGGAAGGTCTATCTGGCGGGCATCGGGATCATGACCTACCAGTTTGCGAGAGAGGCCCTCAAGGACTTCTTTGACGGCCCCTTTGCGATCCTGTTCTGTATCGCGGCGAGTATCGTGGTGGCGCTCATCGCGATCAAGTTAAACCGCGCGGTGATCGTCATCCTGACCGCCGTGGCCGGAGGCTTTGCGATGGTCAATATCTTCTTAAAGCTGATCCCCGTCTTCCCGGTGGATCTGAGCTTTTTCCCGCCGCCGTCGAGCCTGATCTGGGTCGCCGCCAAGGTATTCCTGTCCGCTGCGGGGGTCGGAATACAGGATGTCCGGGAACAGGATTAACCGGAGTAATAACGGATCGGAAGCACGGGAACCTGACCGGGCGGGATCCATAGACAGAAGAGGCATTTTCCGCGCGGGGATCATCATCCTCGGGATAGCGGTGAATGTCCTTCTTTCTTTTGGGATCACCCGACTGGGGCTTCCGTTTTATCTGGACACGCTGGGAACGATCGTCGTCTCCGCCCTGTGCGGATCCTTTGGCGGGATCGCTGTGGCAGTGGCGACCAGTGTCATCGGTACCCTCTATAATCCCTATTCTCTGTATTTTAATCTGATCGGGATCCTGATCGCCCTGAGCTCGGCCTGGTTCATCCACGAGAGACGGTACGAGAAAAGGAGCCGCATTCCGCTCTATCTCCTGTTTCTGACGCTCCTCGGCGGCGGTCTGGGGACGCTCTTTCAGTGGATCCTCTTTCACGGATCCCAGTTTGCGGACGTGGTTGAGATCGCCGGAGTCCTGGCGGGCAGCAGGACGGGGATGCGCTATTTCCTCTGCACGCTTGCCATCAACCTGGGACTCAACCTGGTGGACAAGGGATTCACGGCCGGGGCATCCGCGCTGATCCTGTATCTCATCCCCGATGAGTGGGAAAAGATCCTGTGGGACAGCGGCTGGCGGCAGAAGGCACTGTCTGCCGCGGAGATCCGCCGGATCAACCGCACGGCAGGAAAGAGCAGATACTCCCTGCGGGCGAGGATGACCCTGATGCTCATTGTGATATCCGTCGCACTCACGTTGATCATGACCATCATCAGTGCCAACCTGCATTTTGAGAGGACCAGGGAGGAATATACCCAAAATGCGATCCATGCTGCGGAATTTGCGGCATCCCTCATCGATCCCGACAGTGTGAACCGGATCATCCGGGAGGGAAAGGAAGCAGAGGGGTACCGGGAGACGGAGCGGCTCCTTGAGCGGATCCGGGAGAATACCAGTGGTGTGGCTTATCTGTACGTTCTCCGGATCGAGGAGGGCGGCTGCCGGTTCCTGTATGATCTGGAGACGGAGGATACGCCGGCCT
>JAFPTK010000102.1 GCA_017400305.1 Lachnospiraceae bacterium | reverse complement strand
ATCCTGCGACGTGATGCCGGTCATTGAACATGATGACAGCATCACGGTCAATCCGGACGATATCCGGATCGATACGTTCCGCTCCAGCGGCGCCGGCGGTCAGCACATCAACAAGACCAGCTCCGCGATCCGCATCACGCACTTCCCGACGGGGATCGTCGTGACCTGCCAGAATGAGCGCTCCCAGTTCCAGAATAAGGACAAGGCCATGCAGATGCTGAAGGCCAAGCTCTTCATGTTAAAGCAGGAGGAGAATGAGGCGAAGCTCGGCGGGATCCGCGGTGAAGTCAAGAAGACGGATTTCGGCAGTCAGATCCGCTCCTATTTCCTGCAGCCCTACACCATGGTGAGCGATCTGAGGACCGGGAAGAAGGTGTCCAACGCGGACGGCGTGTTGGACGGGGATCTGGACCCCTTTATCAACGCCTACCTCCAGTGGCTGGCGAACGGCGGAGAGCCGGTGGGCGTCGAGGACGAGGAGATCTGAGGAACGGGCGTCATGTTGATCAGTGTCTGCATGATCGTGAAAAATGAGGAGGAAAGGCTCCCCCGCTGCCTGTCCTGCCTGCAGGGGATCGCGGATGAGATCATCGTGGTCGACACCGGATCCACGGACCGGACCCGAGAGGCTGCGCAGAGGTATGACGCGAAGATCTATGATTTCCCCTGGGTGGATGATTTCGCTGCGGCAAGGAATTTCGCCTTCTCCAAGGCATCCGGTGATTATATCTACAGCGCGGATGCGGATGAGGAGATCGACGCGGAGAACAGAGAGCTTTTTCTGGAATTAAAGAGACAGCTTTCCGACGGGGAGATGGATCCCGACATCGTGCAGTTTTACTACAGCGGACAGCTTACACAGGTGTCCGTCTACAATTATGACAGAGAGTATCGGCCGAAGCTGTTTAAGCGCTTGCGGCCTTTTGTTTGGGAGGGGGCGGTTCATGAGCAGGTACGCCTCGCTCCCGTCGTATATGACAGCGGGATCGAGATCGCTCACAAACCGCACGGACAGCATGCGGATCGGGACCTTAAGATCTTTGAACAGATGATCCGGCGCGAGGAGCAGGGGGCTGTGCCGATGTCGACGCGCCTGTTAAAACTGTATGCCAGGGAACTGTATATCGCGGGAACGCAGCAGCAGTTTGACTCGGCAGCGGAATACTTCGCACGGCGTGCCGATGAGGAGGAGGACGGCGAGGCGGTGGAAGCGGCCTGTCTCGTGGTGCTTCGCGCGGCGGGCCGGTCGGGCGATACGGAGAAGTTCTTCCGGTATGCGATGCGTCTCATGAATGACGGGTTTAAGAGCAGTGAGCTCTGTCTGGAGCTGGGAGAACACTATCGCAGAGCCGGAGATCCGGCCGAGGCAGCGGTGTGGTTCATGCAGGCGGCGGAGGAGGCTCTTCCGTCCCTGGACATTCGGACCGGCGGGGAATTTGCGTGCCGGGGTGCCGCGGAATGTCTGCGTGAACTCGGAGACGAACAGAGCGCAGCGGAATGGGAAGATAGGGCAGGAGAAGACTCCGCCCGCCCTGCGTAGGCTTTCGGAGGAGAGGTTGTCATGAGAGGATTAAAGGACAGGATCCGGCAGATCGCCCCTTATGTTCCCGGCGAACAGCCGAAGGAGAGGGATATCATCAAGCTCAATACCAATGAGTGCCCCTATCCGCCGTCGCCAATGCTTCTGGCGGCGCTGAAGGAGTTCCCGGGTGAGGATCTCCGGCGCTATTCGGATACCGAGGCGGGGGATCTGGTACAGGCCCTGTCCGACGTCTACGGCGTGCCTGCGGATCAGATCTTCGTCGGGGTCGGAAGCGACGAGGTTCTGGCGCTGGCCTTTCAGACATTTTTCACGGAGCTTTCGGACGGGGAACATCTGCTGTTTCCCGATGTGACGTATTCCTTCTATCCGGTGTGGGCGGAGCTCTACCACATCCCGGTGCGTGCGGTGCCCACCGATGACGGTTTTAAGATCCGCCGGGAGGATTACATCGGGCAGCAGGACGCAGGCGGCATCATCTTTCCCAATCCCAACGCGCCGACGAGTATCTGCGAACCGCTTGCCTTTGTGGAGGAGATCGTCCGCAGCAACCCGGATAAGGTGGTGATCGTGGACGAAGCCTATATCGATTTCGGCGGGGAGAGTGCGGTCTCTCTGATCGAGCGGTACGAGAATCTGCTGGTGGTCCAGACGGGCTCCAAATCCCGGGCCATGGCGGGACTCCGCGTCGGCTGGGCCTTCGGATCCCGGATGCTCATCGATGCGCTCAAGGCGGTGAAGTTTTCCTTTAATTCCTACACGATGAATTCGCCCGCCATAGCGCTGGGAGCCGCGGCCATCCGCGATGTCGATTATTGGAAGGAGCTTTGCCGGAGGATCATTTCTACACGGGAGCGGCTCTCGTCGGGTCTTCGGGAACTCGGTTTTTCCTTCCCGGAATCCTCGGCGAATTTCCTTTTCGCAAAGCATGAGACGATCTCCGGCGAGGAGGTCTTTCAGACACTGAAGGCTCGAAAGATCTACGTTCGCCACTGGAATGCACCGCGGATCGGGGATCACTTGAGGATCACGGTCGGGACGGAGGAGGAGACGGACGCCCTCCTTGCGGCGCTGCAGGAGATCGTGGGCTGAGACGCACGATCCGCAGGCATCCGTCAGTCGGACAGGGCCGTCAACCGCGGCGAAAAAGGGAAATCCGATGACAGAAAGGAAACGGAATGTTACTGAAGCAATACCTCATCATATTTCTGACCTCCATGGTCCCGCTCATCGAGCTGCGGGGCGCGATCCCCGTGGCGTACGGGATCAAGGCGGCTTATCCGGATTTTAATCTGCTGCTTGCCTACATCGTCATCGCCGTCGGCAATATGCTGCCTGTTCCCGTCATCTTTTTCTTTGCGAGAAAGGTGCTGGAGTGGGGCAAGGATAAGCCGGTGATCGGGAAGTTTTTTACCTTCTGTCTGGAGAAGGGACACAAGGGCGGAGAGAAGCTCAAGGCCAAGGCGGGACGGGGACTTTTCTGGGCGCTGCTCCTCTTTGTGGGGATCCCGCTGCCCGGCACGGGTGCCTGGACGGGGACTCTCGCGGCCAGTATCCTGGATATGGACTTTAAGACCAGCATCCTGGCGGTCATGGGCGGTGTCGCCCTGGCCGGCGTGATCATCGGCGTCCTCTGTACCCTCGGGTTTGGGGCGCTGTTCGGGGTGGTTTGACAGCGGAATCAGGGCCGGATGCGAAGACAGGATCACTCCGGCGGAGACTGAGAGGGAAGAGCGGGGAGTGATGCGATCATCGGAGGCAATCTATGCCGGTTTTGCCGGTGTCTATGACAGTCTGATGTCTGATGTTCCCTACGAGGACTGGGCGGATCGGATCGAGGCCTGGATCCGTGCCTACGGGGTATCTGCTCCGGCACGGCCGGATATGCCGGAACGCGCGTGCGTTCCCTTAAGCTGCGCTCGGGGGCAGAAGAGGAACGGTGCCGATGGGAAGACCGGTGCCCGGTCGCGCGGGCGGGAAAAGGCTGACGGGGATCCATCCGCCGAAGAGGCGCTTTTGGCAGAAGAGCGGGATCTGGTGGTGGACCTCGGCTGCGGGACCGGCACGCTGACCGGGATCCTGGCCGATCGGGGATACGATCTGATGGGGATCGACTTATCGCCGGAGATGCTCATGATCGCCCAGGGCAAAAATGCTGGCAGGGATAAGCCGATCCCTTACATCTGCCAGGACATGCGTGCGCTTGATCTGTACTGTACCGCCGGTACCTTTCTCTCCCTGTGCGACAGCATCAATTACCTCACCCGGATCGCGGATCTGATCCGCGTATTCCGGCTGGTCAACCGCTTCCTCTATCCGGAGGGGCTCTTCCTGTTTGATTTCCATACGAAGCATTATTACCGCGATGTGCTGGGGACCCGGCTGATCGGCGAGACGGGGGAGGAGATCTCCTATCTGTGGGACAATACCTGGAGCGAGAAGCGCAGTCTGAACCGGTGTGAGCTCACCCTTTTTGCACGGGAGGACCTTGCGAACCGGACAGGCGGGCCGGCCGCGGGTCGCCGCGGCGGGAGCGACGGACGGGAAGGCAGCAGACGCTATGTCCGTGTGGAGGAGACGCATCTCCAGCGGGGATATCTGTTATCCGAGATGAAACAGTACCTGGCGCGCTCCGGTCTGCGCTTTCTTGCGGCGATGGACATGGATACCGGCGGGAGGCCGCATGCGCGCAGCGAGCGCATCCTCGTGGCCGCCGGTGAGAGCGGGAAGAAGAGATGAACAGTGGGATGAGAAGATGGATCGTGCCGATCCTCATACTGGCGGTTGAGCTGCTGATTGGTTTTCTCTGGCTGAAGCCGCTCGCTTATCATCAGACGATCTCCTATTCGAGTGAGGATCTATTCACGGACACGGATCGATACGGGGATGACGGGCTGCTCGGCGGTGTCCTCCAGCCGGGGTTCTACGTGGATAATTCGATCGGCGCCTGTGTCGCGACACCGGCCTTTCCGGCCGAACGCGGCGTCTACCGGATCACCGTCCGGTTTGACAGCAACGGCCCTTCGTGGAGTCACCCCAGACAGACGGTTTCCCGTGTGGTGGCCGCCGATGACGCCAATGACCGGGGGCTGGCCAGACTGGTGGAGAGTGAGCAACCCTTCCTGTCTGGCGCCGATGCGACGGTCACCTATCGCGCAGATATCACGGCGGCAGACGAATACCGCGTGCTCTGTCAGATCGATCCCGGGATCGACGGCCAGTATGTGCTGGTCCGGGAGATCACGGTATTGCGGATGACGGGGGATTCCGTTCTGCGGGATCTGTCGGGACTGCTCCTGCTGTTTACCCTGATCGACCTGCTCCTGTGGCTGCAGATCCGGAGAAAAGAGGCCTTCTCAGCCTGGCGAAGGGAACACGGACTGGTCGTCATGCTGCTTGCCGGCATCGTCTGTTTTGCCTGTTTTCCGATGCTGGAACAGGGATTCTACTTCGGCGATGATCTGTATTACCATATGCGCCGCATTCTCTATCTCGCAGAGGGGATCCGGAGCGGTGTTTTCCCGGTGAAGATCCAGGCATGGGGGCACGGTTACGGGTATGCCGTCGGCGTCGGATACGGCGATCTGCTCCTTCTGCCCTCGGCCCTGTTATATCTGCTGGGATATTCTCTCACCGCCTGTCTGAAAGGCTACATTCTGCTGATGACCGTGTGCACGGCAGCCTTCTCCTATCTGACCTGTCGGAACATCGCGGGATCCCGGCTGGCGGGGATCACCGGCAGTGTGGTCTGCACCCTGATCGGCTATCGTCTGAGTATGGCATATTCCGGTTCGATGTTCGGGGAGTTCGGTGCGTACAGCTTTCTGCCGCTCGTGATCCTGGGAATGTGGGGGATCCTGCGGACCGGGGCGGAAAGGGAGGATCGCAGGAAGTCGGAAAACATACTGGCATTTGCGCTGGCGGCCATCATCGGATCTCACGTGATCTCGACGCTGATCACCGGTGTGATGATCCTGCTTCTGTGTCTTCTGTGGATCCGTCGTACACTGGACCGTGAGGTCCTGCCGTCGCTCTTTCGGGCAGCCGGCAAGGCGCTTGCTCTGTCACTCTGGTTTCTGGTCCCGCTGGCAGATTATCTGTTGACGATGGATCTGGACGTGAGCCGCGGATTTGTGATGTGGAGATATGGGTTAAGACCGACGGAACTGTTCCTCACACTGCCGGACGCGGCGGAGGTGGCCGGCGGATTTGCGTATCTGGGATTTGCCTCTCTGATCATCCTGGCGGTGACGGCCGGTCTCCTGTTTTGCGGGCTGGCGGAGCGACAGGGGAGATTCCGCACCTCTGACGGATGGAAGGTCCTGATCCTGGAGGCTTTCTGCCTCTGGTTCTCCACAAAGCTTTTTCCGCTGCATTCCTTTGCACAGAAGCTTCCGGCGTTGTATCATGCGGTCGAGACGATCCAGTTCTCCTGGCGCGTATTGAATTACGCATCGGTATTTCTGGCGATCCTGGCGGCGGTCTCTGTGCAGATCCTGACGGACGCGCCGAGTGCGGCGTCCGGGGAAGGACACAGCGCTGTGCCGATCACACCGGCCTCTGGTGTCCTGCTCGCATCCGTCCTGATCACGGTGACTGTCCTCCAGAGCGGGGAATATCTTCAGGATGTGGTGCGCGATGGCAGGGTGGTGCATCAGCTGGGAGAGTACCGGCTGGATGATTCCTACCATGCGGAATTCTCGCTGAAAGGAGAAAGCGGGACGCTGTCCGATACGACGCCGGGGCTCGAGACAGCGGAAGGCGTGCTTGCGGAGCTGATCCGACGAAACGGTACGACGGTACGGGCACAGATCGCGAATCCGACAGATCGACCGCAGGAAGTGAGATTCCCGCTCTGGGCATATCGCGGTTACCGCGCCTATGGGAGAGACGGTTCTGCCGGCGGGAGAGAGCGACTGCCTCTTTCCTCCGCGGAGGATCGCAGAGTTGCGGTCACGATCCCGGCCGGCTTCTCCGGAGAGGTCACCGTGAGATTCTGCGAACCATGGTTCTGGAGGCTTTCTGAGATCGTGAGTGTTCTGATGCTTCTGTATCTGTGTCTGGGCGGTAAACTGACAGAGACGGTGAAGAGGATCGGAGATAAGAAACAGGTTAACAAGGGGGACGAAGCATGAAAGTGAATGAGGATTATCTGAAACTGCCGGGAAGCTATCTGTTTTCCACGATCGCCAAGAAGGTGGCGGCCTATCGGGAGGCACATCCGGACGCGGACATCATCCGCCTGGGCATCGGCGATGTGACCAGACCGCTGCCGCCGGCTGTGATCGCGGCGCTGCACAAGGCCGTGGACGAGCAGGCTGTGGCGGAAACCTTCCGCGGCTATGCGCCGGATCTGGGTTACGCCTTCCTCCGGGAGGCGATGGCGGAGCATGATTTTCAGGCGAGGGGCTGCGAGATCGCGGCGGATGAGATCTTTATCTCGGACGGAGCCAAGAGTGATTCCGCCAATATCCAGGAGATCTTCGGCAGAGACTGCCGGATCGCGGTCTGTGATCCGGTCTATCCGGTCTATGTGGACAGCAATGTGATGGCGGGACGGACGGGGGACTATGACGCCGCGACCGGCATCTGGAGCCGGGTGATCTACATGCCCTGCACGGCGGAGAACGGCTTTGTACCGGAACTCCCCGAGGAGAAGCCGGATCTCATCTATCTCTGCTACCCGAATAATCCCACCGGCGGCGCGATCACGAAAGATCAGCTGCAGAGATTCGTGGACTACGCCAATGAGACCGGGGCGGTGATTATCTACGACGCGGCGTATGAAGCCTATATCCGGGAAGGGGAGGGGATCCCGCACTCGGTTTACGAGTGTGACGGCGCCAGAACCTGTGCCATCGAGCTCAGATCCTTCTCCAAGAATGCCGGGTTCACGGGGCTGCGCCTCGGCGCGACGGTGATCCCCCATGATCTGAAGACGCGGTCGGGCGACCGGGAGGTGGAGCTGCACAGCCTCTGGGCCAGACGCCACGGTACGAAATACAACGGTGCGCCCTATATCGTACAGCGCGCCGGGGAGGCCTGCTACTCCGAGGCGGGGAAGGCCGAGATCCGCGAGCTGATCGGCGGGTATATGCGGAATGCCGGCCTGATCCGGAAGGGGCTGGAAGAGGCAGGGTACGAGGTTTACGGAGGCGTTCACTCGCCTTACGTGTGGTTAAAGACCCCCGATCGGCTGACCAGCTGGGAGTTCTTTGACCGGCTGCTAGAGCAGGTGCAGGTCGTCGGTACACCGGGGTCGGGCTTCGGCCCCCACGGCGAGCATTATTTCCGGCTCACCGCCTTCGGCAGTTACGAGAACAGCGTCCGGGCCATCGAGCGGATCAGGAGCCTCTGACGGAATGACCGGTTTATGGAAGAACAATCGGGAGAAGATACTGTTAGTCCTTCTCATCCTGTTGCAGCTTGCGGGTGTGACCTGGCTGCAGACAACGATCCGTAACGGAGGGGATGGTCTGTTTACCTTTTTGCTGGCCAATAATCCCTACGAATTCAATTATGTAGACTATACCTGGAAATATTATCCGGAGAACAACGGATGGATCGATAGCAGGATCCTCACGGAACAGTATACGGTGATGCCTTATGATCGGTTTGATCTTGCGTCCGTGTACTGGCATCAGAGAATCGACAATCACCCGATCCTGTATTATTCGCTGGTGCATCTCATTTCTTCCTTTTTTCCGGAACAGTATTCACAGATGTTTTCCATGGTGATCAATACCGTCTTTCTGCTTGGGATCGATCTGCTGATCATCGGGATCCTGGAGATCCTGTATCCAGGTGGGCGACTCTATGCGGCGCCGTCAATCCTTCTGCTGTCTTTGCTGTATTGTTATCAGCGACTCGGCGATCTCCCGCGGATGTACATGATGCTGGCGTTTTTCTGTGCGTGGTACCTTTATCTGCATGCAAAGACGATCGCTTCGGGGGAAGAGGGGAAACGGTTTCTGCTTCCGTGGTTTTTCTGCGTGCTGGCGGGATCCCTGACGCATTATTATTTTTATGTTTTCGGTTTCTTT
>JAFPTK010000101.1 GCA_017400305.1 Lachnospiraceae bacterium | reverse complement strand
GCCCAGCATATCGAACAGAGCGTCATAAAGAGGTCTCAGATACGGATCGACTTTGCTCTGCAGATCACCGGGAAGGAATCCCAGGCGTTCTCCCGCTTCCACCGCAGGCCGGGTAAGGATGATGCGGTTGACCTCCTCAGCGCGGAATGCGGCGACTGCCGCCGCCACAGCCAGATAGGTTTTTCCGGTTCCCGCCGGTCCGATGCCCAGTGTGATGGTATTATGACGGATCGAATCACAGTAGTTCTTCTGTCCCAGGGTCTTTGCCTTGATGGGTTTTCCCTTGGCGGTGATGCAGATCACATCTCCGGCGAGATCACTGATCTTGGTCTCCCGGCCTTCCCGCACCAGCTTCAGGATATACCGCACATTCTGCGCGTCGATGTTTTCTCCCTTCGCCGCCAGGGTGAGCAGACCGTTGATGGCTTTCTCCGCATGCATTACGGCCTCCGGTTCCCCGCAGATATGAATACGGTTGTCCCGGTCGATGACTTTCACTTCCAGTTCTTCCTCGATGAGACGAAGATTCTGGTCGAAGGACCCGAACACGCTGATGACATGTTCCATCCGTTCCACTTCAATAACTTTCTCGATCATTTACAAACCTCTTAAAGATCTAAAATCGGCTTTAAGCCGTAGATATTCTATCACAGACCCGCTGTCAAATTCCACTGCGTAATCCCGGCATCCGGAAATTACGGAAAGAAAAAACGCCCCGAAGGACGTTTTTGTAAAAAATCCATTTAAAAGGCAAATACGATGCCCACCACAGCCGACGCCAGGATGAAGAAGATCGGGTGGACCTTCTTGACCTTGGGCACCAGATTCGTCAGGATCAGGAGCACTGCCGCCAGGATCCATGCCTTCCAGTGGAACAGGTCTCTCACGGATCCGGAAACGGCATAGGCATCCAGATCCAGAAGTGCCAGCCGGAAGATCAGATATCCCGCCGCGGCGATCAGCCCCAGCGAGCAGGGCCGCAGGCCGTAGAAACCGGCGTCCACATACTTGTTCTGACGGAACTTCTGGAGCACCTTGGCAATGATCATGATGATGATCAGTGAAGGCATAAACAGGCCGAGCGTCGCAATGACTCCGCCCGGAATGCCCGCCGTGGTATATCCCACATACGTAGCCATGTTCACACCCATGGGTCCGGGAGTGGATTCGCTCACCGCGATCATGTCCGCCAGGGCGCCATGGGTAAACCATCCGGTCTTGTCCGCCATATCATACAGAAACGGCACCGTTGCCAGTCCGCCGCCCACGGCAAACAGACCGGTCTTGAAAAACTCAAAAAACAGACGAAGGTAGATCATTTTCCGCGCACCCCCATCTGAGTCAGCAGGATGCCCGTCACCGCGGCAATGATCACATACACCACGGGAGACACATCCAGAAACACGGAAAGGAGGAACACAACGGCAAAGATGCAGAGTCCCGCCTTGTCCTTGACGGCGCCTTTCCACAGCTTGACAACGGCATTGAATACCAGAACGCAGACACAGACACGGATCCCGGCAAATGCATGCCGGACCACCGGGGCGTCCGCAAAATGCGTAAGCACCGATGCGATGAGAAGGATGATCACAATGCTGGGAAACACAACGCCCAGTGTGGCCATGATCCCTCCGGCGATCCCCGCTTTCTTCTGTCCGATGAAGGTCGCCGTATTCACTGCGATGATCCCCGGGGTGCACTGACCTACCGCGTAGTAGTCCATCAGCTCCTCTTCCGTGGCCCAGTGGCGGTCTTCCACGATCTCCCGCTGCAGGATGGGAAGCATCGCGTACCCTCCGCCGAAGGTCATGACACCGACCTTCGCGAACGTACCGAACAGCCGGGCAAGGAATCCTATGCTTGTCCGCTCTTCATTCATTGTGCCAATTTCTCCGCAAATTCCTGATATCTGGCGATCTTTTCCTGAACTTCCTCACGGCTGGAACCGTCCGCCAGGATATAGATCTTGATCTTGGGTTCTGTTCCGGACGGACGGACGATGAAACTCGTATTGTCCGCCAGATCATAATAAAGGACGTTGGATCCCTTTATGGATGTCGTTCCGACTTTTCCCAGATTGGCCACCGAAACACTGCCGTCCAGATAATCCCGCAGCTGTTCCACGCCGGTACCGGCGATCACGGAGAACGGTTCTCTCCGCAGATCATCCATCAGTTTTGCCATGCGCTCCAGGCCGTCCAGCCCCGGCATGACGAGATTCAGGGTCTTCTCCTCAAAATATCCGTACTCTTCGTATTTTTCCTGGATGGCGTCCGCCAGGGTCATGCCCCTGCCGAAATAATACGCTGCCATCTCCGCGATGAGCACCGATGCCGTGACCGCATCCTTGTCCCGCACATAATCGCCCATCATGTAGCCGTAGCTCTCCTCATAGGCGAAAATATACTGATAGGAAGCTTCCTGCTCCCACTGGGCGATGCGTTCCGCCATGAACTTGAAACCGGTGAAGGTATCTTCCATGTGGACACTGTTTCTCCGGCAGACTTCCTTCGCCATCTCCGTGGTCACGATGCTCTTCACCGCGCCGGGATGATCCGGCATGGTCTCCGTACGGTAACGTGCCTTGATGATGTAATCCAGCAGCAAAACTCCCATCTGGTTGCCGGTGATGGGGATGTACTCCTCCCCTTTCCGCACCAGGACACCCACACGGTCCGCATCGGGATCCGAGCCGATAATGAGATCACTGCCCACTTTTCTGGCCAGCTCCACCGCCAGTGCAAAACCTTCCGGATTTTCCGGGTTGGGGCTCTCCACCGTGGGGAATGTGCCGTCGATGACCATCTGTTCCTCTACGGGATAAAGGTTCCGGATCCCGAGACGCCGCAGCGCCTCCGGAATGAGTTTGTATCCGCACCCGTGGAACGGGGTATACACCACTTTGAACCGGTCTGCCACCGCCTCAACGGCGTCCCGGTCGATGGCCTGTCCGAGAACACGATTGAGAAAGGCCTCGTCCGTCTCCTCATCCAGCAGGAGGATCTGTCCCTTTTCCACCGCCTCATCGTAATCGCAGGTGGAAAAATCATTGAACAGGTCGATCTCTTCCATCTGTTCGGCGATCTGTTCCGCCTTCTGAGGAGGAAGCTGCGCACCGTCGGACCAGTAGACCTTGTATCCGTTGTATTCCTTCGGATTGTGGCTGGCGGTCACGTTGATGCCGGCCGCCGCACCGTAATACCGGATGGCAAACGACAGCTCCGGTGTGGGGTGCAGGGACGGAAACAGACGGACTTTGATGCCGTTTGCCGCCATGACACAGGCCGCCTCCCGGGCAAACTCCTGACTGTTCTGCCGGCAGTCGTAGCAGATCACGATGCCTTTCAGTGCCGTCTCCACGCCTTCGTTGTTGATGACGTTGGCAAACGACTGGGTCACGTGACGGATCACGTGGATGTTCATATGATGCAGTCCCAGCTTCATCGTCCCCCGGAGGCCGGCGGTACCGAAGGAGAGCGGCTCGAAAAACCGGCTCTCGATCTCTTTTTCATCATCGGCGATGGAGTTGAGTTCCTCCCATTCCGACTCATTGAGTGCGGGACTGTCCAGCCAGTGCTGGTACTCTTCTTTATATGTTCTCCTCATTTCGGACTTCTCCTTCACAAAGAGTTCTGGCTTCCTCCGCCATGGACGCGGGCACATACAGATCGGCGCCGTTGCCGCTGATCCCCATGATCACACGGCCCAGCTGTCCGTTGTTGGGATACTGACGGATACAGGGAATGCCGTATGCTGCAAGCATATTGACGAGAAGATCGTCCTCCATATCCGTGGAAGCACAGTGCTTCAGGAATACCGGCTCCTCAAAATCACCGTTTTCGTCTTTCGGCCAGTCGTCCTGGAGCTTCCCGTAGGGGGTCCTCCCCCATTCCTCTTTGATATTC
>JAFPTK010000100.1 GCA_017400305.1 Lachnospiraceae bacterium | reverse complement strand
TGTCTGTCTGTCTGTCTGTCTGAAGATAGCCTCAGGAATCATACGTGTCAAGCCCTTTTTGAAATATCTTCCCCGCAACTTGATCGGGCGGTTCACAGCCCTCTCTATCTATATATACGCATGGCGTAGTTAAAATCAACATTTTTTCAGAGTTTTTCAGATTCCGCCATTTCGTGTGCGAAGGACTAATTCCTGACCGGATCTTATCCTTCGGACAGCAGAAAACCATCCGGTCATCCGGAAAGGCGCTTGCGAAAGCGTGGTTTGACCGGCCTCGGGCGTGGCGGAGAGGAAACTGTTTTCATTGCGGGACAGAAAAACGCAGGAAAGGGTCGAGCGATACCGCCGGGAGATTGCCTTGATCGAGTATTAGAGTATCCGTGCGCACCGTCAAAAAGCAGATCCGGCGCGAGTCACGTGTCTGAGGAAGTGGCGCTTATCGGAGACGGAGTCGGAGCCTCCCGACGACAGTCTCCGGTTGCGCCACGACGAGTTTTGACTCGCGCCGGATGATAAGGGCTTTTTGGCGGAAGCACGAGATACTCTTAACGAGATCACCGGCAATCTCCCGGCGGAATCGCTCGCCCCTTAACCGCCATTAGATCTCACCGCCGAAAACAGTTTTATTGGGAAATTTAAATGATCCAAAAAACTCCCCGGCGCTTTCGCACCGGGGAGTGTCAGGTTTGCTGCGTCAGCCGATTCCGTCACTCGGAAAACAGCGCCGTGGAATAGTAACGGTCGCCGCTGTCCGGAAGGAGCGCCACAATCGTCTTGCCCTTGTTCTCCGGCCTCTTCGCCAGCTGGATCGCTCCGAAGAGCGCCGCGCCGGAGGAGATACCCACCGAGATGCCCTCCTTTTTGGCCAGAAGCTTCGCCGTATCAAACGCATCCTGATTCGATGCCTTAAAGATCTCATCATAGACCTTCGTGTTCAGGACATCCGGGACAAAGCCCGCGCCGATCCCCTGGATCTTGTGCGCTCCGGCTCTGCCCTCCGAGAGCACCGGGGAATCCTCAGGCTCCAGCGCCACCACCTTGATATCGGGGTTCTGCTCCTTGAGATACTCGCCGACGCCGGTCACGGTCCCGCCGGTCCCCACGCCTGCGATAAAGATATCCAGCTTGCCGTCCGTATCCTTCCAGATCTCGGGGCCCGTGGTCGCCTTGTGGATCGCCGGGTTGGCGGGATTGACGAACTGCCCTGGGATGAAGCTGCCGGGGATCTCCTTTGCCAGCTCCTCCGCCTTGGCGATAGCTCCCTTCATGCCCTTCGCGCCCTCCGTCAGCACGATCTCCGCGCCGTAGGCCTTTAAGATATTCCTGCGCTCCACGCTCATCGTCTCGGGCATGGTGAGGATGATCCGGTAGCCCTTGGCAGCCGCGATGGCCGCGAGGCCGATCCCGGTATTCCCGGAGGTGGGCTCGATGATGACCGCCCCCTCCTTCAGGGCGCCTCTTTCCTCCGCATCCTCAATCATCGCCTTGGCGATGCGGTCCTTCACGCTCCCCGCCGGATTGAAGTACTCCAACTTCACGAGAATGGTCGCCTCCAGGCCAAGCTCCTTCTCAATATTGACCACCTCTACCAACGGCGTGTTTCCGATCAGTCCTAAGGTTCCTTTGTAGATATTTGCCATGACAGACCCCTCTTTCTTTGTACTCTGTTGCGATGCTCCCTGATCCCCCGGCCTTTTGTACCGGTATTATACCACAGGACCACCAATAGTTTCAGATTTTACCCGATCGCCGCAAACCCTTTTTCCAGATCCGCGATGATATCGTCGATGTGCTCCGTTCCGATGGAGAGACGGATCGTGCTCTGGAAGATCCCCTGATCGGCAAGCTCTTCGTCCGACAGCTGGGAATGTGTCGTGGTGGCCGGATGGATCACCAGACTCTTCACATCTGCTACGTTGGCAAGGAGCGAGAAGATCTCCAGATGGTCGATGAACTTCCAGGCCTCCTCCTGTCCGCCCTTGATATCAAAGGTGAAGATGGAGCCGCCGCCGTTGGGGAAATACTTCTCATAAAGCGCATGATCCGGGTGATCGGGCAGAGCCGGATGGTTGACCTTCGCGACCTTCGGATGCTTTGCCAGGAACTCCACCACCTTTTTCGTATTCTCCACATGCCGGTCAAGCCTGAGAGACAGTGTCTCTACACCCTGCAGGAGGAGGAACGCATTAAAGGGAGAGATACACGCGCCGGTATCCCTTAGCAGGATCGCGCGGATGTAGGTGACGAACGCCGCAGGTCCCACCACATCATAGAAGGATACGCCGTGATAGCTGGGATTGGCTTCTGCGATCGCCGGATACTTGCCGCTCGCCTTCCAGTTGAACTTCCCGGATTCAACGATGATGCCGCCCAGCGTCGTGCCATGACCGCCGAGGAATTTGGTCGCAGAGTGGACCACGATATCCGCGCCGTGCTCAAACGGCCGGATCAGATACGGTGTGCCGAAGGTGTTGTCCACCACCACCGGGATCCCTCTCTTGTGCGCGATCTCCGCGATCGCGTCGATGTCCGGGATATCGCTGTTGGGATTCCCCAGGGTCTCTAAATAGATGGCCCGGGTGTTGTCGCGGATCGCGCTCTCCACTTCCTGCAGATTATGCGCATCCACAAAGGTGGTCTCGACGCCGTACTGAGGAAGCGTATGAGACAGGAGATTGTAGCTTCCGCCGTAGATGGTCTTCTGAGCGACGATATGTCCGCCGTTCGCGGCGAGCGCTTCGATCGTGTAGGTGATCGCCGCCGCACCGGAGGCCACCGCCAGGGCCGCGCTGCCGCCCTCTAAGGCCGCGAGCCTCTTTTCCAGGACATCCTGCGTGCTGTTGGTCAGTCTGCCGTAGATATTGCCGGGATCCGCGAGGCCGAACCGGTCCGCCGCATGCTTGCTGTTGTGGAACACATAGGAAGTGGTCTGATAGATCGGGACCGCGCGGGAATCGGTCGCGGGATCCGCCTGTTCCTGTCCGACATGTAACTGCAGGGTTTCAAATCTGTATTCGCTCATGGTCTTTCTCCTTTTCTCTCTGGTGGCCGGCCCCGCCGGCAGCTTATGGCATCAAAAAACCCGGTGCTTCTCTCGGCTCCCGGGCATACAAGTTGCGATCGGATGATGGCTTCAACATCGCATCTCACTTGGGCGCATGGAAGATTCATGCGCTCCCGCCCGGGAGGTACACATTCGGCAACACATCTTTTTCACGGAATTGAAGTTTCGCATATCTCGTCGCCTCCCTTCGTAGGATTCTGACGTAACTCTACCATGAGACGGAGGATCTGAAAATGACAGAGAATTGATCGTTTGTGATAAGGGGAACTTATCGCATAAGACAAAAAAAGACCCCCCGCGAACAGCGGGGGCCGGATCGCAGCCGGATCTTACGGCAGTTCCTCCCGGAATTTCAGCAGCTCCTCCACGTAGGCCTTCCCGTAGACGGACATCTTGCTGTCCTTTCGGACGATATAGCCGATGACCAGTGTGTCCTCCTCCTTCAGCTTGATGGAGACCATCCCTTTGAGGATCGCCTCATCCCCGGCCAGCATCCCGGAGCCGATGGAATAGCCGTGAAGCTCGGAGATGAGCTCCATGGTGGTCGCCCGGTCATCCGATTTGATCATCTTGCGGAAATCATAGTCCGCCATGGCCTCTTCCGTCAGATAGAGGTTGCTCTCATCCCCCTGATCAAAGGTCACGCAGGGATACTCCGACAGCTCCTCCAGTGAGATCTCCTTTCTGCCGGCAAAGGGGTGATCCTTCCACACATAGGCATAGGTCTCTCTCTGCATGAGCGGGGTGAATGCCAGCTGATATTCCCGGAAAAGCTTTTTGAGCACGCCCTCATTCGTCCCGGAGAAGGAGATGATCCCCACCTCGCTCTTCATGGTCCGGACATCCTCGAGGACCTCTCGGGTCTTGGTCTCGTGGAGGGAAAAGAGGTAGCGGCCGGGATCGTAGTTCCTGACCACCTCCGCAAATGCCTTGATGGCAAAATTGTAATGCTGCGTGGAGACCGAGAACTTCTCCCTGTCGCTGTTCCCGGACAGATACCGGTCCTCGAGGATCTCATACTGTCCCACCGCTCTCTTGGCGTAGCTTAGGAACTCCCTGCCCTCCGCCGTCAGCGTGATCCCCTTGTTGGTCCGGTCAAAGAGGAGGATCCCCAGCTCCTCCTCCAGATCCCGGACGCTTAAGGAAAGCGCCGGCTGGGATATGAACAGCTTGGTGGCCGCCTCCCGCATGGACGATGACGCTGCGATCGCGAGTACATATTTGATCTGTGTGATATTCAAAGCCTGCTCCTTCCGACCGGGCTGTGCTTCACGAGTTCCGCTCCCGATAGGTCCGGATGGTCTCGCGCATGCGCTCCTCGGGTTTGGTGATCTTCTGCATGGAGGCATTCCGGTTGAGGGTATCGATGATCGCCGCGATGTAGCGGTTCATACCGACGCTGAGATAATACGGCTTCTCAAAGAGCGCCGGCTTCTGATAGACGAGATCGGTCGTGAAGATCCGGTCAAAGAGTCCCTGTTCATAGGCCTTGTCCAGCTTTTCGAGACCGCCCGAAAAGAGGCCGAAGGTCGCGAAGATGAACACCCTTTTCGCACCGCGCTCCCGGATCTGATGACACACATCGATGATACTGCCGCCCGAGGCGATCATGTCATCCACCACGATGGCATCCATCCCCTCCAGGCTGCCGCCGCAGAAATCATGCGCGATGATCGGGTTGGTCCCGTCGACGATGTTGGCGTAATCTCTCCTTTTGAAGAACATGCCGATATTGACACCGAAGACCGAGGCGAGGAAGACAACGCGTTCCGTCGCTCCCTCATCCGGCGCGATGAACATGAGGTGTTCGGGATCGATGGTGATATCTTCGTACTCCGTCAGCAACGCCTGGGTGAACTGCAGCGCCGGGGAGATATTCTCGATCCCCCTGAGGGGCAGGACATTCTGCATCCGGGGATCATGCGCGTCAAAGGTGACGATATTATCCACTCCCAGGGATTCCAGTTCCTTGAGCATCACGGCGCAGTCCAGAGACTCCCGCGCCGTCTTGCGGTGCTGCCTGCTTTCATACAGGAACGGCATGATGACGGTGATCCGTCTCGCCTTGCCGGCGCAGGCCGCAATGACGCGCTTCAGATCCTGGTAATGATCGTCCGGAGACATCCGGTTGAGATCGCCGTCCATCTTGTACCGGAGGGAATTGTTGCAGACATCGACCAGGAGATAGAGATCCTTATCCCGCACGGACTGCCGGATCACGCCCTTGGCTTCCCCGCTGGCAAAGCGCGGGCACTGGACATCGATCAGACTGGAATCATGGCCTCTCCATTCACAGAGGATCTGATCGATCCGCTCCGCTTTGTCCCGATAGGATTCCAGCGCGATGAGCCCCAGATGATTGTCACTTCCCATATGAATCCTCCTTTCCGATGGTCAGGAAGGCGCTTCCGGCCCCTGCCGCAGCGGTTCCTTTTTCAGATGAGATACCACACGAACAGGATCGTCACCGCCGCCCCGCCGAGAAACCCGCCGAGGTGCGCCTTGCCGTTGATCCCTTTATTGCTGATCCCGTAGGCCGCATTGATGAGCAGGGTAAAGAGAATACTCCTTAACGAAAAGTATCCGCGCAGAGCCGGGTGAAGAGCCAGGATGAGCATCGCCCCCAGGAGTCCGAAGATCGCGCCCGAGGCCCCCGCGGAAACCGCGTTCCGCCCGCTCCTTTTCTCCACGGCCCAGGTGAGCAGATTGCCGCAGAGACCGGAGATGAAATAGATCACGAGGAACCGGAAGGAGCCGAACAACAGCTCCACGATCGGTCCGAGATTGTACAGGGACCACATGTTGCAGATCAGATGAAAGACGCCGAAATGCAGGAACAGGGAGGTGAACAGCCGGTAGTACTGTTTCTCTTCCAGCTTCGGCGTGTACTGTGCGCCGAAACGCAGCGCGACTTCGGATCTGGTGCTGCCGCCGGCGCGCTCCTCCAGAAAGAACAGGACGATATTGATGCCGATCAACACCCAGGTTGCCGGCGTCCGCAGATGGATTCCATTCATAAGCAAATCCATCTTAACACATCGCGAGGTGTCCGGTCAAAAATGTCAAAAATGGCTGTGTGGTTCTCGTTGACCCTCCATCAAAATACTGCTATAATGAAATCCGGCCTCGAACAGTCTGTCCGGGGCCGAAGTCAACTTATCACTATTCATCACAACACATCACAGAAGGAGGATCATCGGTATGGCAAGATTCACATTACCCAGAGACGTCTATCACGGCAAGGGTTCCCTGGAGGAGCTTAAGAACCTCAAGGGAAAGAAAGCGATCATCTGCGTCGGCGGCGGCTCCATGAAGAAGTTCGGTTTCCTTGACCGCGCAAAGAAGTATCTGGAAGAGGCCGGCATGCAGGTTGAGCTGTTTGAGGGAATCGAGCCTGATCCGTCCGTAGAGACCGTCATGAAGGGCGCGGAAGCGATGTTAAAGTTCGAGCCCGACTGGATCATCGCCATCGGCGGCGGTTCTCCGATCGACGCGGCCAAGGCCATGTGGATCAAGTACGAATATCCGGACTGCACCTTTGAGGACATGTGCAAGGTCTTCGGCATCCCCGAACTTCGCAGGAAGGCGAAGTTTGTCGCGGTCTCCTCTACCTCCGGCACGGCCACCGAGGTAACCGCCTTCTCCATCATCACGGATTATGAGAAAGGCACCAAGTACCCGATCGCGGATTTCGAGATCACACCGGACATCGCGATCGTCGACCCGGAGCTCGCGGAGACCATGCCCACCAAGCTGGTGGCACACACCGGCATGGATGCCATGACCCACGCCATCGAGGCCTATGTATCCACCGCGAACTGTGATTATACGGACGCTCTTGCGATCCACGCCATTGAGATGATCCAGGCGGATCTGGTGAAATCCTTCGGCGGCGACATGGGAGCCCGCGACCGGATGCACAACGCACAGTGCCTGGCCGGCATGGCGTTCTCCAACGCGCTCTTAGGCATCGTGCACTCCATGGCCCACAAGACCGGCGCGGTCTTTGCCGATAAGGGCGCACATATCATCCACGGTGCGGCCAATGCCATGTACCTGCCCAAGGTCATCGCGTTCAACGCCAAGGATCCTGCTGCGAAGAAGCGCTACGGCGTGATCGCGGATTACATGCATCTCGGCGGATCTAACGACGACGAGAAGGTCGCTCTCCTCATCAAGGAGCTCCGCAGGATGAATGACGATCTGAAGATCCCGCACTGCATCAAGAACTACGGCGCGGACAGCTATCCGGTGGAGCAGGGCTTCGTACCCGAGGATGTCTTCCTGGAGAGACTTCCCGGCATCGCGGAGCGCGCGATCGGCGACGCCTGCACCGGCTCCAATCCCCGCCAGCCCAGCCAGGAGGAGATGGAGAAGCTCCTCAAGTGCTGCTACTACGACACCGAGGTGGATTTCTGATCCGGCTTTTACGATTATCGGAAATACAGAACGGGGACGAGCGATCGTCCCCGTTTTTGATCACTCGCAGATCGTGATGATATCCGTGAGAAGATAGCGGAAGAGAGGATAGGAAGTATTCTCATTCTCGATATAGCCCGTCTTCAAGTTCAGGGTGTCGGACGGATCATTGGGATTGACCCCGGTATAATTCCCGCGGAACACAAAGTCGACCTCTCCGCGCCGAAACCGATCGATGGCGCCGTCCATGGCCTCCTGCGTCCCGGGTGCGGCAACCTGGAGATTCAGATCCAGCATCTCGACCCACCCCTTTTCAAATCCCGCAGACGCATCGTTTCCATGGATCGTCCCGGTGACGACCGACTCGATCCTCTTATTCGCCATGAGGGCATCCACGGCCGACAGGACATAGGGTTCCCAGCAGATCCGCGAGGTGACCAGAGACGAGCCGGGGGCCACCTCCGACATACTCTGATTGTAACCGACGAAATACACCGGACTCTTCTCCAAGGCCTCCTCACAGGCGATCGCCGGTCCGATGGTGTCGGTATGCTGCGACAGGATCACGCACCCGTCGGCGATCAGCCGCTGCGCCGCACTCTTTTCCAGCGCATAGCTGCTCCAGGTGTGCGTGTATACGACCCGCATCACCGCGTTCGGCACGACGGCGCGCACCCCCATCAAAAAGGCCGTGTACCCGGAAATGACTTCGGACGTGGGGAACGCCGCCACAAAGCCGACCATGGGCTGCTCCTCCTTAAGGAGCCCCTCCGAGATCATCTCCTGGATCTTCATTCCTGCCGCGATCCCGCTCACATAGCGGCCCTGATAAGCCTCTCCCTTAAAGGTATGGTAATTGTCCGGCACCTTCTGACTGCTCATGTTCATATAGGAGGTCTGGCAGAACTCGATCTCCGGGTATTCCGGTGCAAGCCTTCGCACCTTCTCACTGTAGCCGTTGCAGAAGATGATGCCACAGCCCCCCGCGGCCATCTCCCTGAGCGGCTCCTCTATCTCGTCGTCCAGGACGTTGCTGCTCGTTACGATCTCTACCTTCTCTCCGTATTTCTTTTCCAGAGCGTCCTTCGCAAGGGAAAAATTGTAGGTATACGGGGTGCTCTCATCGTTGTCATAGATAAACCCGATCTTCAGATGATCTCTCCCTCCGGTGATATTGAGCAGCCGGAAGATCCCGTGAAACGCGACCAGTACGATCAGGCAAGCCAGTGCTGTTACAAAATATACCCGCTTCATCCTTCCGCTCCTTCCTTGCCCTGCATCTCCGCGGCCTGGATCTTCTTATCCTCCTCCACGCGGCGCTTCAATTCCGCCTGTGCCTCCTGATCCGCCTGCTGGATCTCCGCGCTCTTCTGTGCGTAGATCGCGTCCGGATTGATCACACCTTTGTCGATCAGGCGCAGGAAGGCATCGAGCGCCTCAGGGTCAAACTGCGTTCCCCGGCCGCGCTTCATTTCGTTCATGACGTAATCCGTATCCATGCTGTTGCGGTAGACACGGTTGCTGGTCATGGCGTCAAAGGTGTCGGCCACACTGATGATCCGGGCGAAGAGCGGGATCTCCTCCCCCTTCAGGCCCTCCGGATAGCCGCGGCCGTCATAGCGCTCATGATGATAGCGCGTACCCTCCTGGACATGCTCCACCAGAGTGAAATCCTTCAGGATCTCCGCCCCGCGGACGGTATGCGATTTCATCTGCGCGTACTCATCGTCCGTCAGCCTCCCCACCTTGTTGAGCACGCTGTCCGGTATGGCGATCTTGCCGATGTCATGCATCTGGGCAGCCTTTCGGAGATTGGAGAGTTCTTTTCTGCGGTGCCATCGCGGGAAACAGTTCATCTCCTCCGCGATCAGCACGGAGTATTCGGCGACGCGCAGGGAATGCTGATGGGTACGCACATCCTTGGCATCAACGGCGTTGGCGATGGCCATGACCGTCTCGTTGGCCATATTGATCTTGATCTGCTGCTGATTCAGCTGCCGCTGTACCGCGAACCACGTAAACCAGATCAGGAACAGAGACAGGAGGGTCATCATGTAGATGACAAAGCCGGGCTTCTCGTAGAATTCTCCCTCTTTGACCAGCTCAAACTTTCGCTCCTCCAGAACACGCTCTCCGGCGCTGTCAAAGATCGCCAGATGGAAGGTGTAATCCCCGGCAGGCAGATTGACATAGATGATATTATTCAGATTGTTCTGCGGCACGATCGTCCACTGTGAATCATAGCCCTCCAGGAAATAGCCTACGTTGGGTTCCTGTACGGTATAGTTAAGGATCTCCGGCGCCAGCTCCACGCGGCTGATCCCCTGTCCCACCGTGATCTCCCCCATGCGGGGGAGGGGCTGTACGGCACCGTCCAGCCGGACGGCTGCCAGCTGCATCCGGTAGGAACGGACATCGCTGTTGTATTTTTCTACATCAATGATATACACGCCCGTATCGCAGGGGAGGAATAATTCTCCGCTCCCGTTGTAATAGTTCCACGAATTGGCGGTCAGGGATGTTCCCAGGCCTCTCCGTGCATCCAAAAGCTCCCAGGCGATCTCGCCGTCCGCCACCAGTTCGTCGCGCTCCACCACGTAGATGCCGGCGCTGGACATGACGAACAGCGTATCCTCGTCCTTGACCCAGATATCGTAATTGTTGAAATACGGGAATTTATCCAGCACGCGGATGGATCCGTCAGGCTCCAGATAACACAGACTGTTGCTGGTGACGAGGAATACCCCGTCGGATTTGGGATCCTTGATCGTCCGCAGGATGACGCCGCTGGAGAGTCCGTCCTCCCGGGTGAGCAGATCCGCCACCTCACCGTCCTTTAACACCGCGATCCCGTCGCCGTCGGTTCCCGCCAGGATCGTTCCGTCGCTCAATTCCGTCAGCGTCAGGATCATGGAATTGATCAGACCGTCCTCATTGCGGATCGTCCGGGTGATCCGATGATCCCTGATATAACTGATCCCGGTATCGCCTGCTGCCAGGATCGTCCCGTCAGACAGACCGGTCACGATACGGGCCCGGTTCCCGAAGCTGCCGCTCTCCGCGTTGTATGCCCAGGATTTCCCGTCCGGTGCGTATTCCATCAGGCCGTTGCCGTAGGTGCAGACCCACAGATGATTATCCCCGTCCACATACATGCAGCGGATACGCATGCCGTCGAGCTCCGCGGTCAGATCATTCTCCAGCTGTCTGCGGCAGGCTCTGTCCACCACATCCAGTCCCTTATCGGTTCCGATGTAATAGCTGTCCCGCCAGAAGACGATGGTATTGACGACGCGGCGGTCCATGCCGATGGCGCCGTAGACGTCCTTAAAGGGCGATTTGGCTAACCGCAGGAGACCCAGCCGCGAGGAGGTGAACCAGAGATTCCCCTGGTAATCATAGAGCATATTGTCGATGGAATTGTTGAAATCATTGGTGTTGAGCTGATGATATCCGCCCGCATCAATATAGGAGATCCCGCTGTCGGTGGAAATAAAGAGCGTTCCGTCATCCAGGTAATTCAGATTATTGATGCAGGTAACATTTTCACAGGTTGTGATATTCTGTCTGCTGAAATCATCGCCCGATACATCATAAGAATAGATATGGTTGGTGGAGGTCCCCACCATCAGCCGTCCGTCCGGTGCGAAAGCGCAGCAGTTGTACTGTTCCTCCCCGTCCGGCAGTTTCTCGGAGGCGCGGATCTCCCCCTGATTCAACAGGAACAGCCGCCCGTCGGAGGCGATGGTCGCCACATGCCCGGCCTCATCGGCGGCGATACTGTCGGCGTAATTGATCTCATCGAGCGTTCCCACGGCCTTCAAGCCGTTGTTCATCATCAGGACCTGCATGCTGCCGGTGGTTCCGACATAGTAATACCCATCCGTCGCCCGGACGATACAGCGCACCGAATTGGAGGGCAGACCGCTCGACTGATCCAGCACATTGACGACCTTTTCACGGATCACGATGGACAGACCGTTGTCATTGGTGCCGATCCAAAGGCGTCCCTCTTCGTCCACGTACAGGCAGTTTACATTCTTGACGGATTCATAATCGTCCACCCAGCGGAATTCTCTTCCGTTGTACCGGTACAGACCGGCATAGGTACCGATCCAGAGGACGCCGTCATTGGTCTGTTCAATGTCATTGGCCTCGCCGCAGGGCAGACCGTTATTACTGCTGTAGACACTCTGGACATAATCATTGTAGTCCGTCGCCTCTGTTTCCGGCGACGGTGCAGCCTTGGCGGACATCGGCAGGGAAAGCACCAGACACAGGATCATCAATCCCCCCGCGGCACCGGCCTTCCCGATCGGCTTATCCTCCTCGTTTTCGCTGCCTGCGCGCCGGAAGAGGATCACCAGATAGACCGCGGCGATCGTCAGCACCTTATCCGCGAACTCTATGGCCAGCTGCCCCAGGATGTAACACAGGATCGGCCAGATCTCCTGGTCCAGCAGATAGTTGATCACACCGTCTCCCCACGGATTCCCGGTATACCCGCCGGAGAACAGGAGATTTAAGGGAACTGACACGATGAGGGCCGTGATCATCACCAGCGTAGCGGCCTTCATGAAGCCGTAGAACCGGTCGAACCATTTCCGCTGCGCCGCGATCCCGACGATGATCCCCAGTGCGATACTGGTGAGGGAATACCCGGCCGACAGCGGATTGATGGTGCAGTATGCGAGATTCCCGGCAAGTCCCACCATGGCCCCGCACACCGGCCCGCAGAGGTAGGCGCTGAGCGCCGTACCGAAGGAATCTGACCACAGGTGCAGCTCCAGCCATACGGAGATGAGTTTTCCGCATACGTTCAGGCACACACATATCGCTGTTAATAACATGATCTGCCAGGTTTTCCAGTTTTTCATCTGTCTTGATCTCCTCCCACGCAGCACCGTCATCTGTCAGTCGGAACAGGCTCTTTCATTCCCCCGGTGTGCAGGCTTTTATAGCTCCTCTTTTGCTCATACATCCGCTCATCGGCCTTCCGCATGATCTTTGTCATATCTTCCTGCACGCTTCTTACCTCGCAGCAGCCGATACTGGCATGAATGGGATATGGCTTTTCGGAATGCGCATCCGCCTCCCGGATGCGGTCACGAAGCTTCTCCTCAAAGACCTCCCCGCGCCCCTTGTGATCCGCCAGCAGGATCACTGCGAATTCGTCACCGCCGTATCGTGCGGCGGATTCCCCCTCCTGCAGACAGCCGCGGATGGCCTCCGCCACCTGGACGATGGCGTAATCGCCCTCCGCATGCCCGTAATTATCATTGATCGTCTTCAGATCATCCAGGTCGATACTGACCAGCGTCATCGTGAGCTTTCTCCGCCTGACACGATCCATCGCCGTCTGAAGATTCTGTTCATAGCCCCGCCGGTTGCTCAATTTGGTCAGCTCATCCATCAGATAGATCTGCCGGATGACATCCATATCCATATACTCACTGCGGATATTATAGTCATCGATGGCATTGCCGATGGCATGGGTATACGCCTGGGTATACTTATTGGGCCAGTTGTCCTCTTCATAGCGCAGGACCAGGTAGCCAAAGGCATGGTTGAGCAGATGGATCGGGTAGACAAAGGACAGGAGCGGCTTCTCCGATTCAAAATACACATCCGGCAGGAGCTGCCGCCGGTCAAAGGTCAGATCCGGAGAGTCGTAGTTTCGTTCTTCGTCCAGGTAGAAGACGCGTTTCAGGAGCATCCTGTCCGTGTACACGTCCATCCGGTCGATCGCACGGCGCGCTCCGCGTATCGCATCTTCACAGAGACACAGAAATCCCACAGCCGCGCGATTGTACCGGAAATATGCGTCCACCACACTGTAGATCTCATCCATATCGAGTGCGGTCTGCAAGCCGTTCTCCAGGCAGACGCCCATATCCATCCCATAGGAATGGTACTCCATATAGCGGATCTTGCGGGCCAGATTCTGATGCCCGTCAAATACGCCGCAGCCGCAGCTGTCACGCATATGAGCCGCAAAACCGTTCTCGGCGTATTGGACCGCCGGCAGCTTTTCCCCTGTGTGATACCGCACAATGGTGTCAACCGCGATCCGCGCCATCTCCTTTTTGGGTACTTCGACCGTCGTAAGAGCCGGCTCTACCAGTTTGCTGTCGTCGATATTATCGTATCCGGAGACACAGATATCCTCCGGAACCCGTTTCCCGCGCCTTTTTAACTCCCGCAGGATCGCGATCGCCATATAGTCATTGGCACAGACGATGGCTTCGGGATATTCGCCATCCTCCTGCAAAAAGAACTCCAGCGCTTCGCCGGCCTTGTTATACCAGTAGTCCCCCCAGTATACCATGTGCTCACCGACCGGGAGTCCCGCCTCCTCCATCGCCTCGCGATAGCCGCGCTCCCGCTCATGAGCATCTTCCAGATCGGTCCTGCCGGCCATATGGAAGATCCTCCGAAATCCATGTTGATTGATGAAATGGGAAGTCATCATCCGGATCGCATGCCGATCGGATGCCAGTACACCGAAACAGCATTCCCTGACCGCCTTGAGATAGACGATCGGGACCCGATCCGTATATTGAGACAGATGTTCATACAGATGTTCCGCCATTCCCGGGATGTTGAGACGGCTCTCTTCCACCACAACCCCCGCAAACGACGCGATATCCGGTATGTTGATCACCGACTGTTCCCCGTCGGAATACAACGTCAGATTCTTATCGTAGGTACCATAGTTGCCAAAGACTACCACATCGAGGTCATGTCCCGCTGCCTCCTCATAAAGATAAGGAATCAGCTCCATGGCGTACTCGCAGTCAGCCTCTCCCACGATCACTGCTATCCGCTTGCGCAAGAGATATCCCCCC